>NZ_JANRML010000001.1:0-383825 GCF_026930265.1 Corynebacterium pilbarense
CTTCGGTGACACCGTAGTCATTATCGGTGAAACTCCTTCTAGATCAGAGCCTCACACACAAACTTCCTGACACCCTCAGACCGCCGTGCCGATCTTTTGCTCGATTTTGTGGCAAAGCACCGTTTTCTCCTTGTTCGCCTGGGTTATGCGACGGATGGGCGGCCGGGATAGGCACCTTCGGCAACGCCAAGTTCGTGGAGCTTGCCTAATACGTCGTCACCTGCGAGGTATGCCTGCAGCTCGTCGGCGTAGATGGGGTAGACGCCGAAGAAATGGACGGCTTCGTCGCCGACAGGCGTGCGCAGAAAATCTCCTTCGGCATCAACCGTGAATGCTCTGCCGATGATGAAACCGGAGAATTCGCTACCCGGATAGGTCTCGCTCGGGTCGAGCCCTGCCTGACTCGAGGTTCCGTAAGACAGCCACGTCCCCATGTCTTTGGGTAGGCGAGCGGTGGACTTGAGCAGGGTTACTGGCCAGCTGATCGCGTCGCCTTCGGGGCCGTTCTGTGAGCCGATCTCCGCAAGCGGCCAATCGTCCGGAAGCGTCATCACCAGCTCTGTGCGGTTGAACTCTTCCTTCCCGGGTGGCATCTGCATCCGGTATTCGTTCATCCCCGAGGTGCACAGCGTCCAGAATTGACGCTGCTCGGTGGGGGCCCAGCAATACACGTCGATGTGCAGCTCGTCCGAGATGAGCTCGTGGAACACCGAATAGTCCTCGCCCAACAGCGGGGCAAGGCGGTAGTCGACAATGTCCTGTGGAATATGCGAGTTGGTCATGTGGCCGAAAATACTCAAGTCTCGCGTGTGTGACTGATAGCGAGCTGTTAGTTTCCCGCGAAGTGTTCAAGCTCCTGACGGCGCCACCGGCGTGCGACACCGCGACCGGGAAGGTGCTCGCCGAGCGTTCGGCGTAGGTTGCTGTTGGTGGGGACTATGCAGCTGCATAGTCCCCGTGGGCCCGCTCACTATGCAGCTGCATAGTTTTTTCAGCATCCGGGCCATTCGACCGTGAAGCCGCCCCACCACCAGTCGCGCCACTCGTTGAAGCTGGGGTGTGCCGGGGGAGTGATCACGGTGTCGCCAGCGTGCAGTTCGCTGACCAGGCTGATGCCGTGCAGAGAGTTGAGGAACCACATGGGGCGCTCGGCGGCGAGCTCGGGTTTGAACCGACGCCGCTCCACGCGAATATGTAGACGCTCAGCCCGCGCAACAACCTGGTGCAATGTCACGCTCGGCAGCCACACTCCGTCGGGGACGCAGAGGGTGTCGCCGTCCCACATCACCAGCGCGCCGGTGGTGGTTTCCAGCATGGAGCCATGCTTATCGGCGATCACCGTGTCGTCCGTGCCCTCCACCTGGTACCGCGAACGGTATGTGCCAAATGCGGTGAAGTCGGGGCCCTTCACCTCGGGACGTGTGCGCGGGTCGGGGGCCTGCGTGTACGTCAACGCAGTAGACGAGCGAGGGGGAGGGGCGGGGCGGACGTCGAGAAGTAAATGCCCCTGCGACATCGCGATGCGGGGAAACAGCTCGCCGTCTCGCAGCAGTGGCATCATCGCGTCGACGAACCCGTCGGGAAGCGGGCCAGCAGACCGAACAAAACGCTCGAGATGCAGGTGAAGCCCGTTCGTGCGGCCGTTCGAGTGGCGCCACGAGTCGGCCACATCGAGAGGGCCGTCGGGGACGTCGCACTCCACGAATTCACCGCGCCAGGCGTACCTACGCATCCCATGCTCCCAGCACGGACTGGGCTTTGAGGTTGCGCTCGGCGAGCTCGGACTCGGGGTCGGAGGCGAGCACGATCGCGCCGCCCGCACCCACGGTGACGGTGTTGCCTGCGCGCACGGCGGTGCGGATGACCACGGACAGGTCGGCCTGGCCGTCGAAGCCGAAGTAGCCCAGCGCGCCGGAGTAGACGCCGCGCGGGGAAGTCTCCAGCCGGTTGATTATTTCGCAGGTGCGCAGTTTCGGCGCGCCAGTCATGGAGCCAGGCGGGAACGTCGCGCGAACCGCGTCGACGGCAGTGTGGCCCTCGCGCAGGCGGCCGGTGATGGTGGAAACCAACTGGTGCACCGTCGCGTACGACTCCACCTGCATCAGCCCGGGCACGCGCACGGTGCCGGGCTCGCAGACGCGGGAGAGGTCGTTGCGCAAAAGGTCCACGATCATGAGGTTTTCGGCGCGGGTTTTGGCGTCGTCAAGCAGCGCGGGGTTCTGATCGGCGGCGATGGTGCCCTTGATCGGCTTGGCCTCCACCTCGCGGCCGCGCACGGTGAGGAAGCGCTCGGGCGAGGCGCTGGCGACCTCCACGCCGTCAAAGATGAGGTGTGCGGCGTACGGTGCGGGGTTGTGTTCGCGCAGCTGGCGGTAGATATCTCCGGTCGCTTCGGCGGTGAAAGTGTCGGTCAGGCACACCTCGTAACTCTCGCCCGCGCGCAGCAACTCCTGCGCCCGCTCGATGCTGCCTAGGTAGTCCGGGTTGCTCCAGGAGCCTTCGCCTATCGACGTCCCTCCGGCCCCCTCCGCCCCCTTCAATGCCTGCTCCAGCCGGTCGAGCAGATCGGTAGCGCCGTCACCCGCCAGGGCGCACAGGTGCGCGGTTTCGGCCTGGTGGTCGTAAACGATGAACGACTGCGGGCGCACAAAGTACGCATCAGGGTAGGGCGAGCGGTGGCGCAGCGTGATCGGCATGGTCAGCTGCGCGCACTCGTAGCCCAAGTACCCGATCCACCCGCCGATAAACGGCAGGTCGGGTGCGTCGATGACTGGGGTGGACAGTTCGGCGTCGAGTGTGTCGAGCACGTTGCCGCCGTCAAGCGAATAGCTCATGGAGCGCGAAAGCGTTCCTGCGGTGTCGCCGAGGATGGAGAAACGCCCGCGCGCGTCGGCGGAGTCGAGGAAGAACGCGTCGTTGCCGTCGCGCTTGATGGCGTTGAAGACGCGCTGGCAGTCGAGCGCGCCGGGCACTTCGCGGTGGAGCAGGCGCCAGCCGCTGAGGAAGTTGCGCATGATCGCCGCGCCGTGCTGGGTGAGTACCGACTCGGGGTGGAATTGCACGCCCCAGTGGTCGAGCCCGTCGACCTTGAGCGCCTGGATGACACCGTCTTCGCTGCGGGCGTGGACGGTGATGCCGGGGACCTCGTCAACGTGAAGCGAGTGGTAGCGCACCACCGCAAAATCCTGCGGGATGCCGGCAAAGATGCCCTCGCCGGAATGGGTGACGGTGGAGACGAACCCGTGGCGCGGCTCCGGGGCGCGGGTCACGGCCGCACCAGCCAGCATGGCCAATCCCTGGTGCCCCAAGCACACGCCGAGCAGCGGGATATCCGCGTCGGCGGCTGCCTCGATGACGCGCCGGGACGCGCCGAAGTCCTCCTCGCGCTCCGGGGTGCCGGGGCCCGGGGAGATGACAACGTGGCTGAACTCGCCGGCGCGCACACGTTGAGGAAGGTCAGCGGCCTCGCCCGCGGGGACCACGAGGGGCTCGCGGCCGGCGGCCTGCGCTACCAGGTGGGCGAGGTTGAATGTATATGAGTCGTAATTGTCAACGAGCAGAATCATTGTGCCGAGATCGTATAGCGGGCGACAGCGTCACCTTGAAGCGCATGGTGCGTGACTAGTTAGTTGATCGGGGTGGGCTCGATCTTCCACACCTCTTCCGCGTAGTCGCGGATCGTGCGGTCGGAGGAGAAACGGCCGGACTCGCAGATGTTGATCCAGCACTTCCGCGCCCAACCATCCGGGTCGGCGTAGTAGTCCGCGGCCATGCGGTCGCGGGCCTCGCGGTAGGCGGCGAAATCGCCGAGGACGTAGTAGACGTCCTGCTCGCCGTAGCCGTTGTCCTCCAGAAGCGAGGCGCGGATGTCGTGGAAGGCGCCGGTGCCGCGGTCGTCTAACGTGCCGTCCACGAGCGCGTCGAGGACGCGCATAAGTCCCGGGGTCTGCTCGGCCACCTGGCGCGGGTTGTAGTGCGCCTTCAGCTCCGGCAGCTCCTCCTCGCGGGCGCCGAAGATGTAGGCGTTGTCCTCGCCGACAGCGTCGACGATCTCCACGTTCGCGCCGTCCATGGTGCCCAGGGTGAGCGCGCCGTTCATCATGAACTTCATGTTCGACGTGCCGGAGGCTTCCTTGCCGGCGGTGGAGATCTGCTCGGAGACGTCCGTGGCCGGGATGATCTGCTCCGCAGGCGAAACGTTGTAGTTCTCCACAAACACCACGTGGATGTACTTCGAGGCCTCCGGGTCGTTGTTCACCAGCTCCGCGATCGTGTTGATGAGCTTGATGATGCCCTTGGCGGTGACGTAGCCCGGAGCCGCCTTCGCGCCGAAGATGAAGGTGCGCTTGGGAACGTCGCGCTCGCCGTCGACTGTGATGCGGAAGTACAAATCCAGGATGTACAGCGCGTTCATCAGCTGGCGCTTGTACTCGTGCAGGCGCTTGATCTGCGTATCAAAGATGGAGTTCGGGTCGATCTCCACACCCTGGCGGGCGGCGATCCACTCCGCGAAGTCGCGCTTGTTCGCCGACTTGATGTCGCGGAGTTCGTTGAGCACCTTCGGGTCGTCCATAAGCGGGCGAAGCTCCTTGAGCTTGTCCAGGTCGGTGACCCACTCGTCGGAGCCAGCGAGACGGTCCAGCAGTGCGGACAGGCGGGGGTTGCACATGCGCAGCCAGCGGCGCGGGGTGACACCGTTGGTTTTGTTGTTGAAGCGCTCCGGGTACAGGCCGTGCCAGAAGCCGAGCGTGTCGCGTTTGATGATCTCGGTGTGCAGCGCCGCCACGCCGTTGACGGAGTAGGAGGCGTAGCAGGCGATCCACGCCATGTGCACGCGACCGTCGTGGACCGGGGAGTAGTGGTGGGCCGTCTCCGCATCCACGCCGCGGGCTTCCATGTCCAGGCGGTAGCGGCGGTCGATCTCTTCCACGATCTCCCAGATGCGCCAGAACAGCTGCTTGAAGATGGACTCTTCCCACGTCTCCAGCGCCTCCTGCAGCACCGTGTGGTTGGTGTAGGCGAACGTGTGGGTGGTCACCTCCCAGGCTTCGTCCCAGCCGAGGCCGTGTTCGTCCATGAGCAGGCGCATCAGCTCGGGGATGCCCAGCACCGGGTGGGTGTCGTTGAGCTGGATGGAGTTGTACTTGTGGAAGTCGCGCAGGTCGTCGCCGTGGGCGGCGCGGTAGTCGTCGATAAGCTCCTGCAGCGATGCGGAGCAGAAGAAGTACTGCTGGCGCACGCGCAGAAGCTTGCCGGCGTAGGTGGAGTCGTTGGGGTAGAGCACGCGCGTGATGTCGTGGACGGCCTCGCGCTCCAGGATCGCGTCGGCGAAGCGCTGGGAGTTGAACGCGTCGTAGTCGAACTCGGCGATCGGGGAGGCGTCCCACAGGCGCAGAGTGCCCACGTTGTCGGTGCCGTAGCCGGTGATCGGCATGTCGTAGGGGATGGCGCGCACGTGCATGTCGTCGAACTTCACAATGCGCTGCTCCGAGCCGCGGCGGATGATGAAGGGGTAGAAGGACTCCTTCCACGCGTCCGGGTGCTCGCGCTGGAAGCCGTCCTCGAACTCCTGGCGGAACAGCCCGTAGCGGTAGAGCAGGCCGTAGCCGGTGAGCGGGAAGTCCTGCTCGGCGGCGGAATCGAGGAAACAAGCGGCCAGGCGCCCCAGGCCGCCGTTGCCCAGGGCGGCGTCGTGCTCAGCCTCCAGCACATCCGAAAGCTCGAAGCCGTTGGCCTCCGCAATGGCTTTCGCCTTATCGACGAGCCCAAGGTTGGTCAGGTTATTCAGCAGCGCCCGACCCTCCAGGAACTCCGCCGAGAAGTACGCCGCACGGCGGGTGGCCTGGTAGGTGTTGCGGGTTTTCGCCCAGTTGTCGGCGATCTGCTCGACAGTGGCGGCGGAAAGCCCCGTCCAGAACTTCTTTACCGTGGAGTCTTGCGGCGCGCGGCCGGAGAAGCTACGGACGTGGCCCTCGACGGTCTGCTCGAAAGCTGGCTGAGATGCAGTCATGTCTCCCGAGCGTACCGGCGCGCCGGGGTGCGTGCAGGTGACCGCGGCCGCGCTACTTGGCCAGGTACGTCAGCGCGGCGGTCAGTCCCGCTCGGGTGGAGGCGTCGATGGTGGGTTCGTACTCCGGCAGGAAGGTGGACATGTGGTTGACGGGCACGTCTTCGCCGACGCGGTCTTCCTCCACGGCCTTGTCCCACACGTCGTGGGGTGTGCAGCCGACGAGCCAGAAGAAGTACGGCGCGCCGTAGGCCTGGCCGATGACGGGGAAGTCCTCGGAGACGGTCTTCGGGTCGGCAGTGACGGAGGCGTCGCCGAAGACGCCGTCGAACTGCTCGCGCACGCGGGTGAACACTTCCTCGTCGTTGTCCAGCAGCTCGCCGTGGGCGAAAAAGGAGATCATGGCCTGGTCCAGCGAGCCGGAGGCCAGCACCTCGGCGTGGACCACGCGCTTGATGGCGGAGTAGACCTTCGCCTTGACCCGGTCGGAGTAGAAGCGGCAGTTGAGCACCAGCTCGGCCTCGCCCGGGATGATGTTGTTGGTGGTGCCGGCGTGCATGCTGGCCACAGTGACTACGGCGAAGTCCGCCGGGTCCACCTCGCGGCCCACGATCGCCTGTAGGCGGGCAATGATCATGGCCGCGGTGTAGGTGGGGTCAATAGCGTTGTGCGGCATGGAGCCGTGAGCGGCGCGACCCGGGATTTTGATGCGGATGGAGTCGCAGGCGGCGAACTGCGGGCCCGGCTTGGACATCACCTCGCCGGCGCGGCCGGGCATGACGTGCTGGCCGAAGACCACGTCCGGGGCGGGCACCTTTTCGGTCAGGCCGCCGTCGGCCATGTCCTGGGCGCCGGCGCCGATCTCTTCGCCGGGTTGGAACAAGGCGATAAAGGTGCCGGACCACTGCTCGCGGGTGTTGTCCAAAAAGTCGCACATGCTCAGCAGCGCGGTGGTGTGGATGTCGTGGCCGCAGGCGTGCATGGTGCCCACGGTCTGCCCGTCGGCAGTCTTGGCCACCTTGTGGGAGGCGTACGGCGCGCCGGTCTGCTCGGTCACAGGAAGGCCGTCGAAGTCCGCGCGGTGCATCACGGTCGGGCCCTCGCCGTTTTCGAAGACGGCGCAGATGCCGAACTTGCCGATCGGGGCGATGACTTCGCAGTCGAAGCGCGACAGCTCCATCATCAGACGGCTGTAGGTCTCCTCCTCCTGCATGGACAGCTCCGGGTTGGCGTGCAGCAGTTCGTAGAGGCGGCGCTGCCACACCTCGTCCACGGAGTAGGAGCGCAAAATCTCGGAAATACTACTCAAAACTCATCTCTCCAAATTTGGGTTATATCGCAATAGGTTGGGCGCCGGGGTGCATTCCTCGGCGATGCGCAGGGAGGGGGCCACGTGTCCGTCGCTACGCAAGGTGCGAAGTGCAGCCGTGGCGCGGTCGCGCATGTCAAACGGCGAGAGCGTGTTCACGTAAATCTGCGTGCCGCCCTCGAAGCCGGCGAGGGTGGAAATGCGCCATTTCAGGTTGATGCGCCACGGCATGGGCACGTCCAGGTCCACGGGGCGGTAGTGCCACTCCTCGTTTGTGGCTACCTGCCCGCCGGTGGCGGCGTGGGCTGCGTGCAGCAGGTCGGAGACCGCGCGGACCTCTTCGTCCGTGTGCTCCCACGGCTCGCTGGCGCGCGACTTCGAGTACACCGTCATGGTGGGGTAGCGGTGGCCCACGCCGGCGGTGAGGATGGCGTGGTCGTTCTCCGCAATCACCAGGTTTTGGTAGAACGCGTGGTTGACGCCCCAGTCGTTGTACAGGTTCAGATTCTGGCGCAGCTTCGCCGTTTCGGTTTCGGCGTTGACGCCGCGCTCGTCGATGGCCACCAGCTGCTTATGTAGGTGTTCGAACGAGGCGCCGGCGGGCGAGAGCCAGTTTTGGAACACCACCACGTAGCGGGCGTAGGTGTGCTGCTCCACCAGGTCGCGCAGCGAATCCACGGTGAACGCGATGAAGCGGTAGTGCTCCTCCGGGGTCAGCGACCCGGAGCCGGCGAGCTGGTTGGTGCGCGTTGCACCGTCTGCAAAGTGGCGCCGGCCGATGATCACGTCGTGGCCGCCGCCGAAGTAGGCCGGGGCCAGCTCAAGCAGCTCGTCTTCCGACTTATTGGGATCTTGGCCGGCCGCGGCCAGCCGCGTGCGCACGATCTCCAGCACATGCTCGCGTCCGGCGGGATCCGCCAGGTAGCGCTCCATGTGGCTGCGGCGCGCCACGGGCATTTCGTAGCCGTAGTTTTTCTGCCAGTAGTCGTAGGAGACGATCTCGAACAGGTTGGGCACCCGCCGAAACTCCGCGACTGTGTTGTCTAACTCGTCGGGCATGGCGTCGCGCAGGATGGCAAACCCCTCGCCGTCGGCGACCAGCCGCGACTTCTCCGGCGGGGTGCGCAGTTTGCGCGCTTCGCAGAAATTGCAGGTGTCCGCGTGCGCGCCGGGCCCCAAGGGCTCAGGCGGGGCGCCTGTGGCGGTAAGGGGCCTGTTGCCGCGGCCTGGAACTGTCCACACCTCCGTGCCGGAGAACGGATTGACCTGCTTTAAGGTCCCGTCCGCCATGGTCCGCAGCGCAACGTGGTACGAGTGCGCTGGGTTCACGGTGGGGTTAGACATGCACGCAACCATACCGGTTAGCCTTAAGCGCATGTCTGTGATCCAATTCGACGTCCTCGTCCCACCCACCGTCGCCGGCGAGGTCAAAGAGGTCTTCCAGCGCGCACTCGACATCCTCGTGCACCGCGAGAAGCTCACCGCGGGCGCGGTGGAAATGGAGCAGGTGCTAATCGACGACTCCGTGCGCGCGCAGCTGGCCGAAACCTACGAGCGGGACCGGGGCGAAGACCCCGCGGAAGCAGAAGTGTTCCGCTACAGCATCACGCCCGAAGGTGCGGACAGCCTCAACCGCCTCGCCATGGGCCTGTCGCGCATCCTCACCCCGAAGGTGGACCTGCCGCGCGACCCGGTGATGCTGGAGGATCAGGACCGCTTCGAGTCGCCCTCGATCTACCCCTGGACCGTCGAGGTGCTGAGGTAGGCCACGGCGATCTCTGCGCCGGCCTGGGTGAGCTGCTCGCGCACGTTGCCGGTCTCCGGGAGAGTGACCGCGATGGTGCCCGCGTCCGGCTGCTCGTCGAAACGGCCTGCAGCGACGGCAAACACTGAGTCGGCCTCGCGGGCCAGCTCGCCGACCACGGAGGCGACCTTGCCGGTGCCCGTTTGCCCGTCGAAGCGGCCCTCGCCGGTGATCACGAGAGCTGCGCCTGCGACCTGCTCCGCGAGCCCGTTGGAGTCCGCCACCACGCGCGCGCCGGGCAGGATGTGCACGTGGGATGAGTCCCCGTGGAGCATGGTGGACAGCCACGTGATGCCGATGCCCACGCCGCCCGCAGCGCCCAAGCCTGGGGTTGCCGGATCCACGTCCGCGACCTCGCACAGACGTGCCAGGCCCCGGTCGAGCACCTCGATGTCGTCTCTAGTCGCGCCCTTCTGCGGGCCGAAGACGTGCGCCGCGCCCTCGGGCCCGGTGGCGGGCGCGGTGGTGTCCGTGAGCAGGACCCACTCCACGGCGCCGGCGGGGACGTTGACCTTCGCGGTGTCGAAGTTCGCCAGCTGCTCTAACGCGCCGCCGCCGGGCTTGAGCTGGTAGCCGGCCTGGTCCAGGGGGTTGACGCCAAGGGCGACGAGGATGCCGGTGCCGCCGTCGATCGTTGCGGTGCCCCCAAGCCCCAGCACGATGCGCTCAGCGCCGCGGGTCTGCGCGTCCGCGATGAGCACGCCGGTGCCGTACGTGTCGCCGGTCAGCGGCACCGGCTCGTCCACCGCGGGCAGGCCCGAGGCGGCGGCGACGTCGATGTAGGCAGTTTTGCTCGGGGCGTGGAAGGTGTACTCCGCCTCCGTGAGGCGGCCGGCCGCGGTAGTCGTCGGCAAGCAAATGCGCTCGCCCTCGAACAGCGACGAGGTGCCTTCGCCGCCGTCCGCCATGGGGGTGAGCACGATCTGCGCGTCGCGGATGACGGAGCGCACGCCTTCGGCGAGCCATTCTGCGGCCTCGGCGGCTGTTGCGGTGGACTTGAACGAATCCGGGGCGACAACGATTTTGGGCGACGGAACTGCGTCGAGCGGAGAAACCATGGGGGAGATTCTAGCTGTCGGCGACGAGCGGCCGAACGGTGTTGTACAGTTTGTCCGGTACAGAATTCTGCATAGCTATAGATATCGGAGGCCACGCTCAATGAGCGCGATTGATCAAGAAGTTGCCGGCTACTATCAGAAGCTGTTGGAACGCAACGCGGGCGAGCCGGAGTTCCACCAGGCAGTGGCCGAGGTGCTGGATTCGCTGAAGATCGTGCTGGAGAAAGACCCGCACTACGCGGACTACGGGCTGGTCGAGCGCCTCTGCGAGCCGGAGCGCCAGATCATCTTCCGCGTGCCCTGGCTGGACGACGACAACAATGTGCGCGTCAACCGCGGCTTCCGCGTCCAGTTCAACTCCGCACTCGGCCCCTACAAGGGGGGCTTGCGCTTCCACCCGAGCGTAAACCTGGGCATCATCAAGTTCCTCGGCTTCGAGCAAATCTTCAAAAATTCCCTGACCGGTCTGCCCATCGGCGGCGGCAAGGGCGGCTCCGACTTCGACCCGAAGGGCCGCTCCGACGGGGAAATCATGCGCTTTTGCCAGTCCTTCATGACTGAGCTGTGGCGCCACATCGGCGAGTACCGCGACGTGCCCGCTGGCGACATCGGCGTGGGCGGCCGCGAGATCGGCTACCTGTTTGGCCAGTACCGCCGCCTGGTGGACCAGCACGAATCGGGTGTGCTCACCGGAAAGGGCCTGACCTGGGGCGGCTCCCTGGTGCGCAAAGAAGCCACCGGCTTCGGCTGCGTGTACTTCACCAACGAGATGATGAAGGCCAACAACGAATCCATCGACGGCGCAAAGGTGATCGTCTCCGGCTCCGGCAACGTGGCCATCTACGCCATGCAGAAGGCGCAGGAGCTTGGCGCGACCGTGGTCGGCTTCTCCGATTCCTCCGGCTGGGTGGAGACCCCCAATGGCGTGGACATCGAGCTCGTCCGGGACATCAAGGAGAAGCGCCGCGGGCGTGTGTCCGAGTACGTGGAGGAAACCACCGGCGCGACCTTCCATAAGGACGGTTCCATCTGGGACCTCAAAGCCGATGTGGCGCTGCCGTGCGCGACGCAAAACGAGTTAGGTGGGGACCACGCGCGCACCTTGGTTGACAATGGTGTGCGCTACGTCGCCGAGGGAGCGAACATGCCGTCCACCGCTGAGGCGATCGAGGTCTTCCGTGAGCGCGGCGTGTGCTTCGGCCCAGGTAAGGCCGCTAACGCCGGCGGTGTGGCCACCTCCGCTTTGGAGATGCAGCAGAACGCCTCGCGCGACTCCTGGTCCTTCGATTACACGGACGACCGTCTGCACAAGATCATGTCCAACATCTTCAAGGTGACCAACAACACCGCCGAGGAATACGACCGCGCGGGCGACTACGTCATCGGCGCAAATATCGCCGGTTTTAAAAAGGTGGCCGACGCGATGCTCGCTCAGGGCGTGATTTAGCGCTCTAACGGGTACGCTTAGGCACCATGTACCGCGTTTTTGAAGCCCTGGATGAGCTAGTTCAAACTCTGGAGCAGGCCTACGGCGTGCCTATGACCTCTAATTGCATGGTTCCCCGCAATGAGATGCTCGGGCTTCTCGACGACCTCCGAAACGCCCTGCCCGTCGACTTGGACGACGCGCAGGACGTGCTGGACAAGCAGGACGAGATCCTGCGCGGGGCGCAGGACCGCGCCGACATGCTCGTCGGCGACGCCGAGGAGGATGCCCGCCGCATCGTCTCCGACGCGCACTCCGAGTCCGAGTCGATGCTCTCTGACGCGCAGGCGCGCGCGACCAACCTGGTCACCGACGCGGAAGAGGAATCCAACATGATGGTCACCCAAGCGCAGAACGTGGCCGAGATGACCGTCACCAACGCGCAGCGAGAGGCCGACAACATTGTCGAGTCCGGCAACGCCGAGTACCAGCGCACCGTGGACAAGGGCCTTGCGGAGCAGGAGCGTCTGATCTCCGAGTCCGAGGTCATGCGCCGTGCCGACGAGGAGGCGCACCGTCTGGTGGACGAGGCGACCGCCGAGTCCAACCGCCTGCGCTCCGAGTGTGACGACTACGTCGACTCCAAGCTCGCCGAGTTCGAAGACGGGCTGCGGGGCGTGCTGCAGACCGTCTCCTCCGACCGTTCCGCGCTGCGCCGCGGTGCCGGTGCCGCAGGTGCGGTGGCTCGCGGCCGCCGCGACGAGTACTAACGGGTAGTCTGTGGCCGCTATGTCTACCAATCCTTTCGTATTCGACGTAAGCGACGTCCTCGGCGGCGACGGCACCCCAGAGACTGTGACGCAGACGGGCCCGTCCCCGACGCGCATCGGCCCCGAGATGATCGCGATCCCTGAAGGGCGCGAGGTTGAGATTGAGGCGACGCTGATCCCGCTCGGCTCCGGAGTGATGGTGGATGCCACCGCCACGGCGCAGCTTGAGGGCCAGTGCGTGCGCTGCCTGAAGGAACTCACCCCGACAGAAACGCTGCGCGTCTCCGAGGTGTTTTCCGCCTCCGACGACTTCATCACCGGCGACAGTGAGGAAGACGAGGACCAGGGCTCCGGCGACGAGATCCGCAAGGTTGTCGACGGCACCGTGGACCTAGAGCAGGCGTTCGTGGACGAGGCAGGCATGAACTGGCCGTTCAACCCCACCTGCGAGCCGGAGTGCGAGGGCGACACCGACGTGCCGGCCCCGGACGCGGTCGAGGGCCAGGAGAACAACCTGGTCGACCCGCGCTGGGCCGGCCTGGAGAAGTTCCTGTGAGCCGCTCGAAGAAGAACAAAGGCAACGCGGACGAGCTGTGGGAGCAGGCGTTTGACGCCGTAGACCACGCCCCGCTCATTGCGCACCTCGGCGTGGACATCGAGCGCGAGAGCCTGAAGCTCGCGTTGACCCACCGCTCCTTCGCAAACGAGCACGGGCACCTGCCCAACAACGAGCGCTTGGAGTTCGTCGGCGACGCCGTGCTGGGCCTGTCCGTGGCCACCAAACTGTTTGAGCTGTACCCGTCGCGCCCTGAATCCGACCTGTCGCCGATGCGCGCCGCCATCGTCTCGCGCTACGGCCTGGCGGACATCGCCCGGGAGATCGACCTGGGCAAGCACGTGCTCATCGGCAAGGGTGAGGAGCTCACCGGCGGCCGCGAGAAGGAGTCGATCCTCGCGGACACCACCGAGGCCATCTTCGGCGCGATCTACTTGCAGCACGGCTTCGAGCCGGCGCGCGATGTCATTCTCAAGCTTTTCGACGAAAAGCTCCGCACCGCCACCGTGAACAAGAAGCACCACGACTGGAAGACCGACCTGCAGGTGCGCCTGGCGGAGCTGAAGCTGCCGGTGGCGGAGTACGTCTCCGAAGCGTCCGGCCCCGAGCACAACCAGACGTTCACCGCGCAGGCGCTGGTGGGCGGCGTTTCCCGCGGCACCGGCACCGGCCCGAACAAGAAGCTGGCGGAGCAGGAGGCGGCCCACCAAGCGGTGCTGTACCTGCGCGACCACGCGGCGGAGGCCGTTCGCGGCAATGCCTGAGCTGCCCGAAGTTGAGGTGGTGCGCCGCGGGCTGGACCAGCACGTGGCCGGCCGCACGTTTCAGCGGGTAGAGGTGCTGCACCCCCGTGCCGCGCGCGGCAACACCGTGGACTTGGAGGCCGCGCTGCCGGGGCTCACGATTACTGGCACGGGCCGGCGCGGCAAATACATGTGGTTCACGCTCAGCGACGGCGCGGCGCTGCTCGTGCACTTGCGCATGAGCGGGCAGATGCTCGTGGCAAAGCATGGCACCGTCACCTCGCCGCACTTGCGTATCCGCGCGGACCTGGGGGAGGTGGAGCTGGATTTTGTGGACCAGCGCACTTTCGGGTTCTGGCAGTACACACAGCTTGTGGGCGGCATCCCGCACCCCGCCCTCCACATCGCCCCCGACCCGTTCGAGCCCGACTTCGACATCCGGGAGACCGCCCGGGCGATGCGGCGGAGGAAATCGCCGTTGAAAAATGTGCTGCTGAACCAGGAGGTGGTCAGCGGCATCGGATCCATCTACGCCGACGAGGCGATGTGGGCCGCGCGCCTGAAGCCCTGGCGCAGCGCGAAGACCATGCGTCAGCGCGACGCGGAGGCAGTGCTGGATGCCTCGCGCGAAGTGATGGCCCGCTCGCTGGAGCAGGGCGGCACAAGCTTCGACTCGCTGTACGTCAACGTCAACGGCGCGTCCGGGTACTTCTCCCGCTCACTCAACGCCTACGGGCAGGCGGACAAACCCTGCGCCCGCTGCGGCACCCCGATTGAACGCGTTGTGGTCGGCGGCCGTTCCAGCTACTTCTGCCCGGCATGCCAGGTGTTGTAGCGCGCGAGTACGGTGTGCGACATGGTTGATCAGTCAGCATTCAAAGACGCAATGAGCCAGCTGGCTGCCGCGGTGGCGATCGTGACCACCGGTTCTGCGACGGACCCGCACGGCACCACCGTCAGCGCCTTCATGTCGCTCTCGCTGGATCCGCCGATGGTGCTGGTCTCGCTCGATCAAAGGTCGTCGCTGTTGGCGTTGTTGGCCGAAGGGGCGTCGATAGGCATTAATGTGCTCTCCACCGAGCAGAACATGCTGGCGCGGCGCTTCGCCACGAAGGGGGTGGACCGCTTCGCGGGGGTGGAGTGGACGATGGCCGACGGCGCGCCGCAGCTGGCCGACAACCACACGTGGGTAGCCGGGCGTGTTGCGCAGATGATTGCTGCGGGCGACCACGTGCTTGTGCTTGTCGACGTTGCCGCCACCGACGTCAACACCAACTGCCCGCTGCTGTACTGGCAGCGCGAGTTTGGCACCCACGGCGCGATTGCACCCGGCGAAGTGTGCACCCCGGCGGTGGAGGGGTAAGGCTTTTGCGCCCCCCTTTGCGCAAACCCAGAGAACGAAAGGGTGAGTTTGTCCGATTTTGGGCCGTAGTAGGGGGTGCTTCCTCTGGGTTTGTGGGGGCGGGTGCGGTGGAGGGGTAGCTCAAAAGCCTCTAGTTGTGTGATGTGGGCAACCTGTGGATACACTGCCCGCCATGGAAACAGCCACCACCTTCGTCGAAGATTCGCTCAACGGCGTGCTGTGGAACATCGTCCCGGTGTTCCTCATCGCCGCCGGCGTCTACTTCGGATTCCGCACACTGTTCGTTCAAATTCGCCTCATCCCGGACATGCTCAAGGCCGTCGCCGAGACGCCCAAGGGCAAGGATCGCGAGGGCCGCGACCTCGACGAAGAATACGGTGGCGTATCCGCGTTCAAGGCGTTTACCATCTCCGCGGCCTCGCGCGTGGGCACCGGCAACATCGCCGGCGTGGCGCTGGCGATCTCCATCGGCGGGCCGGGTTCGGTGTTCTGGATGTGGCTGCTTGCGCTGCTCGGCGGCGCCACCGCGTTTGTGGAGTCCACGCTTGCGCAGCTGTGGAAGACCAAGGACGCGGAAGGCAACTACCACGGCGGGCCCGCCTACTACATGACGCGCGGCCTGGGCTGGAGGCCACTGGCCGTGCTGTTCTCGGCCTTTTTGGCGCTGACCTACGGCTTTGTCTACAACGCCATCCAGACCAACTCCATCACCGCCGCGATTGAAACCTCCGTGGGCAACGACTCCGCGCTGGTCAAATGCGCGGTCGCCGGTGTGCTGGCGATCCTCACCGCCCTGGTCATCTTCGGCGGCGTGACGCGTATCGCATCGTGGACGCAGGTGATCGTGCCGTTTATGGCCGGCGCCTACATCATCATGGGCGTGGTGGTACTCGTGGTGAACTGGCGCGAGATCCCCGCCATGTTCGAGCTGATTGTCACCCATGCGTTGGGCTTGAAGGAAGTCGCCGGCGCCGGGGTCTGGCTCGCGTTTACCCAAGGCATGCGCCGCGGTCTGTTCTCCAACGAAGCCGGCATGGGCTCCGCCCCGAACGCAGCTGCCTCTGCGACCGTGTCCCACCCGGTCAAGCAGGGCCTGGTGCAAACCCTCGGCGTGTACTTTGACACGCTGCTCGTGTGCACCATCACCGCCTTTATCGTGCTGCTCGGCCCGGCGGTGTCCTACGGCAAGGACGATGTGCAGGGCGTCTCCCTGACCCAGTCCGCGCTGGCTGATTCCTTGGGCGACTGGAGCGCCCACGCCATCACGGCCATTCTGTTCTTCCTGGCGTTCTCCTCCGTGATTGGCAACTACTACCTCGCGCAAACCAACCTGGAGTACCTCACCGAATCCAAATCTGCGCTCAACGTCTTCCGCATTATTGTCATCGGGTTTGTCATCTTCGGCGCGTTTGGTTCCGTTCCACTCGTGTGGGCGCTCGGCGACACCATGGCCGGCCTGCTGGCCATCTTCAACATCGTCGCCATCATCCCGCTCGGCGGCGTGGTGCTGAAGCTGTTGAAGAACTTCAACGACCAGCGACGCAAGGGCATCGACCCAGTGTTCCACCGCGAGATGCTGCCGGAGCTGAAGAACGTGGAGTTCTGGGACGGCTCGGACCCGGTGACCCGCCGTAGCGACGAGGACCGCATCGCGCTTCGCGACGACAACCGCGGGCGTTAATCGGGCGCTACGCTTGGGTGGCATGGCAGATACACGCATGACCGCCCATGTCCGCGGCACCGTCCAAGGCGTCGGGTTTCGCTGGTGGACCCGCTCCCGCGCCCTCGAGCTGGGATTGGCCGGCTACGCGAAGAACCTTGCTGACGGCAGGGTGGAGGTGGTTGCGGAGGGGACCGAAGGTGACGTCGCAAAGCTAAAAGATCTTCTTGAAGAACAGCCTTCGAGTGCAGATCGTCCGGGGAACGTGGAGCACGTCCAGGCCCAATTCGGGGAGCCCAAGGGCGCGGAAGGGTTTGAGGAACGATGAAAGCACGCACCGTGGCGGTAGTGGCCGCTCTCGCCATCACGTTGTCCCCGGCGCCCGCGCAAGCGCAGGACTTATCCTCCAGCTTCGCGTCCATGAGCAGCCTGCCCAACCGGCAGTACGATCCCGGTCTGCCGTGGGACGTGGCGGAAGCGTCGCGGGCGAAAACCTACCGCAACATCAACTTCTACCGCATCCAAAACGGCCGCCTGCCGTGGTTGCGAAGCGGCCGGTTAGACGCGCAGGCGCAGGCGTGGGCTGAGGAGCTCAGCCGCACCAACAGCTTTCGCCACTCAGACGCGAACGTATACGAAAACATCGCCTTCAGCTCGCACAGCCCGGAAGCGGCGTTTGAGCAGTGGCGCACCTCGCCGGGACACAACCGCAACATGCTGTCCAACGCGCGTGCGGTGGGCGTCGGCGCGGCCCACGGCTACGTGGCGGGGCACGGTTGGGGCTACATCGTGGTCATGCAGGCGCGCTAGCCAACGCGCGGTAACATCCACAAAATGCACCTGAAATCGCTGACGCTCAAAGGATTCAAGTCCTTCGCGTCGGCGACGACGATGAAATTCGAGCCCGGCATCTGCGCCGTAGTGGGGCCGAACGGCTCCGGCAAATCCAACGTGGTGGATGCGCTCGCGTGGGTGATGGGCGAGCAGGGCGCGAAAAATCTGCGCGGCGGGAAGATGGAAGACGTCATCTTCGCCGGCGCGGGCGGCCGCAAGCCACTCGGGCGCGCGGAAGTCACGCTCACCTTCGACAACACGGACAAGCGCCTGCCCATCGACTACACAGACGTGGCCATTACCCGCCGCATGTTCCGCGACGGCGCGAGCGAGTACGAGATCAACGGCTCCAAGGCGCGCCTGATGGACATCCAGGAGCTACTGTCCGATTCCGGTATCGGCCGCGAGATGCACATCATCGTCGGCCAGGGCAAGCTCTCCGAGATCCTGGATTCGCGCCCGGAGGAGCGCCGCGCGTTCATCGAAGAGGCTGCGGGTGTGCTCAAGCACCGCCGCCGCAAGGAGAAGGCGCAGCGCAAGCTCACCGGCATGCAGGCGAACCTGGACCGCCTGACCGACCTCACCGACGAGCTGGGCAAGCAGCTCAAACCCCTAGCCCGCCAGGCGGAGGCCGCCAAGCGGGGCGCGGCGGTGCAGGCGGAGTTGCGCGACGCGAAGCTCAAACTCGCCGGCGATCAGGTGGTAAGGCTGCGCGCGAAGTACGCAGACGCCGAGCGTGCCGCCGAGATGCTGGCGGAGCAGGTGGAGACCGTCACCGCGACGTTGGAGACCGCGGTGGAGGAGCAGGAGGTCGTGGAGGCGCGCCAGCAGGAGCTGCAGCCGCAGGCCCAGGAGGCACAGCAGCTCTGGTTTGCACTGTCCACGCTGGCCGAGCGGGTGAGCGCGACCCAACGTATCGCGTCGGAACGCGCCCGCAGTTCCAACTCGTTCGCGCCCTATGCCGGCCAGGATCCGGAGGACCTGGAGGCGCGGGCGCAGCTTGCAGACGAGCGCTACGCCGAAGCCCTTGAAGCCGCCGAGGAGGCCGCTGAGAAACTCGAGACCATCCGTGAGGAGGTTGCCGAGCGCCAGGAAGCCTTCGACGCCGCCGAGCGCGAACACATGGCGCAGGTGCGCGCGATCGCGGACCGTCGCGAGGGTGTCGTGCGCCTGATCGCGCAGGAGGAATCCCAGGCAGCGGCCGTCGAGGCGGCCGAAGAGGAGGTGCGCCGCCTGGAGGAAACGCTCGCGGAGACGAAGCAACGCGCGCGAGAGGCAGATGCGGAGGTCGCGTCCGTCGAGGAGCGCATCGCAGGCTTTGCGGCGGAGCGCTCGCCTCTCGACGACGCATTCGCCCGTGCCCACACCGAGTCCGACGCCGCGGACAAGCGCCTGGACCAGCTGCGGGCCGAGCAACGCGAGCACGAGCGCGCGGTGGCAACCCTGCAGTCGCGCATTGACACGCTGGCGGAGCAGACGCCGAAGCACTCCGCAGAAGACGTGCTCTCCGGGTTTACTGCGCTTGCGGGCTTAGTCACCGTGGAGCCCGGGTTGGACCGCGCGCTTGCCGCCGCGCTCGGCGAGCACGCCGAAGCGCTGGCGGGTGAGGTCTCCGACGACGCGGTCGGCGCGCTGGAATCGGCCGCGCGGACCGTGGTGGTGGATGCGCGCGGCGGTTCGTCGTGGCGCTTGGACACCGACGGCGAGGCGGACTGGCTGCTCGACCACGTGGAGTTGGACCCATCGGTGACCGGCCCGGTCACGCGCTTGCTCGCGGACGTGGCGGTGGCGGACGATCTCGCCGTCGCGCGCAGCGTGGTGGAGCAGGATCCGCGCCTGCGGGCCGTGACACCTGCGGGCGTGCTCGTGGGCGAAGGCTGGGTCGCCGCCGGCACGGGGCAGACCTCCACGGTGGAGGTCTCGGCCCGCATCGAGGCAGCGAAGTCCGAGTTGGCCGGAGCACAACAGCTGCTCGAGGAACTCGCCGGCACACTCGAAGGCGCGACCGTCGCCGCAGACGAGGCCCGCGTGAGCGCTGCGTCCGCCAAGGCGGCGCTGCGCGAGCACGACACCGAAGTGGAATCCTGGCGCCGCGACCTCGCACGCCTGGTCAAACAGGCCGAGGCGAACAAGTCCGAGCACGAGCGCGCCGCGGCACGTGCGAACGAGGCGGACGCGCGCTTGGCCCAGCGCCGCAGCGAGTTGGAGGAGACGCGCGACCGCCTCACTCGCGTGGACACGGACGTCGCTGAGTCGCCGGAGGAGCCGTCGACGGAGCAACGCGACCAGGCCAGAAATGCGCTGAACCACGCCAAGTCCTTGGAAATGGAGGCAACGCTCGCCTCACGTACCGCGCAGCAGCGCGCGGAAGCCGAGGCCGGTAAGGGCGACGGTTTGCGCCGGCAGGCGGAGCAGGAGCGCCAGGCGAAGGCCCGCCATGAAGCGGCGATGGCTCGCCGGAGGGCGGAAGGGGAGCTGGCCGGTGCCGTCGAGAAGCATGCGCGCGATTTGGCAGCCCGCATCGAAGACGCGCTCGCCCGCGCTACCGGCCAGCGCGATGAGCTGAACGCGCAGCTCAACTCCCTGCAGGGCAAGGTGCAGCAGGCGCGCCAACAGGTGGGCGCCACCCGCCAGCAACTCGCGCGGCTGACGGACAACGCGCATCAGTCCGACATTGCGCGCTCGCAGGCGCAGGTGCGCATCGACGAGGCGGAGTCCAACATCACCTCGTCGTTGGGCATCGCGGTGTCTGACCTGCTCGCGGACTACACCCCGGGCGAGGACTTCGACCGCGACGCGGAGCAGAAGCGTCTCAAGCAGGCGGAGAAGGATCTGCGCGCTTTGGGCAAGGTCAACCCGTTGGCGTTGGAGGAGTTCAAGGCATTGGAGGAGCGCTACACGTTTTTGAGCACGCAGCTCGACGACGTGATCCAGGCGCGCAAGGACCTCACGAACGTGATCGAGGACGTGGACGCGCAGATCCTGCAGCTGTTCACCGACGCCTGGGCGGACGTGGAGGCGGAGTTCCCACGCGTGTTCCAGACCCTGTTCCCGGGCGGCGAGGCGCGCCTCGTGCTCACCGAGCCGGACGACATGCTCACCACCGGCATCGAGATCGAGGCCCGCCCGCCGGGCAAGCGAGTCAAGCGCCTGTCCTTGCTTTCCGGCGGTGAAAAGTCCCTGACCGCGCTCGCTTTCCTGGTGGCCATCTTCCGCGCCCGCCCCAGCCCGTTCTACGTGCTCGACGAGGTCGAGGCAGCACTTGACGACGTCAACCTCCGCCGCCTCATCGCCCTGCTCGAGGAGCTGCGGCAGGATTCCCAGCTCATCGTGATCACCCACCAGAAGCCCACCATGGACGTGGCGAACGTGCTCTACGGCGTGACCATGCGCGGCGACGGTGTGACCCGCGTGCTCTCGCAGCGCATGCAGCCTGCGGGGGCAGCTCCTGCCGAGTAGTATCATCCGAAAGTTGGAGAAAGGGTGAATATGTCTGTTTCACGTACCTCCGCGGCTGTGGGTGTCTTCGCACTGGCTCTCTTTGTCGGCGGATGCTCCACCTCAGCGGATTTGGGCGGCACCTACACCAAGGTTGAATCAGCTGGTGAGGAGAGTCTGACCAGTACCCTCACCATCGACGGGGGAGACTGCACGCTGCACCACGTCGCCGAGCCCGAAAATGTTGAGGCTGACGAGGCGTGCACCGTCGATGGGGACAACCTCATCTTCACCGCGGATAGCGCGGAAACACGGTTGCCGGTCACTCAAACGGATGAGGGGGATTTGCGGATCGGTCTCGGCGACGGGGAGCTCTACCAAAAGAGCCACTAGGACCTTCTTGATGCCCGCCCCCGCGTAATGTCGGCGGTGCTGGCACACTAGAGCGCATGGATCTCAATGCTTTAGTCAACAGCACTGCGTTTTGGATTGTCCTCGCAGTCATCGTCATTGCGCTGATCCTCATCGGCGTTGTCGTCGCCGGGAAGAAGCGCAGGGAATCGAAGACCATCTCCTTTGACAAGGTCGAAGAGCCCAAGGAGCTGACCCAGCAGGAAAAGTCAGGCAACTACCAGGCCAAGGGCGGCTTCAACTTCGCGCAGGCGGACGCGCAGCCGAAGCAGCCGGAGCCGGTCCGCCGCGAGAAGCCGAAGACTGAGGCGAAGCCGCAGGCGGCTGCCGCGTTTGTTCCGCCGAAGCAGGAGGAAGAAGAGACCGTCGTCGAGCGCGCAATTTCGCGTGACGACGAACCACAGGTCCCCACCGAAACCACCCAGCCCGCGAAGGCAGAGCCGGCAGAGCCGGTTGAGCAGCCGGTGAAGCCAGCTGAGCCGGTCGCCGAGGAGCAGCCGGTTGCACCCGCGGAACCGGCTGAGCCCGTGGAGCCGGAGCAGCCCGTCGAACCAGCTGAGCCCGTGGAGAGGGTTGACGAGGTCGAGGCGGAGCCCGTCGATAAGCAGGCTGCTGAGGCCGAAGAAGCCGCGGCGGCTGCTGCGGCGGCGCAGGAGAGTGCGGACGAGGCGCGCCAGGAGGGCGCCGAGGTCTCCGAGGATGCCGTGGTGGTTGAGGCGCCGACGGAGGAGCCGCTGGACGACATCGCACCGGCCGCCGGCCGCATGGGCAAGCTGCGCGGACGCCTGTCGCGCTCCCAGAACGCGATCGGCCAGGGGCTGCTGGGCATCCTCACCGCGGGCGACCTGGACGAGGACGCCTGGGAGGAAATCGAGGACACGCTGATCATGGCGGACCTCGGCGCGGAGCTGACCATGAAGGTCACCGACTCGCTGCGCGAGAAGATCGCCGAGCGCGGCGTGGAGACCGAGGATCAGGCCCGCGCGATGCTGCGCGAGACACTCATCGAGGCCGCGCGCCCTGAAATGGACCGCTCGATCAAGGCCATGCCGAACGACGGCAAACCCGCCGTGATCCTGGTCGTCGGCGTCAACGGCACCGGCAAGACCACCACCACCGGCAAGCTCGCTCGCGTGCTGGTGTCCATGGGCCACTCCGTGGTGCTCGGCGCGGCAGATACCTTCCGCGCGGCCGCGGCCGACCAGCTGGAGACCTGGGGCAAGCGCGTCGGCGCCTCCACCGTGCGCGGCAAGGAGGGCGCGGACCCGGCGTCCGTCGCCTTCGACGCGGTGGCCACCGGTGTGACCGAGGGCGCGGACGTCGTGCTCGTGGACACCGCGGGCCGCCTGCACACCTCCACCGGCCTGATGGACCAGCTGGGCAAGGTCAAGCGCGTGGTGGAAAAGAAGAGCAACGTCGACGAGGTCCTGCTCGTGCTGGATGCCACCGTCGGCCAAAACGGCATCATGCAGGCGCGCGTGTTCCGCGAGGTCGTGGACATCACCGGCGTGGTGCTGACCAAGCTGGACGGCACGGCCAAGGGCGGCATCGTCTTCCAGGTGCAGGAGGAGCTTGGTGTGCCTGTCAAGCTCGTCGGCCTCGGCGAGGGCGCCGACGACCTCGCGCCGTTTGAGGTGGAAAGCTTCGTCGACGCGTTGCTCGGCTAAGCATTTGCCTGTCGACGCCTCCGCGCCCCCGGCGACAGCACAGTGATGTGCCCATCGCCCAGGGCGCGCGCTAGTCTTGTGGGGATTATTTTCCGCTAGCAGCACAAGGGAGCGTGCACACCGTGTTCGAGTCACTGTCCGACCGCCTCCAATCAGCCCTCGGCGGCCTGCGCGGCAAGGGCAAGCTCACCGAGGAAGACATCAACGCCACCGCGCGCGAGATCCGTCTCGCCCTGCTCGAGGCGGACGTCTCGCTCACAGTCGTGCGCGCGTTTATCAAACGCGTCAAGGAACGCGCGCTCGGCGCAGACGTGTCCGCGGCGCTGAACCCTGCGCAGCAGGTGATCAAGATCGTCGACGAGGAGCTGACCAACATCCTCGGCGGCGAAACGCGCCGGCTGAACATGGCGAAGAACCCGCCGACCGTGATCATGCTGGCCGGTCTGCAGGGTGCCGGTAAGACCACGCTGGCCGGCAAGCTGGCCAACCACCTGGCCAAGCAGGGCCACACCCCGATGCTGGTGGCCTGCGACTTGCAGCGCCCGGGCGCGGTGCAGCAGCTGCAGATCGTCGGCGAGCGCGCCGGCGTGCCCACCTTCGCCCCGGACCCCGGCACGTCGCTGGACTCCTACGAGCACGAGATGGGCACCTCCCACGGCGACCCGGTCGCCGTGGCGCAGCAGGGCATCGAGCACGCCAAGCAGCAGAAGAACGACGTGGTCATCATCGATACCGCCGGCCGCCTCGGCATCGACGAGACGCTGATGACCCAGGCGCGCAACATCCGCGACGCGGTTAACCCCGATGAAGTCCTCTTCGTCATCGACGCCATGATCGGCCAGGACGCGGTGAAGACCGCCGAGGCGTTCGCCCAAGGCGTGGATTTCACCGGCGTGGTGCTGACCAAGCTCGACGGCGACGCCCGCGGCGGTGCAGCCCTGTCCATCCGTGAGGTCACCGGCAAGCCGATCCTGTACGCCTCCACCGGCGAGAAGCTCGAGGACTTCGACGTCTTCCACCCGGAGCGCATGTCCAGCCGAATCCTCGGCAT
Source organism: Corynebacterium pilbarense (assembly GCF_026930265.1). Classification (NCBI taxonomy): domain Bacteria; kingdom Bacillati; phylum Actinomycetota; class Actinomycetes; order Mycobacteriales; family Corynebacteriaceae; genus Corynebacterium; species Corynebacterium pilbarense. Next base: position 24,098 of record NZ_JANRML010000001.1, read on the forward strand.
GGGCGATTTGCTCTCCCTGATCGAACAGGCCGAAGCGACCTACAACGAGCAGGACGCCGAAGCCGCCGCCAACAAGCTCACCTCCGGCGAGCTGACCCTGGAAGACTTCCTGGACCAGCTGCTGATGATCCGCCGCATGGGGCCGATCGGCAACCTGCTGAAGATGATGCCGGGCGGCAAGCAGATGAACCAGATGGCCGACATGGTCGACGAGAAGCAGCTCGACCGCATCCAGGCCATCATCCGCGGCATGACGCCCGAGGAGCGCCAGGACCCGAAGATCCTCAATGCCTCTCGACGCAAACGCATCGCCAACGGCTCCGGCGTCAAAGTCTCCGACGTCAACCAGCTCGTCGACCGCTTCTTCGAGGCCAAGAAGATGATGGGGCAGATGGCCAGCCAGTTCGGCCTGCCAGGCATGCCTGGCATGGGCGGCGGCCGCTCCGCCACGAAGAAGAAACCTAAGGGCCGCAAGGGCAAAAACGGCAAGCGTAAGCCGCCGAAGCGCGGAGGCGGAAAGCCCAAGATGCCGAGCATGCCGGGCCTGCCAGGCATGGGCGGCGGCATGCCTGGAATGCCGGACCCGAGGGAACTGGAAAAGCTCCAGGAGCAGCTGCCTGCAGGCATGCAGGGCATGGACCTGAACAACCTGGACTTCAACGAGGCGATGAAGCGCATGCAGAAGGGCAAGTTCTTCTAGGCGGCGGAGCTTCTCCCGCGTTCAGGGCTAGGATCCAGCTACAAGGACCCAGCTAATCGTCGAAAAATGGCGAATAGCTGGGTCCTACTAGCTGGATCCACGGAATGGGGCACCGAACTCGGCGCCCAACGAGGGGGCTACGGGGTGGCCGGAGGGACGTCGAGAAGCGAAAGCTCCTCGAAGATCGGCGCGAGGCGCTCCCACAACACCGGTGTCAGGGACTCGGCATAGGCGTTGGAGATGTGGTTCTGGTCGCGGTAGATGTACACGTTGCCGATCTGCGGCGGGCAAAGGCCGTCAACGCAGTACCAACCGGCGGTGTCGATCTCCCACTGGGCGTAGCCGCCGTCGAGGAAGTACGCGGCCGGGTCCTCGGGGGCGTAGACCATGTCCGCCGCCATGGAGCAGGCGTGCTCGGAGTGGCCCGCGACGATGCAGAGGTTCGGGTCCATTGGCTCGCCGGTGGGGGTGAACATCCACGGGTTGTCGCGCAGGCCGACGAACGGGATGCCAAGCTCCGCAAGGCGCTGCCAGAGGTTGGCGTAGGCGTCGGGCACGTAGTCGGCGGAGACGCGTCCGTCGCCGGCGTGGCCCGCGGGACGGGTGGATGTGGAGACGAGCAGGTCGGGCTGCAGGTTGATGATCTCCTGCATCGCGTTTTCGCCCCACTCGGCGCACTCCGGGGAGACGATGTCGTTGGCGGGATCCAGCGGGCCGCCGACCACCAGCGGGCATTCCTGGCGCACGAAGGTGGCGACCTTGAAGTGGTGTTCCTTGCCCAGTTTGTCCAGGGGGACGATGAACGGCTCGATGTGGGAGCCGCCGGCGAGCACGATCGTGGTGTCCGCCTCCAAGTCGCCGTAGGTGCAGTCTGGGCCGGGCATGGCGTCGGGGGCTTCTGGGAGGAAAATCATGCAGTCGTCGAGACCGATAGGCGGGAACACGCCGGCGATGAGGCTCGGGTCCGGCTGCGGCTTCACATCCGGCACCTGTGCGCCCTGGATGGCGCGGGCGCCGGGGTAGTTGACCGGGTCGAGCGCCTTTTCTGCGCTGTCCACCCGCGTGTCCCAGTACGGTTGCACGGCCAGCGCGACGGTGAACAGCGCTGCGGACAGTACGCCTCCCACCGCACGCGCGACGCCGGGCAGCGTGCGTAGCGACGCCCTCGCGGCCGCCACCGGATGGTCGTCGCCACGCGGGCGTGGGCGGTGTTGGCGCAGCGGGTCCTCCACGAGCGTGTGGGTGACGTGGGCCAAACACAGCGACACCAGGATGACCAGTCCGCCCAGCCAGGCCGGCGGGGTTTTGTAGCCGCCGATGACGGTGACGATGATCAACAGCGGCCAGTGCCACAAGTACAGCGAGTAGGCCACGCTGCCCAGCCAGGTCATCGGGGCGGAGGCGAGCACCTTGGATACGCCGTTGGCGTTGCCGGAGAGGATCACCAGGGCCGCACCGGTGAGCGGGATCAGGGCGACGGGGCCAGGGAAGGCCAGCGAGGTGGGCACGATAAAGCCCGTGATGGCGATGAGCACCACGCCGAGCAGCGCGGTGAGCCACGCGGTGGTCTGCGGCAGGAACCGGTTTGCTGGTACGAACGCCAGCAGCGCGCCGAGGGAGAGCTCCCACGCGCGGGAGAACGTGGAGTAGTAGTTCTCGCCGGTGCCCTCCAGCCCGAAGCGGGAGGCCCAGGCGAACGATGCCACGGTGATCACCGCAAGCAGCGCGATGGCGGCGCGGCGGGCGTGTTCAGGCTTCGCCCGCAGCTTGGTCACAGTCACGGCGATGACCCAGCCCAGAAGAATGCCAAAGACATAGAACTGCCCCTGCACCGACATGGACCACAGGTGCTGTAGGGGAGAGGTCTCCTGGCTGGCAGCGGCGTAATCCGCGTTCTGCGCCATCAGCTCCCAGTTCTGGAAGTACAGCATTGACGCGGTGACCTGGCGGGAAAGCTCCACGCCCATCAGCTCCGGGGTGAACGCCATGACCAGGCCGACGACCACGACCACCACCAGCGCGAGTGCCGGTACCAACCTGCGGATGGTGCGCCACAACGGCCACCATGGATTCAGGTTCGGATTGGGGCGCAGCGCGTAGCGCAGCTGGCCGCCGAGGAAGAAGTAGCCGGACAGCAGCAGGAAGACATCCACGCCGCCGGAGACGCGGCCGACAAACACGTGGAAGAGCACCACGAGCGCGATGGCGAACCCGCGCAGCCCGTCCAGGTCGACGCGGTACGCGGTGGAGCCTTTCGTCGGCTGTGGTGGGTGCCCTGCCGTCGTACTCAACCGTTTCTCCAACCCGTTTTGCCGTGTGCCTTGCTGCGCTGTGCCGTCTATCGTCACAAGCGGTTAAGGACAATACCGCCCCCAACGCGCGGGACCGAACCAGACTCGCGCGGATGTGGAAGGCTAAAGCCGGACGCGTGTTTTGGAACCTGGGGAAAGCGCGCGTAAAGTATCACGGGCTGTCCGGCGTGTATGCGCGCCAGGCACGACAAGTCCATAACTGTGTACGCGCCGGATCCGTCTTGTACCTCGTCCCATAAGCGAGGCAGGTCGCCCGGCCAGGCACGCGCAGGGTAAATAAGAAGGGTTGAACCGGCTCGTCGATAAGTGGCGAGTGTCTGCACTGCCCAGTGACCTACAAGGAAGTACATCATGGCTGTAAAGATCAAGCTGCAGCGCGTTGGCAAGATCCGCAACGCGCAGTACCGCGTCGTCATCGCCGACGCCCGCACCCGTCGCGACGGTGCTGTCATTGAGAACATCGGCATCTACCACCCGAAGGAAGAGCCGTCGCTCATCCGCATCGATTCCGAGCGCGCTCAGTACTGGCTGGGTGTCGGCGCGCAGCCGACCGAGCCGGTGATGGCACTGCTGAAGGTGACCGGCGACTGGCAGAAGCACAAGGGTCTCGACGGCGCTGAGGGCACCCTCAAGACTGCCGAGGAGAAGCCGTCCAAGCTCGACCTGTTCAACCAGGCGCTCGAGGAGGCCAAGAACGGCCCGACCGCCGAGGCCATCACCGAGAAGCGCAAGAAGGCCAAGGAAGAGGCTGAGGCAAAGGAGGCCGCTGAGGCCGCCGCCGCTGCCGAGGCTGAGGCTGCTGAGGCTGAGGGCGAGTCCGCTGAGGCTGAGTCCGAGGCGTCCGAGGACGCTCCGGCTGAGGAGAACTAAGCACTCTTCGCTTCTCGACGAACCCCCGTTCCGCGCACCCCACGTGCGCAACGGGGGTTTCGCGTTGGTGAGGGTTCGGCGAATTCCACCCCGCCTTGCCCCCGCCAAGCAGCCGTTTGACGGACCGGCCGCACGCAAACCCTGGGATCTAGAGCCTGGGTTCGCGCAAAAATCGCGCATTGCCAGGATGAGCCTCCCAGGGTCTGCGTAGCTGGCGCAGGGGGAGCTGGCGCAGGGGGAGCTGGCGCAGCCAGGAACGTTCGGCGAGCCGGCGGCCTGCTACCGTAATCACCCATGGAGCTGCAGATCGGCCGCGTGGTCAAGTCCCACGGCGTGAAAGGTGAAGTTGCCGTCGAGTTGCTGGTGGACGAGTCGGAGGAACACATCGTTGTCGGCGCTGTGCTGACCGGCCGCCAGGCCGGCAAGGAGCGGGAGCTGACCGTGAAGACGGTGCGGCCGCACCAGAAGCGCCTGTTGGTCAGCTTTGAGGAGGTGCCGGACCGCACCGCCGCCGATAGCCTGCGCGGCATGAAGTTCTTCGCCGAGCCGCTGGAGCGCGAAGAGGACTCGGAGGGGTACTACAACCACGAGCTTATCGGCCTGAAGGTGCGGCATGACGGCGAAGAGGTCGGCGAGGTCACGGGCGTGATGGACGCGCCGAACCGGAAGATCCTGGAGATCGATTACCGGGGCAAGGAGGTCATGGTCCCGTTCGTGATGGACTTCGTGCCGGAGCTCGACACTAAGGCGGGCTACCTCACCATCACCCCGCCCGAGGGCCTGCTTGATGTCTAGCCCGCAGCTGCGCTTAGACGTTGTCACCATCTTCCCCGAGTACCTCGATCCGCTTCGCCACGCGCTGCTGGGCAAGGCGATCGAGCAGGGGATTTTGTCGGTGGGCGTGCACGATCTGCGCGATTGGGCCACCGGCAACCACAAGTCCGTGGACGCGCCGCCGCTGGGTGGGGGACCGGGCATGGTGATGAAGCCGGAGGTGTGGGGGCCTGCGCTTGACGACGTCGCCGAAGGCCGCCCCGGAACTTCCCTCGACACCGCCGCCGCGCACCGCAACGACAAGCTGCGCCACGACGACGTGCACGAGGTGGCACCCCGCCCGTACGAAGGCGGCGAGGACAGCACCAAGCCACTGCTGCTGGTGCCCACCCCGGCAGGCAAACCATTCACGCAAAAGGACGCGCAGGCGTGGTCGCGCGAGCGCCACATCGTGTTCGCGTGCGGGCGCTACGAGGGCATCGACCAGCGCGTTTTCGAGGACGCCGCACAGCGCTACCGGGTGCGTGAGGTGTCCATCGGCGACTATGTGCTGATTGGCGGCGAGGTTGCCGTCCTAGTCATCGCTGAGGCAGTGACGCGCCTGATCCCGGGCGTGCTGGGCAACACCGAAAGCCATGAGGACGACAGCTTCTCCGACGGCCTGCTCGAGGGGCCGAGCTACACCAAACCGCGTGTGTGGCGCGGCCTTGAGGCGCCCGCGGTGCTGACGTCCGGCGACCACGCCAAGGTGGAGGCGTGGCGCCGGGAGCAGTCGCTAAAGCGCACCCGCGAGGTGCGCCCCGAGCTGCTGGAGCAGACACCGCTGAGCGAGGATGATCGGTTCATGTTGGACGCTCGCGACGTGCTCACGACGGTGAGGGTGGACGGGGCGGCGCGGGTCGTCGTAAAGCAATTGCGCAGGGCCTTGAAGAAGGCTGGCTACCGCGACCCCGAGGTCACCCTGGAGGGAACCACGCTCACCGTCGCCGGGCGCACCGCGCTCGCGCTCGAGGAGGCCACGCGGGCGGTGGAAAACGCGCTGCCAACTGGGGCTTATCAGTCTGGCGGCACTGTAGAGGTTTAGCTTATCTGGTGGGCAACATCACCCTATGAAAATTTAAAGGTCTGACCAATTGGGCAATACACTTGGGTGCGTTACACGCGTAAGAAAGGACACCCATGCTCGCGTCAGTGCTTGACCCAACATCCGCGGTCGCCATCGTCCTGCAAATCCTGGTCATCCTCAGCGCCCTGCTACTGGGCACTCGCTACGGCGGGCTCGGCCTCGGCCTGATCTCCGGCATCGGTTTGATGCTCATGGTGTTCGTCTTCGGCCTCGAGCCGGGCGAACCGCCCGTCGGCGTGATGCTCACCATCATCGCCGTGATCGGGTGTGCGGCCACGCTGCAACAATCGCGCGGCCTTGAGGTGATGATGCAGCAGGCGGAGAAGCTGCTGCGCGCCCACCCAGAGCGCATCACCATCCTCGCGCCGTTGACCACCTGGTTCCTGACGGTGCTGTGCGGCACCGGGCATGTGGTCTACACCATGTTCCCCATCATCGAGGACATCGCTGTGAAGAAGGGCATCCGCCCGGAGCGCCCCATGGCCGTGGCGTCCACGTCCGCGCAAATGGGCATTACCGCCTCGCCGGTGTCGGTGGCCACGGTCTCGCTCGCGTCGATCCTGGCGGAAAACGCCGGGGTGATTGACAAGGCGTACTCCATCCCGCAGATCCTCATGGTGGCCATCCCGGCATCGCTGTCCGGTGTTGTCCTGGCCGCGCTGTGGTCGCTGCGCCGCGGCAAGGACCTGGACAAGGACCCAGCGTTCCAGGAGCGCATGCAGGATCCGGCGTTTGCGGAATCCATCAACAAGTCCAGCCACTCGCTGCTGGACGAGGTCTTTCCCAAGTCCGCCCGCAACGCCGTCTGGGTCTTCCTCGCCGCCATCGCGTTCGTGGTGGTGCTCGGCGCGTTCGAGGGCCTGCGCCCCGCGTTCGATGACGGCGAAGGCGGCGTCAAGCCGCTGTCGATGAACCTGGCCATCCAGATGGTGATGCTCTTTGCCGGCGCGATCATCCTGCTGTTTTGCAAGGTGGACCACAAGAAGATCGCCTCCACTCCGGTGTTCAAGGCCGGCATGACGGCGGTGTTCTCCGTCTTCGGCGTGGCCTGGATGGCGGACACGTTCTTTGCCGCGCACATCGACCAGCTCGAGGCAAGCCTGGGCTCCGTTGTGGAGGCCGCGCCGTGGGCGTACGCGATCGTGCTGCTCATCGTGTCTAAGCTGGTCAACTCGCAGGCCGCGGCGCTGGTCGCGATCGCCCCGATTGGCCTGGCGCTGGGTATCGACCCGAAGGTCATCGTCGGCTTCTACGGTGCCGCGTACGGCTACTGGATCCTGCCCACCTACCCGTCCGATTTGGCTTGCATCGGCTTCGACCGCACTGGCACCACGCGCATCGGCAAGTTCGTGATCAACCACTCGTTCCTCATCCCGGGCGCGATCTCGGTGTTCACCTCCTGCGTGGTGGGCTCGGTGCTGGCGCAGGTGCTGCTGTAGCGCTGACGTAACACGCCCGCGACTAGACTCGCCCGAATGACATCAATCGCAGCCACCATCGCGAACGAAATCAATGTGCGGGACAACCAGGTCGAGCAGGCGCTGAAACTGCTCGCCGAGGGCAACACCGTCCCGTTCATCGCCCGCTACCGCAAGGAGGCCACGGGCGGCCTCGACGACGCGCAGCTGCGCCACATCGAGGAGCGCAACACCTACCTGCTCGAACTCGCCGAGCGCAAAACGGCGGTGCTGGAAAGCATCGAGGAGCAGGGCAAACTCACCGACGAACTGAAGCAGGCGATCCTTAGCGCGGACACGAAGGCGCGCGTCGAAGACCTCTACCTGCCGTACAAGAAGCGCCGCAAGACCAAGGCGGACATCGCGCGCGAGGCTGGGCTTGAGCCGTTGGAGCAGCAGCTTATCGACGCCCCTTCGGCCAACCCCGAAACCCTGGCAGAGGCCTACCTGTCGGAAGGCTTCCCGGATGCGAAGTCCGCGCTCGAGGGCGCCCGCGCCATCCTGGTGGACCGCTTCGCCACGGACGCGGACTTAGTCGGCGAGGTCCGCGACCGCGTGTATAGCCAAGGCACCCTGCGCTCCGCCGTGGTGGAGGGCAAGGAGACCGAGGGCGCGAAGTTCGCGGACTACTTCGAGTTCTCCGAGCCGTTTGCAAAACTGCCCAGCCACCGGATCCTGGCGCTGCTGCGCGGCGAGGCCGAGGGCGTGCTCACCATCGACATGGACCCGGGCGAGGAGGCCGTGTACGAAGGCATGATCGCAGAGCGCTTCGACCTGCCGGTGAAGGACTCCGAGTGGCTGGCAAAAGTGGTGCGTTGGGGCTGGCGCACCAAGCTGCAGGTCTCCGCGAACCTTGACACCCGCATGCGCTTGAAGGAGAAGGCGGAGGAGGGCGCGCTGCAGGTGTTCAAGACCAACCTTCGCGATGTGTTGCTGGCCGCGCCCGCCGGCCAGCGCGCAACGCTGGCGCTCGATCCGGGCTACCGCAACGGCGTGAAGTGCGCCGTGGTGGACGAGACCGGCAAGGTGCTCGCCACCACGATTGTCTACCCGCACCAGCCGCAGAACCGCTGGGATGCCTCGCGCGCTGAGCTGGCGTCGCTGGCCGCGCAGCACGGCGTGGAGCTCATCGCCGTGGGCAACGGCACGGCGTCGCGAGAGTCCGAGAAGCTCGCCGGCGAGGTGGCGGACCTGATCGCTCAGGCGGGCGGCAGGCGCCCCACCCCGGTGGTGGTGTCCGAGTCTGGTGCGTCGGTGTACTCCGCCAGCCAGATTGCGGCGGAGGAGTTCCCGGACATGGATGTCTCCCTGCGCTCGGCGGTGTCCATAGCGCGACGCCTTCAGGACCCACTGGCGGAGCTGGTCAAGGTGGACCCGAAGTCCATCGGCGTGGGCCAGTATCAGCACGACGTGAACCAAACCGCGCTCGCGCAGACACTGAACGCGGTGGTGGAAGACGCGGTGAACTCCGTCGGCGTGGACGTGAACACGGCGTCGGCGCCGCTGCTCGAGCGCGTAGCCGGCCTGTCGGGCACGGTGGCGAAGAACATCGTGGCCTACCGCGACGAAAACGGCCGCTTTACCACCCGCAAGGAGCTGGGCAAGGTGCCGCGCCTGGGCCCGAAGGCGTTCGAGCAGGCTGCCGGCTTCCTGCGTATCCAGGGCGGGGCCAACCCGCTGGACGGCTCCGCGGTGCACCCGGAGGCCTATCCGGTGGTCGAGCGCGTCGCCCAGGCCACGGGCCTGAGCACCGAGCAGCTCATCGGTAACACCGCCGTGCTGACCAAGCTCGCGCCGGCTGATTTCGCCGACGAGCAGTTCGGCGTGCCCACCGTCACCGACATCCTCGCCGAGCTGGACAAGCCCGGCCGCGACCCGCGCCCGGAATTTAAGACCGCCGAGTTCAAGGAAGGTGTCAACGAGGTCAAGGACCTCAAACCGGGCATGATCCTGGAGGGCACGGTGACCAACGTCGCCGCCTTCGGCGCGTTCGTGGACGTGGGCGTGCACCAGGACGGCCTGGTCCATGTCTCGGCGATGAGCCACAAGTTCGTCTCGGACCCGCACGGGGTGGTGCGCTCCGGCGAGGTGGTGAAGGTAAAGGTCATGGACGTCGACGTCGCCCGCAACCGCATCGGGTTGAGCCTCAGGCTCGACGACGAACCGGGCCAGCCAGCGCAAAAGAAGGCCCGCCAGCGGGGCACCCAAAAGCCGGGCGGTGGCCGGAAGCGGGGTCGGCCGGAGGGGCGTCGAGAAGCATCCGGCTCGATGGCCGATGCGCTCAAGCGGGCCGGATTTGGGAAGTGACCGGCGCATATGTAAAATGCTGCAGGTTCTTGTAATCGACATGAACCGGCCGAGCGCCCCAGATGGGGAAGTGCCGCCAGGGTCCTCTGTCCGAACACGTAAAGGATTGCTTTCATGAGCAACGGCATCATTGATCTTGTCGACGCAGGCCAGCTGCGCGACGACATCCCGGACTTCCGCCCGGGCGACACCCTCGACGTCCACGTCAAGGTTATCGAGGGTTCTGTGACCCGTACGCAGGTCTTCACCGGCTTTGTGGTCCGCCGCCAGGGCGACGGCATCCGCGAGACCTTCACCGTGCGCAAGGTCTCCTTCGGTATCGCGGTTGAGCGTACCTTCCCGGTGCACTCCCCGAACCTGGAGAAGATCGAGGTTGTGCGCAAGGGCGACGTCCGCCGCGCCAAGCTGTACTACATGCGCAACCTGCGCGGCAAGGCTGCCCGCATCAAGGAGCGCCGCTAGTTTCAGCGCGCCACAGTGCCCCGTCCGAGTCCGCTCGGGCGGGGCACTTTGCTTGTCGACGACTCCCGCGGTGCTAACGTATCCCGAGTGACCAACGTGAACGGACCCGCAGGCGAGCCTTCCGCTTCCCAGCCTGCACAGCCCCACAATCCCTACGCCGCCGAGCCGCGCCGTGACGCAGCCCCGGTTGCGCAGCAGCCGGCCGCGGACGAGCCAGAGGAGAAAAAGGAGCTTCCCTGGTACGTGGAAATCCCGGTCGTGGTGGTGCTGACACTGCTGATCATGTTTGTGATCCAGACGTTTATCGGTCGCCTCTACGTCATCCCGTCCGCCTCCATGGAGCCCACGCTGCACGGCGAATCCGGCTCCGGCGACCGCATCTTCGTGGAGAAGGTAAGCTACTACTTCTCCGACCCGGAGCCGGGCGACGTGATCGTCTTCGCGGGCACCGATTCCTGGAACACGGGCTTCGACTCTAACCGTTCCTCCAACCCGGTTATCCGCGGGATGCAGGAGGTCGGCTCCTGGGTGGGGCTGGTGCCGAAGGACGAGAACACTCTGGTCAAGCGCATCATCGCCACCGGCGGGCAGACGGTGTCCTGCCAGGCGGGGGACCCGGCGATCATGGTGGACGGCAAGCCGATCGACCAGTCCTACACCCTGCAGCCGAACTTCTACCCGGTGGATGAATCCACGGGTTCCGACGCGTGCGGCGGGCCCTTCTTCGGTCCTGTGACGGTGCCGGAGGGCAACTACTTCATGATGGGCGATAACCGCACCAACTCCCTGGACTCGCGCGCGCACATCGGCGACCAGTTCCAGGGCACCATCCCGGAAGAAAACATCCGCGGCAAGGTCGAGGCTGTGGTGTTCCCGATCAACCGCATGCAGGGCGTGGGCGACCCGGACATCCAGCAGTAGGCCCGTGCGGCGCTTAAAGCAGCTGCGCACCTACGAGGTCGCTTTAGACAAGGCGGGCTTCGGCCCGGTGGCGGGGGTGGACGAAGCCGGCCGCGGGGCGTGTTTCGGCCCCATCACCATCGCAGCGTGCGTGCTGCCGACAGCACCGCAGCCGGCGTTGGAGGAGCTGACGGATTCCAAGAAGCTCACCGCCCGCAAGCGCGACGTGCTCTTCGACGCAGTGAAAAACGCCGCGGTGGCGTACTCGGTGGTGCACATCTCCGCGGCGGAGATTGACCGCCGCGGGATCCAGCACGCCAACATCGACGGCGCGCGCCGCGCTATCGCGGGCCTTTCGGTTACACCGGGCTACGTGCTTATCGACGCCTTCCGTATCCCCGGACTTCCCTCACCCCAACTGCCGGTGGTGGGAGGCGACTACACAGCCCGCTGCATCGCCGCAGCCAGCGTGCTGGCGAAGGTGAGCCGGGACCGGCTGGTGTGCGAAATGGCCCAAGCGTTTCCCCAGTACGGTTTGGAGGGCCACAAGGGGTATTCGACAAAGGTGCACATGGACGCGGTGCGCCGCCACGGTGCGAGCCCTGAGCACCGTTATAGTTATGCGAACGTCAGGGACGCTGACGACTTCTATTGGCAGTCCAGCAAGAAGGGGCAGGCATGAGCGCCGAGGATCTTGACAACTACGAGGCTGACGTCGAGCTTTCCCTCTACCGCGAGTACCGGGACGTGGCCAGCCAGTTCTCCTACGTGGTGGAAACTGAGCGCCGGTTCTACCTGGCCAACGGCGTCAAGCTCATTCCGCACACCGACGGCGGCGACGTCTACTACGAGGTGCTGATGTCGGACGCGTGGGTGTGGGACATGTACCGCGCGGTGCGCTTTGTGCGCTACGTGCGCGTGATCACCTACAAGGACGTCAATATCGAAGAGCTGGACAAGCCCGACCTGACCTTCCCGGAATAGTGCTCGCGGCGATCCGTTTGTAAAACTCGGCGTGTCGCGCTTTGCGTTAGGTGGCTGTGAACAGTTTCCGGTTTAGGCGACGGTAAGTGTGGGCGGCTGAGGGCTTTTACGAGGGACCGCCACCCACCGCTATGCCGCTGCATAGTGGGTACCGACCAACCATTGGTGTCGGCTGGGTTGTCCGCAATGCGGAGTCCGCAAGCACCGGCCACCGCTATGCAGCTGCATAGTGGGTGCTGACCAACCATTGGTGGCGGCTGGGTAGTCCGCAAGAGGTGCCTTATTTGTATCAGGCATTCACCTGTCCAAATACCGGTGCGGCCGCCGAGTTTTACAAAACTGCCCGCGCCATGGAACCGCGGCAGGGCCTTCTGCGTCTGATAGAGGACCAACATTTTTGGCAACTCTATGAAACGGGGAGGCACCGTGCAGGTGAACTATCAGGACCAGTGGGAGCTGGGCAGGGCGGGGGAGTACGCCGCGATCAGGTGGTACGAGGACGAGGGTTACAGCCTCTTGGGGCACCGGCAACGGATGCGCGCCGGCGAGATCGACGCTGTCGTTGAGGACGAGGACGGCACCGTCGTCTTCGTGGAGGTGAAATCCCGCCGCGGCACCGCGTTTGGCGCAGCGGAGGCGGTGACCACGAAGAAGCTCAACACCATGCGCCGGTGTGCGGCGCAGTGGCTGGACAAGCATTCGCAAGACCAGTACCGCCCGATCCGCTTCGATGTAGTCGAGGTGGTCTTCGACGGCGAGGACTACATCCTGCGCCGGTTCCCGGGGGTGGAAGATGGCGCTTGCTAGCACAATGAGCGCGACCGTGGAAGGCGTCGCCGCCCGCCTGGTCACGGTGGAGGCCAACGTGGGGCCCGGGTTGCCCGGCATGCACATGGTGGGCCTGGGGGATGCGGCGGTGAAAGAGTCGCGCGAGCGCATCCGCACCGCGATTTCGAATTCGGCGCTGCCGTGGCCGCGCACGAAGATCATGGTGTCGCTTTCGCCCGCGCACCTGCCCAAGGCCGGCTCGCACTTCGACCTGCCCATCGCGCTTGCGGTGCTGGGCAGCCTGGATCCGCGCGTGGAGCGCACGCTCGCATCCACCATGTTCTGCGGGGAGCTGGCGCTGGACGGGACTTTGCGACGGGCCGAAGGCGTGCTGCCGATGCTCATCGCCGCATTTGACGCGGCAGACCCTATCCAAACCGTCGTCGTGCCGAGAGCCAACGCCGCGGAGGCAGCACTGCTGGGCCGCCGGGAGGTGCTGGTGGCGGATTCGCTTGCGCAGGTGTGGCAGTGGATCACCGGCGAGGCGGAGTTGGAGTCTGCCACAGCGCCGGAAGCGGATGCGCCGCAGCGTGCGGTGCCGGATTTCCAGGACCTTGCGGGCATGTCCGAGGAGCGCGAGGCGCTCGAAGTAGCCGCCGCCGGTGGGCACCACGTGATGATGATCGGCCCGCCGGGCTCCGGCAAGTCTATGCTGGCGGAGCGCATTCCGTCGATCCTGCCGCCGATGGACGTGCAGGAGATGGTTGAGGTCACCGCCATCCATTCCGCGGCCGGGGTCTCTGGCGGCGGGGTAGTGGCAACGCGCCCGTTTATCGCCCCGCACCCGTCGCTGACCCGCGCGGCGTTAATCGGCGGGGGAGGCGGCACGCCAACCCCCGGTGTGGTCAGCCAGGCGCACCGCGGGGTGCTGTTTTTGGACGAGGCCTCCGAGATCCCGGCGCCCGTCCTTGACGCGCTGCGCATCCCGCTGGAAAAGCGCGAGGTGCGGCTGACACGGGCGAGAAGGGAAGTGGTCTACCCGGCGGATTTCCAGCTGGTGTTGGCGGCGAACCCGTGCGCGTGCCAGCGGGTGAAAGGGCAGTGCACGTGCAAGTCCCCGCAGCGGGCGCGCCACTTAAGCAACGTTTCCGGCCCGTTGAAGGACCGGCTGGACGTGTTCGTGACCACCTCTGGCGACGCGGCGGTGCTCAGCCCGAGGGACGCGGAGCCGTCGATAAGCATTGCGGGGCGTGTGGCGGCGGCCCGCGAACGCGCTGCGGCCCGGTGGGCGAAGGCGGGCTGCAACGAGGACGTCAACGGGCGTGTGCCAGCGACCCTGATCCGCAGGCATTTTCCCGCCACGGAGTCGGCGATGGCGATGCTGCAGGCAGAGCTTATCCAAGGCAAGATCACGCAGCGCGGGGTGGATAAATGCTTAAAGCTGGCCTGGACGCTCGCGGACCTGGAAGCGATGGACCAGCCCGACATCCACCACGCTTGCCGCGCAGTGGAGATGCGCGAGCACCAGCTGCAGCGCGAGGAGGTGGCGTAGATGTCCTCGTTGGAATCCTGGGCCTACCTCTCACGAGTGGTTGAGGGGCCGTCGCACCACATCCAGGCGCTGTTGCGTGTGGGCAAGAGCGCGGACGAGATCGCAGAGGGCGTGCGCACCCGCGCCACCTGGATCGGCGGGCTGCTTTCGCAGACCGAGAATCGCTTCACGTGGGACCGCGCGGCCGAGGACCTCGAGTTCGCCGCGGACCTTGGCTACACGCTGCTTACCCCGGAATCGCCGCAGTGGCCGGCGGAGGCGATTCAGTGCTCGTTCGGTCGCCAGCAAACAGGAGCGGCGGGTAAGACCAGCCACCAGCCGGACGGCATTGCGCCGCACGCGCTGTGGGTTGCGGGCAACACCAACCTGGCGGGGCTGTTCGCCCAGTCCGTCGGAGTGGTGGGCACGCGCCACGCCACCAAGTACGGGCACATGGCCACCAAGGATCTTGTTGCCGGGCTGGGCGGGCACAACTACACGGTTGTCTCCGGCGGCGCGCTGGGTATCGACACAGTCGCGCACACGACAGCCATGGACGTGAACACCCCGACTGTGATGGTGGCGGCCTGTGGGCCCGGCGAGTACTACCCGCGCTCGAACAAGGCGCTTTTCGAGAGGGTGGTGGCCACGGGTGGCGCGTTGATCACGGAATATCCGCCCGCTGTCACGCCGGACAGGCACCGCTTCCTCACCAGAAACCGCCTCGTGGCCGCCCTGACACTGGGCACCGTGCTGGTGGAAGCGCCGTTTCGCTCCGGGGCGCTGAATACCCTGAAGTGGGTCAACGCGTTTAACCGCACGGCCATGGCGGTGCCCGGGCCGGTCACGGACGCCCAATCTCTCGGCGCGAACCTGGCCATCCAGAACAACGAGGCCGAAATGGTGCTCAACGCCGGGCAGATTCACGAGCAGCTTTCCGTGGTCGGCGAATACAGCGCCGAGGAGCAGATGGAGATGCAGTACCCGCCGAGTGTGACCCAACAGCTCTCCCGCAACGAGCTGCGCATTTACGACGCCCTGCCGCCCGCCGGCCGCACCGGAAGGGAGGCCGAGGCGGTTGCCGCGGATGCGGGGCTGTCCATCGCGCTGACGGTGCACATCCTGATGGACCTGTCCAAGCGCGGGCTCGTGGAGCGCGACAAGCGGGTGTGGTCGCGGGTGGAGCAGCCCGAGTAGGGGAGGCGAGTACACTGCCGTGACATGAGTAAACAGCTGGGGCAAGTGCAGGCGGCGGTGGAGGACTTCGCCGAATACGCCGAACTTGTCCTCGGCCGCTCCGCGAACACGGTCAAAGGCTACGTCGCGGACCTTAAGGGGCTCGTCGGCTACGCGGACACCTTCGACGAGTTCACCCTCGACGCGCTGAGGCGCTGGCTCGCTGACGCGATGGGTGCTGGCAAAAGCCGGGCCACGCTGGCACGCCGCACCGCCGCTGCTCGCGCCTTTTCCACCTGGGCCTACCGCCGGGGCGACATCAGCGCTGACGCCGCGGCGCGACTCAAGGCCCCCAAGGTCAACCGCCCGCTGCCCACAGTGGTCAAGGGGGAGCGCGCAGGCGAGCTCGTCGAGGCGGGTGCGGCCGACGATGCCCACCCCGCCGAGTACCTGCGCGACCGCGCCATGCTCGAACTGCTCTACGCCACCGGCATCCGCGTCGGGGAGCTGACGGGGCTAAACCTCGGCGACGTGGACCTTGCCCGTGGGCTCGCCCACGTCACCGGCAAGGGCAACAAGCAGCGCGTCGTGCCGTTCGGCGACGAAGCCGCAGCCGCCGTGTCCGAGTGGCTAGAGTTCGGCCGCGCAGAACTCACGGGCGACACGCAGGCGATGTTCGTCGGCTCCCGCGGCGGGCGCATCGACCAGCGCCAGGTGCGCCGCATAGTCGAGCGCGCCGGGCAGCGCGCCGGGGTGGAACACGTCAGCCCGCACACGCTGCGCCACACCACTGCCACCCACATGCTCGAAGGTGGGGCGGATCTGCGCGTGGTGCAGGAGATGCTCGGCCACACCAGCCTGCAAACCACACAGATCTACACCCACGTCTCCGCGCAGCGGCTCAAACGCGTCTACGACCAGGCGCACCCGCGCGCGTAGTGGCGCCGTCTAAGGGTTTGAGTCGGATCCGCGGCGCTTCCAACAGCGTGAGCGGATCGATGTAGGAGTCCTTGCCCACCAGCGCACCCCAGTGCAAACCGTCGTGGGATCCGGAAAACCCCGCCGGGGCGTGCGCCAGAGAGCCAATCGATTCGCCTTCGCGCACCTTGTCACCCACGGCAAGCGGGGAGCGCACCGGCTGATACGTGGTGCGGATCTCGCCTGCGTGGTCGACGGAGATCACCGGGGTGCCGGCTACCACGCCCACGAAGGCGACAACGCCGTCGCCGGCGGCCAGCACGTCAGCGCCGAGGCGCAGGGGTAAATCCACGCCGCGGTGCCCGGGTTTCCAATTCTGCTCCGGGATGTCAGCAGGGCGCGACACCGCGGCCGGATACGGGGTGCCGGCTGCCGGGTCCACCCAGGCGGCGGCCGGGGTGGCGCTGATGGCGGCGGCGAGGATAAGGGCGGTGGCGGACCGGAGGATCGTCGATAAGCGCATGCGTGAATACGAGCACGCTGAAGGCAAGAAAACTAGCCTGGATGCGAAAATCTGTGGATAACCCGCCGCCCGCCGCGACGTTATCCACAGAAGACGCAGTAGAGATTAGGTTTTGTGGGCGCGGGCGGGTAGTGTTGCACGGGCAGCTTTTATGGGCTGACTACGCGCGCCGGATAATGCCTGCTCAGCGACGGTCCCTCTCACAGGGTGCAGGGCGAGCACGGTGCCAGGGTGCGGGATAAAAACCCGCACGTGAGACAAGCAATTAACCGAACTACTTTCTCCGAAGGAGACAAAACCATGGCAGTTGTAACCATGCGTGAACTCCTCGACGCCGGTGTGCACTTCGGCCACCAGACGCGTCGCTGGAACCCGAAGATGCGCCGCTTCATCTTCACCGACCGTAACGGCATCTACATCATCGACCTGCAGCAGACGCTGACCTACATCGATGAGGCCTACGAGTTTGTCAAGGAGACCGTCGCACACGGCGGCACTATCCTGTTCGTCGGCACCAAGAAGCAGGCACAGGAGCCGATCCAGGAAGAGGCGCAGCGCGTCGGCATGCCGTACGTGACGCACCGCTGGCTGGGCGGCATGCTCACCAACTTCCAGACCGTGTCCAAGCGCATCGGCCGCATGAAGGAACTGCAGGCCATGGACGCAGCCGAGGACGGTTACGCAGGCCGCGGCAAGAAGGAAGTCCTCATGCTCACCCGCGAGCGCATCAAGCTCGAGCGTGTGCTGGGCGGCATTGCCGACATGACCAAGGCACCGTCCGCGCTGTGGATCGTGGACACCAACAAGGAGCACATCGCCGTCAACGAGGCGCAGAAGCTGCGCATCCCGGTGGTTGCCATCCTGGACACCAACTGCGACCCGGACGTTGTCGACTTCCCGATCCCGGGCAACGACGACGCTATCGGCGCCGTGAAGCTGCTCACCCACATCGTGGGCGAGGCTGTCATCGCCGGTAAGCAGCAGCGCGAGGAGCGCCAGCTCGCTTCCGCCCGCGACGCAGCCGGCGACAACGACGCGAAGCGTCAGGCTGAGGCTGCTGAGGCAGCGGCTCAGGCTGCCGCTTCCGAGGAAGTTTCCGCAGCTGACGCTGCGAAGGCTGCCGTCGCAGCTGAGTCCGCAGCTCCGCAGGAGGTCGCCGAGGTTGAGCAGCCGCACGCTGTTCGCGCAGCTGAGCAGGCTGAGGCCAAGGCCAACGAGTCCGGCGACGAGTCTGCAACCCAGGCGTAAGCTTTCCGGCTCACGCCACCTGCACGCGCACCCCGCGTTCCGCTCACGCCCGCCGGCACCACGCCCGGGGACAGTGCGGGCGCGGGGTGTTTTGCGTGCGCCCCCGCTCCAAGCCGTGCCACAACGAGTACTGTCGGCTACGCTTGAAACGGTTTGAACACTTTTAGCAACACATTCACGAGGAGGATCGCCCACTATGGCGAACTACACTGCTGCTGACGTCAAGAAGCTCCGCGAGACCACCGGTTCCGGCATGCTCGACTGCAAGAAGGCACTCGAGGAGACCGGCGGCGACTTCGATAAGGCCGTCGAAAACCTCCGCATCAAGGGCGCCAAGGACGTGGGCAAGCGCGCAGAGCGCAACGCCCTCGAGGGCCTGGTCGCCATCTCCGGCAACACCATCGTCGAGATCAACTCCGAGACCGACTTCGTTGCCAAGAACCAGGAGTTCAAGGACATCGCCGCACAGATCGCCGACGCCGCAGCAGCAGCGAAGGCGAACTCCCAGGAGGAGCTGGCGAACGCAGACGTGAACGGCGAGACCGCGCACGACGTCCTGGAGCGCCTCTCCGCAAAGATCGGCGAGAAGCTCGAGCTGCGCCGCGCCACCACCATCGAGGGTGAGCAGGTGGCCAAGTACCTGCACCAGAAGGCTGCAGACCTGCCGCCGGCAGTTGGCGTCCTCGTGTCCTACACCGGCGACAACGCTGAGGCCGCACACCAGGTCGCTCTGCAGATCGCAGCGATGAAGGCCCGCTACCTCAACCAGGCGTCCGTCCCGGCCGACGTCGTTGAGAAGGAGCGTGCGGTCCAGGAGGAGATCACCCGCAACGAGGGCAAGCCGGAAGCTGCCATCGCCAAGATCGTCGAGGGCCGCATGGGCGGCTTCTTCAAGGACGTTGTCCTGCTGGATCAGCCGTCCCTGGCTGACTCCAAGAAGACCGTCAAGCAGTTCGCCGAGGAGAGCGGCATCGAGGTCCTGGACTTCGCCCGCTTCGAGGTCGGCCAGGCTTAAGCTGCCGTAGAACAGCGCTTCACGGCCAAGCCCCGCAGAGCGCTTCCGCCCAGTTGGGCCGGTGGCGTCTGCGGGGCTTCGTCGTCAAGCACACAGCCCGGAGTGCGCGTTTCGGTGCCCGCGCGAAAGCGCGTCTAGAATCGTTCGCGAACATCTGAACAACCCGCCGCGCAGAAGGAGCGAATTTCGGTGACTGACCTCAATCCCAGCCGCACAGGTTTCAAGCGAGTGATGCTGAAGTTGGGCGGTGAAATGTTCGGCGGAGGCAAGGTCGGCATCGACCCGGACGTGGTCGAGTCCGTCGCGCGCCAGATCGCTGACGTGGCACGTGCAGGCACCGAGGTTGCCGTGGTCATCGGCGGCGGCAACTTCTTCCGCGGCGCCGAGCTGCAACAGCGCGGCATGGACCGCGCACGCTCCGACTACATGGGCATGCTGGGCACGGTGATGAACTGCCTGGCGCTGCAGGACTTTTTGCAGCAGATGGGTGTGGACTGCCGCGTGCAAACGTCCATCAACATGGCGCAGATCGCGGAGCCGTACCTGCCGCTGCGCGCCGCCCGCCACCTGGAAAAGGGCCGTGTGGTCATCTTCGGCGCCGGCATGGGTATGCCGTACTTCTCCACCGACACCACCGCTGCCCAGCGCGCGCTGGAGATCGGCTGCGAGGTGCTGCTGATGGCCAAGGGCGTTGACGGCGTGTACGACTCTGACCCGCGCGAGAACTCGGACGCGAAGCTGTACTCCGAAATCTCCCCGCGCGAGGTCATCGAAAACGGCCTGAAGGCCGCTGACGCCACCGCGTTCAGCCTCTGCATGGACAACAACATGCCCATCTTGGTGTTCAACCTGCTGCAGGAGGGCAACATCGCCCGCGCCGTCTCCGGCGAGCAGGTGGGCACGCTGGTGGCCTAAGCGCGCAACAGCTCGGCCTGTGCTGCAAGGCCGAGCAACTCCGGGCCGCTGAGCTTCAGGCTGCCCAGATGCACCCCCGCGAGCGCGATCGCGGGGGTGCGCAGCATATTAAATACCGAACACCACGGCGACCATTCGGTTTGCGCGTGGAAGCTCTCCTCCGGGCTGAGCGAGGGGAAGTAGCCGAGCGGGGGCGGATCGAAAGCGATCGTGGGGGAGAGCACAGCATCCACGCCCCACTGCGCCGCGAGCAACGCGGGCAACCCGCGCGTGTGCGCCTTTGCTGCGGCGACGTCATCTGGGCGTAGGCGGTGCGCCTGATCCTTCAGCCACGCGATGTAGCCGCTGTCCAGAGGGTCCACATCCTTGAACGAGCGCTTGATTGTGGTGCTGAAGTGCGCGTACGTCTCGCGCGATTCGGCATAGGGGGAAATCTCCACCACATCGTGGGCGCGTCCGAGGGCAGCAGCAAGCTTCTCGACGTCAGCTCCGCGCCGCTCCGCCACCTCAGGGGCCGCAAACACGCCGCGGGTGAGCACGCCGATGCGCAGCCGTCGCCGGGCCGGCGGCGCCCATCCCGTCACCGTGAACAGGTCGCCGACGTTGCGGGTGAACAACCCGTGGGCGGACAGATCGCGGCTGGCGAGTTTGAGCCCCACCACCCCGCAGGCCGCGGCCGGCACACGGATCGAGCCGCCGGCGTCGGTCCCGTGGGCCGCACGCACCGTCTCGTCCGCGACCACGACTGCCGCGCCCGCGGAGGAGCCGCCGGGCGTGCAGCCGGGGAAGGCGGGGGATTCCAGCACGGGCACACCGGGGCGTTCCGCGTAGCAGGTCGCGCCGAGCTCGGAGGTGAGGGTTTTGGCGCTGACGCGCGCTCCGGCGTCGATAAGCATCTGCGCAAACGGGTCTGTCGCTTGCGCGGTGTAAGCGCGTGCGGGGTTGCCGTGCGTGGTGGGCATGCCGGCGACATCCGTGCCGTCTTTGATCGGAATGCTCCAGCCGGAAAGCCGCCCGCCGAGCGGGCCGGTGAGCGCGGCGCCGGGCGGCGCAACGAACGTGAAGGCTGGGTGCGGCATGGCGACAGTCTAGGCACGCGGCTGGCGCTGGTAAGTTAAGGGGGACGCAAACCCGAGAAACGATAGGGGTAAAAACCATGATTGATGACGTTTTGCTGGACGCCGAAGAGCGCATGACCGCCTCCGTTGAGCACACCCGAAACGAGCTGGCCACCATCCGGACCGGCCGCGCGAACCCGGCCATGTTCAACGGCGTGATGGCCGACTTCTACGGTGCTCCCACCCCGATCAACCAGATGGCCACCATCTCGGTGCCGGAGCCGCGCATGCTTCTGATCAAGCCGTACGACATGTCCACCATGGGCGAGATCGAAAACGCCATCCGCAACTCCGACCTCGGTGTGAACCCGACGGACGACGGCCAGGTCATCCGCGTGTCCGTCCCGCAGCTCACCGAGGAGCGCCGCAAGGAGCTGGTCAAGCAGGCCAAGCAGAAGGGCGAAGACGGCAAGATCGCCATCCGCAACGTGCGCCGCCAGGGCATGGAAGCGCTGAAGAAGATCCAGAAGGACGGCGACGCGGGCGAAGACGAGGTCATCACCGCTGAAAAGTCGCTGGACAAAACCACTCAGGACTACGTCGGTCAGATCGACGAGATCGTGCAGCGCAAGGAAAACGAGCTGCTGGAGGTCTAAGCCGACGTGTCGAAGGCGCAGACGGAAACCACTGAGATGGGTGCGGCGGTAAGTGATGCGCCGGAGGAGCGCGAGGCCAACCCGAGCCGCTGGCCCAGCCGCGCCCCGAAGCCGAAGAACAAGGCGGGGCGCGACCTGCCAGCGGCGATTGCCACGGGCGTGGTGCTCGGCGCGCTGGTAATAGCGGCGGTGTGGATCGGGCCCATGGCCTGGTACCCGCTGGTCGCCGCCGCCGTGGCGCTGGCCATGTGGGAGGTGATGACCCGCCTGCGCGAGGCCGGCTACGTCCAGCCGCGCACGCTGATGATCATCCTCGGCCAGGCCATGCTCTGGCTGTCTGCGCCTTACGGCACCACAGGGCTGGTCTCCGGATTCGCCTTCACCGTGCTGGTGGTGATGTTCTGGGGCATGTTCCACCAAGGTAGACACCACCAGCCCGAGAACTACCTGCGCGACACCGCGGTGGCGATCTTCGTGCTGGCGTGGATCCCGCTGTTCGGCACATTCGCAGCCATGATCTCCCGGATCA
Organism: Corynebacterium pilbarense; assembly: GCF_026930265.1. Lineage (NCBI taxonomy): Bacteria > Bacillati > Actinomycetota > Actinomycetes > Mycobacteriales > Corynebacteriaceae > Corynebacterium > Corynebacterium pilbarense. Next base: position 46,327 of record NZ_JANRML010000001.1, read on the forward strand.
CCGAGGCAGGGGTGGACGGCTCCGCCTACATCGTGGCGTTCATGCTGTGCGTGGTGGCCAACGACGTCGGCGGTTACGCCGCCGGCGTGATGTTCGGCTCACACCCGATGGCCCCGGCGGTGAGCCCCAACAAGTCCTGGGAGGGCTTTGCCGGCTCCATGATCGCCGGCATCGTCACCGGTGTGCTGGTAGTGACCTTCCTCATCCACGGCCCATGGTGGATGGGCATCGTGCTCGGCATCGCGCTGGTCATCTGTGCGACCATGGGCGATTTGGTGGAAAGCCAGTTCAAGCGCGAGCTGGGCATCAAGGACATGTCCAACCTGCTGCCGGGTCACGGCGGCATTATGGACCGCCTCGACGGCATGCTGCCCGCCGCGGCGGCGACGTATATCCTGCTCACCACCATCGCGCTGATGAACGGCTAAACGGCGGTTTTCCGCCCGCGCCAGATTCGAAATTCGCGGCGCGACGTGCCAAGATGGGGCGCATTATGAGCGATTTCCCCCAGATCCAGCTGCTCGCGCCGAAGCGCGGCATGCCGCCGAAGCACTTCGCCGACTTGAGCAAATCCGAACGCATCGACGCGCTCAAGGAACTCGGCCTGCCAAAGTTCCGCGCCGACCAGATCGCGCGCCACTACTACGGCAAGTTCGAGGCCGACCCGCTAACCATGACGGACCTGCCGGAGGCGCAGCGCCAGACCGTCAAGGACGCGCTGTTTCCCACACTGCTCTCCCCGGTGCGCACGGTGGAGACCGATGAGGGCGACACCACGAAGACGCTGTGGCGGCTTCACGACGGCACCCTGCTGGAATCCGTCCTCATGCGCTACCCGGGCCGCGCCACCCTGTGCATCTCATCCCAGGCCGGTTGCGGCATGGCCTGCCCCTTCTGCGCCACCGGCCAGGGCGGGCTGGACCGCAACCTGTCCGTGGCGGAGATCGTGGACCAGGTGCGCGCCGCCGCCGCGATGATGGCCGCGGAGGGCTCGCGCCTGTCCAACATCGTGTTCATGGGCATGGGGGAGCCGCTGGCGAACTACAAACGCGTTGTGGAGGCGGTGCGCCAGATCACCCAGCCGTCGCCGGATGGCTTCGGCATCTCCCAGCGCAACGTCACCGTCTCCACGGTGGGTCTGGCCCCGCAGATCCGCATGCTCGCGGACGAGGGCCTGTCCTGCACCCTGGCTGTGAGCCTGCATACGCCTGACGACGAGCTCCGCGACGAACTCGTCCCCGTCAACAACCGCTTCGCAGTGTCCGAAGTGCTGGACGCCGCCCGCTACTACGCGGACGAGACCGGCCGCCGCGTGTCCATCGAGTACGCGCTTATCCGCGATATGAACGATCACGACTGGCGCGCGGACCTGCTGGGCAAGAAGCTGCACTCCGCGCTCGGATCGCGCGTGCACGTCAACGTCATCCCGCTCAACCCGACCCCGGGCTCGAAGTGGGACGCCTCGCCGAAGGCCCGCCAGGACGAGTTCGTCCGCCGCGTGGCCGCCCAGGGCGTGCCGTGCACTGTGCGCGACACCAAGGGCCAGGAAATCGCCGCCGCCTGCGGCCAGCTCGCCGCCGACGAGGACGCCAGCTAAAACCGCGCCCGGCTGCCCGCGGATTTAAGCTGGAGGGCGGTAGTCGGTGACACAGACCCTGGGAGGCTTACCCTGGGATCGCGCAAAAATCGCGCATTGCCAGGATGTGCCTCCCAGGGTTTGCCGTATGGAGGGGAACCCGTCGCGACCAAGGGGCACGAAAAAACCGCCAGCAGCGGGGGCTGGCGGTAACGGTGGCGTCGAGAAGCTTAGATGCGCTCGTGCTTGCCGCGGGACTCGACGGTGATGACCTCAACGTCTTCGCGCTGGTGCGGCGCGTCGACCGGGCGGGCAGCGGTGCGCTCAACCACACGCTCCTGGCCGTGTGCCGGGCGCAGGTGGGCGACGCGGCTCGGCTCGATGTTCAGGGCGCGCAGCTGGGAGTCGGAAAGGTTCTCGTACACGTCGCCGGAGAGGGTGGCCTGGTCGTACATCCAGTCCGGCTCCTGGTGGCCCACCGGCTTGTTGTGGGAGGTGACGGTGCGCACCTGGCTCAGCTTCGGCTTGGTCGCGTGCAGGATCAGGCCGAGTGCGATCAGCACAGCCAGGGCGATGAGCCAGATGGTCTCCACGTGGCCCTGGTGGTTGCCAAAGTTGTAGGCGATGAGGAACAGGACGGAGATCCAACCGGCGATCTGGATGGTGCGGTCCGTGAACGCGCTCCAGCCGAAACGGGCAGACGGAACGTCCGCCTCAGAAACACCGTTGTACACCTGGGGTGCGTTGTCCTTCGCGTGGGCCACTGGAATGCTCCTTCAAAGCCTGGTTAGCGGTTGCCAAGATTGGTAAAACTTTCAGCGCCTATCATCGCACACTGGGTTGGCCAAAGGGGACTTCTTACCCCCAATGTGTTCAAACTTTCGCACCACAGTCCACGGGATTATGCCCGCACAGTGCCAGAACGTGCTGTTTCATGTCACAATGGGCACGTGAAGAATGTAATCATCTTGGGCTCGACAGGTTCTATCGGATCTCAGGCGATTGATGTCATCCGCAAGCATAGGGACCAATTCGACGTGGTCGGCATCGCCACCGGTGGAACCAACCCGGAGCGGGCTATTGAGCAAGCCCGCGAATTCGGCCTTAGCGCCGACCAGGTTGCCGTGCGCGATCTGGAAGGAGCCAAGAAGGTTTCGAAGGCGCTCGGCGGCTTCGTTATTACCGGTGACACCTGCGCTGCGGCTCTGGTGGAGTCGCAGGAGGCGGACCTGGTGCTCAACGCGCTCGTCGGCTCCGCCGCGGGTCTGCCGGCGACCCTCGCCGCGCTGAAGTCCGGCGCGACGCTCGCGCTGGCAAACAAGGAGTCGCTCGTTGCCGGCGGCCGTTTCGTGCTGGAAGCGGCGAAACCCGGACAGATTGTCCCGGTGGATTCGGAGCATTCCGCGATGGCCCAATCGCTGCGCTCCGGCGACCGCGGGGAGGTGGCCCGCTTCGTGCTCACCGCCTCCGGTGGCCCATTCCGCGGCAATTCCCGCGAGGAACTGATGAACGTCACCTACGAGCAGGCCGTCGCCCACCCGACGTGGTCTATGGGCTCTATGAACTCGCTGAACTCCGCGACGATGGTGAACAAGGGCCTGGAGCTGATTGAGGCATCGCTACTGTTCGACGTCGAGCCGGACAACATCGACGTCACGGTCCACCCGCAGTCCATCGTCCACTCCATGGTGACGTTCACCGACGGCGCCACGATCGCCCAGGCGTCCCCGCCGTCGATGATGCTGCCGATCTCCCACGCGCTGAACTGGCCGAACCGTATCCCGGACGCGCAGCCTGCCCTGGACTTCTCGCAGGCCTTCGAATGGACCTTCGAGCCGTTGGATGAGGAAGCGTTCCCGGCGGTGAAGCTGGCACGCCAGGCGGCTGAGAAGGGCGAGCCGTACCCGGCGATCTACAACGCGGCCAACGAGGTTGCCGTTGACGCGTTCGTGGCAGGCCGCATCAAGTTCCCGTACATCGTGGACATCATCGCCGAGGTTCTCGAGAACGCGGATGATTTCGCGGAGGCACCGGCCGACGTCAACGCGGTCCTGCGCACCGAATCCCGCGCTCGCGAGCGTGCGGAGGCCGTTGTCGAGCGCCTCGCGCACAAGTAGCGCACTAGGGGTTCTGTGGGTGCGCTAGGCATTCTGGCGTTCGCGCTTGCGATCGCCGCGTCCATTGCGCTGCACGAGGCGGGGCACATGTTCACTGCCCGCGCCTTTGGCATGCGCGTGCGACGCTATTTCATTGGATTTGGCCCCACGGTGTGGTCGACCACGAAGGGCCACACGGAGTACGGCCTTGCCGCGCTGCCGTTCGGCGGGTTTTGCGACATCGCGGGCATGACTGCGATGGATCCCCTCACGCCGGAGGAGGAGCCGCACGCGATGGTGAACAAGCCGGCGTGGCAGCGCATCGCGGTGCTTGCCGGCGGCATTGTGATGAACCTGCTCATCGGCGTTGTCATCACCTACTTTGTGGCGGTGTTTTCCGGCATCCCGAATCCGGACGCGGACTTCACCCCGCGCGTGGGCAAGACGGTGTGCGTCGCCGACCAGGTGGACGCCGACACACTGGGGGAGTGCTCCGGTGCGGGCCCGGCGGGCGAGGCCGGTGTCCAGGTCGGCGACACGCTGGTGGCGCTTGACGGGCAGGAGATTGAGCAATTCGGGCAGTTGCGGGATGCCGTCGCTAAGCAGCCTGGCGAAACCGTGCGCCTCGAGGTGCTGCGCGGCGGAGAAACCGTCACCCTCGACGTGCCTGTCGCCGAGGTTGAGCGCATCGACCCGGCCACCGGCGAGCGCGTCACCCAGGGTGCGGTGGGCATCGTCTCAGCGCCCCCCACGGACGCGGTGAAGCAGTACGGCCCGGCAGAAGCGGTGCCTGCGACCTTCCGGTTCACCGGCCAAATGCTGCGCGCGACGGTGGACGGCATTGCGTCGTTCCCGGCGAAGATCCCGGGTGTTGTGGCCTCCATCTTCGGCGCGGAACGCGACATCGAGGGCCCGGTCAGTGTCATCGGTGCCTCGCGCACCGGCGGTGAGCTAGTGGAGCAGGATATGTGGTCTGCATTCTGGATGATGCTGGCCAACCTGAACTTCTTCCTCGCGCTGTTCAATCTTGTGCCGCTGCCGCCGCTGGACGGCGGGCACATTGCGGTGGTGCTGTACGAAAAGATTCGCGATGCTTTACGACGCCTCCGTGGCCTCGGCCCGGGCGCTCCCGCGAACTATGAAAAGCTCATGCCCTTGACGTACGCCATGGCTGCGCTGCTGCTCGGCGTCGGTGTGTTGGTCATGGCCGCGGACGTGGTCAACCCCGTCCGAATTTTTGGCTGACGGTGCTAGAGTTAGCCACCATGAACACCCCCATCGGATTAGGCATGCCCGAAGGCCCGGCACCGACTTTGGCTCCGCGCCGCAAGACCCGTCAGCTGATGGTGGGCGATGTCGGCGTCGGTTCGGATCACCCGATTTCCGTGCAGTCCATGACCACGACGAAGACGCACGACATCAACGCCACGCTTCAGCAGATCGCGCAGCTGACCACCGCGGGCTGCGACATCGTGCGAGTGGCTTGCCCGAAGACCGTGGACGCGGAAGCCCTGCCGGCCATTGCTGCGAAGTCGCCGATCCCGGTGATCGCGGACATCCACTTCCAGCCGAAGTACATCTTCGCGGCCATCGACGCCGGCTGTGCGGCCGTGCGTGTGAACCCGGGCAATATCAAGGAGTTCGACGGCCGCGTCAAGGAGGTGGCTAAGGCTGCGGGTGACGCCGGTATCCCGATCCGCATCGGCGTCAACGGCGGCTCCCTGGACAAGCGCCTGCTGGAGAAGTACGGCAAGGCCACCCCGGAAGCTCTGGTGGAGTCCGCAATCTACGAGGCCGGCCTGTTCGAGGAGTACGGCTACGGCGACATTGCCATTTCCGTGAAGCACTCCGACCCGGTGCTGATGGTGGAGGCCTACCGCCAGCTGGCGGAGAAGACCGATTACCCGCTGCACCTCGGCGTGACCGAGGCAGGCCCGAAATTCATGGGCACGATCAAGTCCTCCGTGGCCTTCGGCGCGCTGCTCTCGCAGGGTATCGGCGATACCATCCGCGTGTCCCTGTCCGCCGACCCGGTGGAGGAGATCAAGGTCGGCGACCAGATCCTGCAGGCGATGAACCTGCGCCCGCGCAAGCTGGAGATCGTCTCTTGCCCGTCCTGCGGCCGCGCTCAGGTGGATGTGTACAAGCTCGCCGAGGAGGTCACCGCTGGCCTGGACGGCATGGAGTTCCCGCTGCGCGTTGCCGTGATGGGCTGCGTTGTCAACGGCCCGGGCGAGGCGCGCGACGCCGACCTCGGTGTGGCGTCCGGCAACGGTAAGGGCCAGATCTTTGTCAAGGGTGAGGTCGTGGAGACCGTGCCGGAGTCCAAGATCGTGGAAACGCTCATTGATTACGCGCAGCGCATCGCCGAGGAGGAGGGCCTCGAGGAGGTCGAGGGCGCCAAGGCCGAGGTCAAGGTCACCCGCTAATATGCTGCGTCGCCGTGTCGCGGGGGTTGCGGTGGTGGCGCTGGCGGCGTCGATATGCAGTTGCACCCCGCGCCCCAACGACGCCGAACCTGCCGCCTCCGATTTCCTTAGCGCGCTGGAAAAGCGCGAGGTGAACTCTGCGCTTATCGACGACGCGTCCGCCGCCGAAACCTCGCTGAACGAGACGTGGGGTGGGCTGCAGGCGGAGGGCCTGAGCGCATCGCTTATCGACGTCAACCAGGACGACAACCTGGCCACCGCCACGTATGAGCTGCGCTGGGACCTGCCGCGCGAGCGGGACCTGACGTACCAGGCGCAGATGACGCTGACGCAGAGCGGCAATACGTGGAACGTGCGCTGGCAGCCGTCCGTTCTGCATCCGCGGCTGGGCGCGAACCAGCACCTGGAGCTGCGCTCGGTGGCGCCCTCGCAGGCAAGCGTGGTCTCTTCCGACGGGGTGGAGCTGCTCAAGCCCGGCACCGCGTACCGCGTGCTGGTGGACACCGACGAGATGCGCAGCGCAAGCTCGACGGCCGCGGGTATCAGTGCGGCACTGGCGAAGGCGCACGAGGTGGATCGCGGCGTGCCGCTGCGCGACGCGGAAGGTATTGCCAAAGAGCTGCAGGACGCCTCCGGCACCTACTCCGTCGCCGTGGTGCCCGCACCTGCGCGCGACGCGTTCGAAGCGGCGCTGGCTGGCGAGCCCGGCGTGCGGCTGAACGAAGAGGCCTCGATGGTCAACGCGCAGCCGGACTTCGCCCCCGACATCATGGCGCGCGTGGGCGAGCTGGTGCGCGACGATCTGCAGGGCGATTCCGGGTGGAGCGTCGACGTGGTCAACGAAAACGGCGCCTCCTACGAGGAGATCAAGCGCCAGGATGCCGCCCCGGCTCCGGCGGTGCACATCAGCCTGGACCACCGCATCCAGCGCGCTGCGGAGATGGCCTTAGAACCGGTCGCGGGCCAGCAGGCCATGATCGTGGCCATCCGGCCGTCCACAGGCGGGATCCTGGCCGTTGCGCAAACGCCGGCCGCCGACAAGGGCGGCAACCTGGCCACGATGGGCCAGTACCCGCCGGGCTCAACGTTTAAGATCCTCACCGCGTTCGCCGGGCTGACCAAGCAAGGGCTCATCCCGGGCTCGCCTGTGCCGTGCCCCGGAACGATGAACCTCTTTGGGCGCACCGTGACCAACTACGCAGGCTTCGGCCTGGGCACCGTGCCGCTAGAGACCGCGTTCGCTCGCTCCTGCAACACCACCTTCGCAGACATTTCCACGAAGCTGGCGCCAGGGGAGTTGAAGACCATCGGCAAGCAGTTCGGCCTCGGTATAGACATGGAGATCCCCGGAGTGGAGACCATCACAGGCTCCATCCCCGACGGCGATGAGCCGCTGGACCGCACCGAGGCCGGCTATGGCCAGGGCCTAGATCTGGCCAGCCCGTTTGGCATGGCGCTCGTCTCCGCCGCGGCCGCCCGCGGCTCGTTGCCCGTGCCGTATCTGGTGGAGGGTGAAGAGACGAAGCTGAGCGAGGACGCTCCGCCCATGGACCCGCAGGCGGTAGAGGAGCTGCGCCAGATGATGGCCGCGGTGACCGGCCCGGGTGGTACGGCGAGCGCGTTCACCGCGGGCGGCGACATCCGCGGCAAGACTGGTGAGGCCGAGATCAACGAAGGCTCCCACTCGTGGTTCACTGGCTACCGGGCAGACGACGACATTGCCTTCGCCACGCTGGTGGTCCTCGGAGGCGGTTCTGAGGCCGCTGTGGCGCTATCAGACCGGATGCTGCTGAACCTCGACGCGCCCGCCCAGTAAGCCTTGCAGCGGGCTGTGTTGGTCCGTTTGACCGCGGGTCTACCATTGGGGACATGAATAATCGAGGCCTACTCACCCCAGGAAAACCCACCCCAGAGCGCAAGGTGCCAAAGAGCATTGAGCGCCCCGAGTACGCGTGGAAGGACGAGGTCCAGGAGAACGTCGGCGAGCCGATCGTCCAGACCCCGGAGACCATCGAGGCGATGCGCGAGGCCTCCAAGATCGCGGCGAACGCGCTCGCGCTTGCCGGTGCTGCTGTAGCCCCAGGCAAGACCACCGACGAGATCGACGGTATGGTCCACGACTACCTGGTGGAGCACGGCGCATACCCGTCGACGCTGGGCTACCGCGGATACCCGAAGTCCTCCTGCATCTCCCTGAATGAAATTGTCTGCCACGGCATCCCGGACACCACGGTGATCCAGGAGGGCGACATCGTCAACATCGACGTCACCGCCTACAAAAACGGCGTGCACGGCGACACCAACGCCACTTTCTTCGCCGGCGAGGTGGCCCAGGAGCACAAGGACTTGGTGGACCGCACCTACCAGGCGATGATGCGTGGCATTAAGGCTGCGAAGCCGGGCCGCCAGATCAACGTGATCGGGCGCGTGATCGAGTCCTACGCCAAGCGCTTCGGCTACAACGTGGTCACTGACTTCACCGGCCACGGCGTGGGCACCACCTTCCACAACGGGCTTGTGGTGCTGCACTACGACTCCGACGCCTACACGGACGTCCTCGAGCCGGGCATGACGCTGACTATCGAGCCGATGATCAACCTCGGCGAGTTGCCGTACCGCGTGTGGGACGACGGCTGGACAGTGCAGAACGTCGACGGCGAGTACACCGCCCAGTTTGAGCACACCATCGTGATCACCGACGACGGCAACGAGATCCTCACCATCCCGGACGCGGACGTGGCCGCCGGGCAGCACATGCTGGGGGAGTAGCTCCTGCAGTAGTCAGAGCGAGTCTGTACGGAGTAATTCCGTACAGACCCGCCTGTTTTGTACGAAGAGCCGACCTTAGGCAGAACGAAACCCCGTCGCGATAAGCGACGGGGCTTCAGCCTTCTAGCTCAAGCGCTACTGTTTAGCGGGAGAGCGGGTGCTGCAGCCAGCCGTTGTAGAAGGAGAAGTTCAGGCCAGCGATGATCAGGCCGACCAGGGCGCCGATGGCAGCGACGATGGAGCCGTCGATCCAGTAGCGAGCCCACTGCGGAACGTCTTCCTTGTTGGTCTTGTTGCCGAAAGCGTCGGTCGGGTAGAACGGCTCGTCCTTGTCATCGAAGTACTGGGAAGAGCCCTTGCCACCGAAGAGGCCCTCGGTGCCGTCGCTGACGACCTTACCGAAGTCCTTGTCGCCCTCCTGCTTGCCAACGAAGACAACAGCCTTGTCGTTGGAGGTGGTCTCGTTCTGAGCATCCTCAGCGGACGCGATTGCGGTGCCGCCAGCGAGGACGGTCAAAGCGGTTGCGGAAGCAACTGCAGCGGTGCGGAAGTTACGCATCGTTTTCCTTCTTTCGAAATGTGAGTGGAATTGGTTTGCGGAAGTCCGCGGTCTTAGAAGTTGAATTCGCCGTGAACGAAGAAGTTGTACAGCGGGCCAACGATGAGGCCGACGAGTGCGGAGACAGCGGTGAAGATGGTTGCGCCGTAGCCGAGCTTGGCGTAACGCGGCTGTGCGTCGAAGTTGTCCTTCTCGCCGAAGATTGCCTCGCCGTCGGTGCCGCGCAGGTTGCCGTCCTCGTCGCGGAACTGGAGCCACTCGGAGTTGGTGATCTTGTGGGAGGAACCCGGCTTGACGCCGTCCTTGCCGTCCTTGTCCTCAACCGGACGGGACGGTGCGACGTAGGTGTTCTCTGCCGCGGTGGTGTCCTCAGTGGTCTCGGCGGTTGCGACTGCGGTGGAGCCGAATGCCACAGCGACGGCGGTAGCGCCGGCGAGGGCTGCCTTACGGAAATTACGCATGAAACGAAATCCTTCTCTGATAGTTCTTGCACGACGTCCGGGTGGAATTCAAAGAATCCCAGGGGCATTGAGCTCCTAGGACCGATAGCAAGCCCGGTGGGCTCGGTCCCGGTGTCTGCACTGACAATAGCCGAACACTTCCAGCCGTATGCAAGTTGACGCTTAAAAATTTTCAAAAGTTCAACCAAAGGTTGGAAAGCTTGGCGTTGGCTGAAAAGTTTGGGCTATTCCAAATATCTCTCACGTGCTCTTTTCGGCGGGTGTGCCGAAAAGGTCATGCCTTTTAACGCAGTCCCCCGAAAGAGGGGGTGAAGTAGAGGTTTAGACTTCTTTGAACGTCAGGTCGAGGCCGAGGATCGCGTTTTCGGTCACCTCTGCCAGGGACGGGTGGATCCAGTACTGAGACCGCGGGAAGTCCCGCAGATCCAGCCCGTACGCGAGAACGGTAACCATTTGCTGGATCAAGGTGGATGCCTGTGGGCCCATGTAGTGAGCCCCCAAAAGCTGGCCGCTTTGGCGGTCGGCCACCAGCTTCACCAAGCCGGTGGAGTCCTCCAAGCCCCAGCCGTAGGCCACGTCGCCGTAGTTCTGCACCTTCACCGTGACGTCGAAGCCGGCTTCCTCGGCCTGCTGTTCGGTCATCCCCACCGTCGCGATCTGCGGGTGGGTGAAGATCGCTGACGGGACGTGATCGTGCGGCATCGGCACCATCGTGGAATCGCCGTCGCCCGCCCAGGCTTGGAGCACGTTGTGCGTCACGGCGCGCTGTTCCGCGTTGGCCACGTGCTTGAGCTGATACGGCGACGACAGGTCGCCGAGCGCCCACACGCCGTCCACTGAGGTGCGGCCGAACTCGTCGACGGCGACGCGTCCGTCTTCGTGCGTTTCGATCCCGGCAGCGGCGACGTCGAGGGGGTCGCTGTTGGGGATACGGCCCGTGGCGATCAGGAGGGACTCGGAGCTGACCGTGGTGCCGTCGTCGAGCGTGAGCGTGACGCCGTCGCTGTCCTCGGAAGCGGAGGTGACCGTGCGGCCCATGTGGACGGTGTAGCGCTCGGCGGCGAGTTTGTTGAACGGCTCCGCGAGGTCCTCGTCCAGCTGTCGCAGCAGCTGCGAGCGGCTGATGATGGTCACCTCGGTGCCGAGGGCGTCAAAGACGTGCGCGAACTCCATGGCGATGAATCCCCCGCCGACGATGGTCAGAGACTTCGGCTGGCGCTCCAGGCGCATGATGTCCTCGTTGGTGTGGAATGTGACATCGTGTGCCCATTCCGGAATGAACGGGCGGGCGCCGGCGGCGAGGATGACCGTGTCGGCGGTGATGAGCTCTTCGGTCCCTCCGCGTCCGGTCGAAAGCTTCTTGGGGCCGACGAAGCGCGCTTCCACGTCGTAGACCGTGACGTTGGGGCAGCCGTTGCGGCGGTAGTCCTCTCCGCCCTTGGCGATCAGGTCGATGCGGTTTTCAAAGACACGCTCGACAATGCCGGGCCAGTCCGCGCCCTTGTATTCCAGGTCAATGCCGAGCTTTCCGGCCTCGCGCGCTGCGTACGCCTGCTCCGCGGCGAGCACGTACATCTTGGTGGGGATGCAGCCGACGTTGAGGCACGTGCCCCCGAACGCGCCTTTCTCCACGATCGCGACGTTCTTGTCGTCGAAGTCCGGAGTGAGGATGGAGTTGCCCGATCCCGTTCCCACAATGATCAGGTCGTAGTGTGTGGCATCCTGCAAATCGCTTCCGTGAGCGGGCATGGTCTTCTCCTCTATATATATGTGTGTTTTGCGTATGGACGTTACTGGGTGAATTCCTGGCCGTCGAGCCACCCAAATACGGCCTTGAATGCGGTCTCGCGGGCGTGGCGCTCGGATAGGAACACGTCGTGCCTTGCGCCGTCGATGACCTGCACGTCAGCGGTGTCGGAAAGGGTTGGCGCCCAGCGCTGAATCTGGTCAACGTCCAGCACCGTGTCTGCAGTGTCGGCAGCGGGGGAGTACTCCTCGCCAAGATAAGAATGCGAAGAGCATAGCGTCAGCGTCGGCACACCAGTGTCAACGTCCCCGGCGTGGATCTGTTCCTGCCCCTTGATCACCGCGCGGATCCAGCCCAGGTACTTGCGGTGCCCGTCAATCGGCTTCCACTGCGTGTTGAATTCCCATTCGCCGTGGAAGTCCCTGTGGATGGACTTGCCGTACGTACCCTCGCCGCGCTGCAGCAGCGGCAGTGACGGGAAGATCGCGCCGAAGAAGTTGAGCAGTGGCTTGAGCGCGGCCACCTGCCACTTCGGGAACTGCATGTCCAGCCAGGGGCTGTTGAGGATCACACCGGCGAGTTTCCCATGCTCCGCAGGCTTTTCGCAGCGCAGGTGATCCGCCCACAGCGGCACGATCAATCCGCCTGTGGAGTGCGCCAGCACCACCACCGAACCGTGCTCCGCGGCGAGGATCTCCAGCGCCTGCGTGAGCTCGGAGAAGTACCGGCTCATGGCGAGGGTGAAGTGGGCGCGCTGATCCTTCCTCAACGCGCGCCCGCAGCGCCGCAAGTCCAGCGCGTAAAACGGGTACCCGTGCCGCGCGAACTCGTCGGCGACGTGGGATTGGAAAAAGTAGTCGGACATGCCGTGCACCCACAGCACCGCGGGCTTTTCGGGGCTTTTGCTTTGCGACGCGCGCACGTCCCGCACCAGCACCGCATCCACGCGAGTCCTGCTATCCGGGTCCTTTCCTTGGGGAAGGACGGCCTGCTCGAATCCGTCGCCGAGCGGGTCAGGTTGCCAATCAAGCTGATGCGCGGTGTCACTCATGCGGCCGATGATACTTTTCTGCGAACGGTTCGGACCTTTGGTCGTCGACAAGCCTTTGCACCTTGGCGGGGAAGGGGACGTAATATGGTCACCACTCCCAAAAGTCGATAAACATCAAAGGATGACTACGCATGTCTGACAACGGTGGTAAGAAGTACGCGGACGAGGTGGACATCCTGCACGTCGGCGCCGGCATCATGAGCGCGACACTGTGCTCGATGCTGCACGAGCTGGAGCCCGACTGGTCCCAGATGATCTTCGAGCGGCTCGACGGTCCTGCCGAGGAATCCTCCTACCCGTTCAACAACGCCGGTACCGGCCACTCTGCACTGTGCGAGCTGAACTACACGCCGGAGAAGAACGGCCGCATTGATGTCTCCAAGGCGATGAACATCAACGAGAAGTTCCAGTTGTCGCGCCAGTTCTGGTCCTACCAGGTGGAAAACGGTGTGCTGACGGATCCGCGCGCCTTCATCAACCCCGTGCCGCACGTGTCCTTCGCACAGGGCGAAGACCAGATCAACTACCTGCGCAAGCGCTACGACAAGCTCTCCGCAAACCACATGTTCCCCAACATGCAGTTCGCGGACGACCGTGAAACCTTCGCGGAGAAGCTGCCGCTGATGTCCCAGGGCCGCGACTTCGACGCCGAGCCGGTGGCCATCTCCTGGACCAACGCGGGCACCGACATCAACTACGGCTCCCTGACCGGACAGTTCCTCGACGCAGCGAAGAGCAACGGCACCGAGATCCGCTACGGCCGCGAAGTGACCAACATCAAGCGTGAGGGCAACTTCTGGAAGGTCACGGTCAAAAACGTCCACACCGGCGACAAGCAGGTCGTGCGCGCCCGCTTCGTCTTCGTCGGCGCCGGCGGCTACGCCCTGGACCTGCTGCGCAAGGCAGGCGTGCCCGAGGTGCACGGCTACGCCGGCTTCCCGATCTCCGGCATGTGGCTCAAGACCGACAACCAGGAACTGGTGCAGCAGCACAAGGCCAAGGTCTACGGCAAGGCTAAGGTCGGCGCCCCGCCGATGTCCGTGCCGCACCTGGACCTGCGCGTGGTCGACGGCAAGGAATCCCTCCTGTTCGGCCCCTACGGCGGCTGGAGCCCGAAGTTCCTCAAGGAAGGCTCCTACCTGGACCTGTTCAAGTCAATCCGTCTGGACAACATCCCGTCCTACCTCGGCGTCGGCGCAACCAACCTTGCACTGGTGAAGTACCTGGTGCAGGAGGTCTTCCGCGACTTCGACGGCAAGGTGGACATGCTGCACGAGTACTACCCGGCAGCTGACGGCAAGGACTGGGAGGTCGTGGTTGCTGGCCAGCGCGTGCAGGTGATCAAGCCGGCCGCGTTCCCGCGCTTCGGCACCCTCGAATTCGGCACCGCCCTGGTGAACGACCAGAACGGCACCATCGCCGGCGTGCTCGGCGCCTCCCCAGGTGCGTCCATCACCCCGGCCGCCATGATCGAGCTTCTGGAGCGCTGCTTCGGCGAGCACATGATCGACTGGGGCGACAAGCTCCACGAAATGTTCCCCACCTACGGCAAGTCCCTCAAGCGCGACGAGGCCGCTTACGACGAGCAGTGGGCGTGGACCCAGAAGACGCTGGGGCTGGACACGGACGAAAACACCCTGTAGCGCTCCCTACGTTCCGCAGAAGGTGACAAAGGGCAGCTGCCCTTCAGGCCGGGCCATCCATTCAGGCCCGGCTTTTTCGTTGTACGGATCGCTCACCGCGGCGAGCAGCTCGTTGTACGGGGCGTAGTCGCCGCGGAGCTCGGCGGCGTCGATAGCCTCCTGCAGCATCTGGTTGCGGGGGATGAAGATAGGGCCGGGCTCACCGTTGATGCCGTGCTCGCGGTTGTAGATGGTGATGTCGGCGGCGGCGTTGAGTCCGTCGTGGTCGCTTCCGATCCACTTCGCCCACGCCTCGTCCCAGGCTGGTTGGACGGTTTTGACGTACTCGTCGACCTTCTCCGCGCCGAGGAGGGGATAGAGCGCCTCCGCCAGCCGCGCCATGTTCCACGCGATGATGTTGGGCTGGTTGCCAAACGCGTAGCGTCCCTGGCGGTCGATGGAGGAGAAGCTCGCGGTGCCGTCGAAACGCTCGGTGAACGCGCACGGCCCGTAGTCGATGGTCTCGCCCGACAGCGCCACGTTGTCGGTGTTTATCACCCCGTGGACGAAGCCCAGGCGCATCCAGTGCGCCACCAGGTCGAACTGGCGCCGGGTGACGGTGCGCAACATCTCCACGGCGTCCGCGAAACCGGCGGCGGCGACGACCTTCTGCGTCAGTTCCTCCGATTGCGTCGCCGCGTACTGCACTGTTCCCACGCGCAGGTGGCTCTTGGCCACGCGCACGACAATGCCGCCGGGGACCGCGCCGTTTTGGCGGATCACGGTGCCGCCGGTGGACAGCACCGCAAGCGAGCGGGTGGTGGGCACGCCGACCGCATGCATGAACGTGGAGACGAGGTGCTCGCGCAGCATCGGCCCGATCGCGCCCACCCCGTCCGTGCCGGGGCGCGAAAACGCGGTCAAGCCGGATCCCTTGAGCTGGATCTCATGCCCGGCGATGTCGCCGAGGAGCAGGGCGCGGCCGTCGCCAAGCAATGGCACGAACTGGCCGAACTGGTGTGCAGCGTACGCCATGGCGTGGCCGCCGTGGGAGCCGGAGAGGAACTTTAGGCCGTCGTCAGACTTGAGCCACGCGACATCGAGCCCGAGCTCTTCCGCAAGCGGCTCATTGAGCGCGACAAGCTGCGGGTTCTCAAACTCCGTGCCGGGCTCTTCGTGAGCGAGCTCCGGCAGAGCCTTTGCGAGCGTGTGGGCGAGCTGGGGGTGATTCATGGCTCCACCCTAAACTGATTGGCTATGACTACCGGCCACATCACACTCGTAGGCGGCGGCCCAGGCGCGTGGGATCTGCTGACTATCCGCGGACTGCGCGCACTCGAGGCTGCCGACGTCATCCTCGCCGACCACCTCGGCCCCTCCGCCGAGTTGGAGAGTTTTTTGGACCTGACCGGCAAGGAGATCGTGGACGTTGCGAAGCTGCCGTACGCGAGGCAGGTCGCGCAGGAGCGGATCAACGAGATGCTCGTGGAGTTCGGGCGCGCCGGAAAGCACGTCGTGCGGCTCAAAGGCGGCGACCCGTACGTGTTCGGCCGCGGCTTCGAGGAACTGCAGGCGTGCGCGGCCGCCGGGCTGGAGTGCTCGGTGGTGCCGGGGGTGACCTCGGCGGTGTCCGTGCCGGCCGCAGCTTCGGTGCCGGTGACCCAGCGCGGGGTCACGCACGCGTTCACGGTGGTCTCCGGGCACCTGCCGCCCGGGCACGAGAAGTCGCTGGTGGACTGGGGTGCGCTGGCCCGTGTCGGTGGGACGATCGTGGTGGTCATGGGCGTGCGCAACGTGCGCGCGATCACGGCGGCGCTGGTGGAGGCCGGGTTGTCCGGGGACACTCCCGCCGCCGTGATCCAGGAGGGCGAGACGGACGCGCAGCGCGTGTACTTCGCCACCGCGGCGACCCTTGCCGACGTGATGGAGGCCGAAGGCGTCGCCGCGCCGGCCGTGTACGTGGTGGGGGAGGTCGCTGGCCTTGCGCACGCTGGATAGCTTGATCTGGGACGTGGCGTTCGGCGCGGCTGATAGGGGTCAGAGGACCGTGCTCATCTGCCACGACCCGACGCTGGACCTGACCCGCGCGGCGGTCGCGACGGGCGCGCCCGTGCTGTTCTGCGACTCGGACTACACGCGCAGCCAGCAGGCACTGGCGCTCGGGGCCGAGGTAGCCGGGGACGTGCGCCTGGACGAGTACCTCGCTGGCGCGTCCGGGTCTGCCGTCGCGGTCGGGGAGATGCCGAAGTCCCTGGCACGGTTGGATTACCTGGCGCGCTCCATCGCGGGCGCTGGCTACGACGACGTGCGCTTCGTACTCGGTGCGAACAACAAACACCTGGCACGCAGCATGAACGCGACGTTGGGGGAGTCCTTCGAGGACATTTCTGCCTCGCGCGGCCGCGGCAAGTTCCGCTGCCTGGTCGCCTCCGGCCCCCGCGAGGTGTCGTATGCGCCAAAGCTTTACGACGGCCTCGTCGCCGTCGGCGGAGTCTTCTCCGGCGCAAAGCCGGATCGGGGCGGGGAGCTGCTTCGCTCCTGCCTGCCTTCCGAGCCCGGCCGCCTGCTCGATCTGGGCTGCGGCAATGGCTCCGTCACCCGTGGCTTGGGCGGCGTGGCCACGGACGCGGACGCCGATGCGGTGCTGTCCGCTCGCGCCATCGGGCTGGAGGCGACGTGGGACGATGCTGGCTCCCGTTTGCCGGACGCGTCCTTCGACACAATCGCTCTGAACCCGCCGTTCCACGACGGCACCACCGTCGACGCCACGTTAGTGCAGCACCTCCTCGACGCTTCCGTGCGTTTGCTCGCCCCCGGCGGGGCGCTGTACCTGGTGCACAACTCGCACCTGCGCTACCGCGGCGAGGTGGAGCGCCGCTTCGCGTCCGTGGAGCAGGTCGCGCGCGATAGGACCTTCACGGTGCTCCGGGCCAGCCTGTAATTGTGGTACCGTTTTGTGGTACCACATCAAGGAGGGGCAAATGTCAATCAGTGCATCGGAAGCTCGCCGGACCTTATATCCGCTC
Organism: Corynebacterium pilbarense; assembly: GCF_026930265.1. Classification (NCBI taxonomy): domain Bacteria; kingdom Bacillati; phylum Actinomycetota; class Actinomycetes; order Mycobacteriales; family Corynebacteriaceae; genus Corynebacterium; species Corynebacterium pilbarense. The sequence continues at coordinate 63,663 of NZ_JANRML010000001.1, forward strand.
ATCGAGCGTGTGAACAACGACCGCGACGCGGTTGAAATTGTATCGCGCAATGGCAATGCCGTGCTTATGGCCGCAGAAGACTATGAGGCATGGGTAGAGACTGCTTACCTGTTTAAATCGCGGGAGAACAGGCGCAGGTTGACTCGGTCCTATGAGGATGCCCTCAACGGCAAGTTCGTTGAGCATGATCTCGATCTGGATGAGTAATGCGCCTCGTTTGGACTGCTGATGCGTGGAGCGACTACCTCTATTGGCAAACCAACGATAGGAAGTTGCTGAAGCGCGTGAATCAGCTTCTCCGCGATACGCTGCGAGATCCTTTCGAAGGGATTGGTAAGCCTGAACCGTTGAAATATGGAGCGGATGGTGCCTGGTCAAGGCGTATTACCCAAGAACATAGGTTGGTTTACATGCTTGCAGATGGTGATCTGGTGATCCTGCAGGTTCGCTATCACTACTAGCCCAGAAGGGCGGGCAGTGCGTTAGCGGCGGTGTCCTCGATGATCACGTCGGCCAGGTGCGATAAGTCCGTGCGCATCGGGGTGACCTCGATGATGGGGATCTCCCGGGCGTGGGCCATCAGCGGTAGACCGGCGGCGGGGTAGACCACCCCGGAGGTGCCCACGATCACCAGCGCGTCGGCGGTGCGCATGCGGCGCTCCGCTTCCTTCCACTCGGCTTCCGGCAGCGCCTCGCCGAACCAGACCACGCCGGGGCGCACCGGGCCTCCGCATTCGGGGCAGGATGGGGGAGTAATTGCTGCCACGGGTTCTTTGGGGAGGTCGATGGGCTGGGCGAAGTTCTCGTCGCAAAGCGTACAGCGAAAGTCGAACAGCGAACCGTGCAGGTGGATGACCTCCTTGCTACCCGCGCGCTCGTGGAGATTGTCGATGTTTTGGGTGGTCACCGTCGTTTTCGGCGACTTGGCGACGGCGACGTGGCCCGCGTTCGGCTCCGCCTGCTGCGCGAGGTGGGCGCGCCAGAGGTACCAGGCGAACATGGTGTCCGGGTCGTCGTGCCACGCGTCGATGGACGCCATGTCCTGCGGATCCACGTTTTCCCACAGGCCGGTCTGCGCGTCGCGGTAAGTGGCGATGCCGCTGTCGGCGCTCATACCGGCGCCGGTGAAGACCTCGATGTGGGAGGCGTCGGCGAGGAGGGCGCGGGCGGTGTCGATGGTGGTAGAGGCTGTCATGAGTGCGACGGTACCGGTGGGGCGGGTGTCAGGGGCGGTGTTAGCCGATCTGGATTTTGGTGGAGCAGTCGATCTTGGCGTAGCGGCGACCGTTTTTGTCCACATTGCCGAGGACGTAGTTGCCACCGTAAGCGCGACAACCGGTGTAGTTGTCCACCACAGGGGCAGACGGCGCAGAATGCTGATTGGGATTGGTTGCATCTGGGGCAGGCGGCGATGGAATTTGGTTTTGTTGGGTTTTCAACTCCTCATTCTTCCGCTTCTCTTCTGCGAGGCGCCGACGCTCCTCGAGTTCTCGTGCCTTGCGCTCAGCCTCAAGGGCGCGAGCACGGGCCGCCGTGTCCTCAAGCTGCTTTGAGGCATTTTCAGCGTGCTGCCCGATCTCATCAAGGAATCGAGCTAGATCTTCCTCGTAGTAGAGCTCGTTCTGACCGACCGTGTTCATTAGGCGGTCCAGCTGACGCTTGATGGTTTTGAGTCGCTTCCGCGTGACAGATATCGATGCTGGGTCATTCAGGTCGGTTTCTGCGAGGGCCCGATCCTCTTGGATGATGCTGTCAATGGCGTCCTGGAGCTCTTGGTCTGCGGTGAAACAACCTGGAGTTGCACCAAAAATTCCCACCCCGGTAGCGCGAGAGCTGGTTTCAGCATCGCGAATCTGTTGGTAGAAGCGGGAGTTTGGTTCGACCAAGATCGCCCTAGCCAACCCCTCGCTAGCCAGTTGTTCATTGACGAACTGTTCTTCCAAGAAGACTCCGGCGAGAGTTCGGCCGTATTTGTCCGTTCGTTCTTGGTCGTACTCGAGATGAACTTTTGTCCCGGGTGGGACGAGTTCCCCCAAGCGCTGTTTAGCGTCTTCTGCAAAACATTCGCTCGGGTTCCCCTCTTGGCCGATTTCCGGGGTGTCGATATTGAGCAGGCGGATCCGAACTGTTTTTCGCTTGATCGATGCGTCCAAGGTGTCGCCGTCGATGATGCGCTCCACTGTTGCGTGGTTTTCCCCGTCAGGGATGAGGTGGACGCCGCCCCAGGCGAGAGCAGCTACACCGAGGATGATTGTTAGCTTCTTCACTCACTCAATATACGACTCGCTGATCTCCTAGCTAATTCGCTGAGGCCGTCCGCGGTCGAGCAGGTACTGGCCCAAGTACGGCTGAGCGAACTCGATGAGGCCCCAGCCGGCGGGGGTGATCAGGTCGCGTTCGATCAGGCGCGCACGAATGTCGGAGAGTGAGGTGGCTGGTCGGCCGAGGGCCTCCGCTAGCGCCGAAGTGGCGATCTCGGTTGAGCCGGTCTCGTCCTCGATCTTGGCCATCGCACGCAGGTACTCCATCTGCCGGGGTGGGAGATCTCTGAGCGCTGGCTGGAGGACTTGCACGCCGAGGCGTTCAAGCGTGCGCGGGATCGCGGCGGACACCGCGTGGGCATCGATGCTGTCTAGCCCGAGCTCGTCCGCGGCCTCCCATGACAAAAAGCCGAGCAGCTGCACGAGGTAGGGGTAGCCCTTGCTGAACTCCGCTGCCCTCTGTGCGTCGTTGAAAGCCCTGCCGCCGTCGCGGGCTGTCTCTGCGAGCGCAACGCTTGCGTCCTCCAGCGTGAGCGGGCCGAGTTCGTAGTGGCGGGCGCGGCGGAGAAACGTCGCGCCGGGCAGATCGAGCAGAGTATTTATCCCGTGGGTCAGACCGGCCATCGCGACGGCGACGGGGAGATCGTCACGAACCAGATCTTGGTACGCCACGGCGACCTGTGTGAGGTCTTCCGGTGAGGCGTCCTGCACCTCATCGATGGTGATGAGCACTCCAGTACCGCGGAGAAGGGAAATGAGCTCCCGGAGCTGAGTGGTCAGCCTCGGCACGGGATCACGCGACTCCACCTCTGTGCGCACCGACCCGATGCCGGCAACGGAAACGCCGGTGATCTGGCGCCGTTGTGGTGGGGACAGCCGGTTGATCGCTTCGGGGATAGCAGAGTTAATGAGCGATTCCGCGATCTGTTCCCGCGCGGATGCGCGGAGCACGATCCAGCCGTGGCGTGCTGCGATATCTTCGAGCTCGGTAAGAAGCACTGTCTTGCCGATACCCCTTGACCCCGAGATGAGTATCGACCGGTCTGGGTTACCGGCGGAACCCGAAATGGCTCTCTCGAAATCGGTCAGCACGGTCGCGCGGCCCGCCCAGACTAGTGGACTTGCGCCGAACGTCGGGCGAAAAGGATTGTTCATGCTGGTCAGCATAGCGCAACCGATAAACCGATAAATTCCACTGGGCCGATAAACCGATAAACCGATAAATTCCGCCTCCGCGACGGTACGACCGAGCTAGACCATAAAAGGCAGCGCCACGCACACCACGAGGGTCAAAGCTATGCCGAGCACCACCCGCCGCAAGTAGCGCTTGCCCGGCGCGTGCGCTGTGTTCACTGCGATCTTGCCCGGGTTCGACGGCAGCACCGCGGCGACCATCGGATCGTTTGGCGCCGAATAGGTGCCCATGCCGCCCTGGTAGCGCAGCTGCTCATTGCGGGCCTGCTCCTCCGCGTCCGGTTCGATCCCGCCCTTTCCGGAGGTCACGCGCATGCCGATCACCACCACATAGATGATGAAGCCGACCCACAGCGCGATCTCCAGCCAGAACGGCAGTTTCACGTCCGGCACCACCATGGAGATGTTCATCACCGCGAACAGTGCGGCCATCGCGAGGACTATTTTGGAGACGACGTCTGCGGAGGCGTCGCAAAGCTTCTCGACGCGCCGGGCCGCCGTCTCCGAAAACGGCAGCGCGCCGTCGGCCGGGACCTCGACGGTGTGCCGGGCAAGCGATCTCGGCGGCAGAAACAGCGGCATCACCGCTGATAGCACGACACCGACGATCATCAGCAGGGTTGTGCTGAGCAGCGTCTTCGGTGCGAAGCCGTCCGCCTCGCCGGTGGGGCCGATGTGCACCGTGACCGGGTCGGGGATCGCGTCCCAGCGCAGCAGGATGTAGGCGAACCCGGCGGCGTAGATCAGCGCGGCAGCAGCGTAGCGACGGTGGTGGGATGGCATGGAGCTCAACCTACACACGCATTGTGAGCAGCGTGCCGTCGACCGCAACGTCGAACCCGGCGGCGGAAGCGATGTCGACGATGTCGTCGGCGCACGTGGCGTCGTGAGGCGCCAGCGCGCGGGCCAGCTCGCCCTTGTACTGCTTGTTGAAGTGGCTCACCACTTTGCCCGTGTCGGCCTGCTCCACCCGCACTGTCAGCGCTCCCGGCACCGGCCCGAGCTGCTGGTAGGCGCCGGAGCGCATGTCCACCACGAACCCCTGTTCGCCAAGCACATCGCTTATCGACGTGCCCCACCACGCCTTCATCGTCTTCCCGCCGAGCTTTGAGCCGCCGGAGACGCGGTAGCGCGGGATCAGGTCGCCCGCGCGCACCAACCCAAACAGCGCCGAGCCCACGGCCAGACGCGACAGTGCGTCCGAAGAGAGCGAAGCAGCGTCAAGTGCGTCGTAGAGCACCCCGGTGTAGCGCTGGATCGCCGGCATCACCGGCGCGGAGCGCAACGTGAGGTTCTCCTCGGCTTCCGCGCGTTTGCCGGCGGGGATTTTCAGCTCGTGCATCAGGGTGTTGACGTCGGTGGCCGAGAGGGCGTCGAGAAGCAAAGTGCGCACCGGATCGAGCGGCGGAAACGACAGCTGCATCTCAGAGTCGGTGCCGCCGGGCGCTTTGGTTTCAGAAGGCGGGAGGACGATCAGCATGCGCAAAACCCTAGCGGTAAACTTCCAAACCATGATTACACGCCTGTCCACGCTGTTCCTGCGCACGCTGCGCGAAGATCCCGCCGATGCCGAAGTGCCCAGCCACAAGCTGCTGGTGCGCGCAGGCTATGTGCGCCGCGCCGCCCCCGGCGTGTACTCCTGGCTGCCGCTGGGCCTGCGTGCGCTGCGCAAGATCGAGGGCGTGGTCCGCGAGGAGATGGACGCTATGGGCGGCCAGGAGCTGCTCTTCCCGGCGCTGCTGCCGCGCGAGCCGTACGAGGCCACCAACCGCTGGGCCGAATACGGCGACGACCTGTTCCGCCTGAAGGACCGCAAGGGCGCGGACATGCTGCTCGGGCCCACTCACGAGGAGATGTTCACCACCGCGGTGAAGGACCTGTACTCCTCCTACAAGGATTTCCCGGTCACGCTGTACCAGATTCAGACGAAGTACCGCGACGAGGCGCGTCCCCGTGCCGGCATCCTGCGCGGGCGCGAGTTTGTGATGAAGGACAGCTACTCCTTCGACATGTCCGATGAGGGCCTGGACCAGTCCTACGCCAACCACCGCGCCGCCTACCAGCGCATCTTCGACCGCGTGGGGCTGCGCTACGAGATCTGCAAGGCCACCTCCGGCGCAATGGGTGGCTCCGCGTCCGAGGAGTTTTTGGCGTACTCCGACAACGGCGAGGACACCTTCGTCGTCTCCACCGCGGGCGATTACGCGGCCAACGTGGAGGCCGTGACCACTGTGGCTCCGGAGCCCCGCGCGTACGACGGCCTGCCGGAGGCGGTCGAGCACGACACCCCGTCCTCCGAAACCATTGCGGCGCTTGTGGAGTGGGCGAAGGGGCAGGGGGTGCTAATCGACGGCCACGCCGCCGAAGCTGCCGACACTCTCAAATGCATGATGGTGAAGGTCAACGACCCGCGCGCGCTGGATGAGGACGGCGAGCCGGTCGGCGAACAGCTCGTCGGCGTGCTCATCCCGGGCGACCGCGAGCTGGACGAGAAGCGCTTGGAGGCCTCGCTTGAGCCGGCCACGTTTGAGCTGGCCAGCGACGAGGACTTTGCCAAGCACGACTTCTTGGTGAAGGGCTATGTCGGCCCGCGCGCGCTGCAGTCCAACGGCGTGCGCGTGCTGGCGGACCCGCGCGTGGTCGACGGCACCAGCTGGATCACCGGCGCGGACGCACCGGGCAAGCACGTGGTGGGCCTGGTTGCGGGCCGCGACTTCACCATCGACGGTTACATCGAGGCCGCCGAGATCAAGGAGGGCGATCCGTCGCCTTCCGGCAACGGCACCGTGGAGCTCGCCCGCGGCATCGAGCTGGGCCACATCTTCCAGCTCGGCCGCAAGTACACCGAGGCCATGGACGTGCAGATCCTGGACGAAAACGGCAAGCGCGCCGTGCCCACCATGGGCTCCTACGGCATCGGCATCTCCCGCATGCTCGCGGTGATCGCCGAGCAGCGCCACGACGACAAGGGCTTGGTCTGGCCCGTGGAGATCGCCCCGTACCAGGTACACGTGGCAGTGGCGAACAAGGATGCCGCAGCACTTGAGGCGGGCGACCGTATCGCCGCCGAGCTGTCCGAGGCGGGCCTCGAGGTGCTTTTCGACGACCGCCCGAAGGTCTCCCCGGGCGTGAAGTTCAAGGACGCCGAGCTTTTGGGCATGCCGTTCATTGTCATCCTCGGCCGCGCGTTCGCCGACGGCATCGTGGAGCTACGCATCCGCGGCGGCGAGACGCTCGAGGTCCCGGCCGACCAGATCGTGGCCAAGGTCCAGGAACTCGTGGCGGAACGTCTGGGATAGTCCGCGGCGGTTTATTCGCGCCCTACGTGCGCTGGGCGTGCGCGGCCAGCCTGATGGCATCCTCGCGCCAAGTAGCTGACTCCGCGTGCGCGGTGGCGTAGCGCCATTGCTTGACCAGGTCGCCCTGCATGGTCTTCACCAACTGGGCGGCCTCTTCCGCGTTCGCCGGTTCGGCGTAGCCCTCAGCGAAGTCGTAGCCGGCGGCCGGGACGAGCGCCTCGTCGGCCGCGCCTTCGACAGGGCCCAGCACGCGGGCGAGCGCCGCGGTGCGCTCGTGGGAGGCCTCGCGCAGCTCGCCGACGCGCTCGCGCAGATCGGAATCGGCGTAGGCGAGTGCGACACCGAGGCCGTAGTACATGGCGTTTTCGCGGGCGAGCAGGTCGCGGGCCGCTTCCGTGTCCGCGGCATCCGAGACAGTTTCGTTGACAGGATCGAGGTCGACGGGGGAAAGCGTGAGCGCGTCGATAGCCTGGGCGACGATGAGGTCCACGGACTCCGCCGGCACCTTTTCGGCGGCGGCGACGGTGTGCTCGAGCAGCGCGTCCGCGTTACCCGTGGCGGGCAGGTCGGTGTCGCCGTAGCTCACGTCGCAGGAGGCGGGGGTGTTGCCGGAAGCGTCCACGCCGCACAGTCTGCGCGCTTCCCCTTTCAGCTCCTCGCTCTGCTTCTTGCGCATCTCGCGCCACTGCTCCCGCGCGGGGTCCCCACCGGACCAGTCGGCGGAGGCCTGCTTCGCCAGCGCCATGATCTCGCCGTTCGCGCGTGGACCCACAACGTCCATCACGGTGCAGCTGGTGAGCAAAAGCGCGGCGGCAGGTAGCAGGAGGAGTTTCTTCACGCGCTGCACGTTACACGCTAGGTTGGTCGGCATGGCTTTTCCCACGAACGAGGCAATCGAGCGCATGGTTGAACCGGTTGCGCGCACCTACGGCATGGACATTGAAAAGATCCGCACGGTCAAGGCGGGCAAGAAGTCGCAGGTGGTCATCGCCCTGGACTCGGACGAGCATCCGACGCTCGACGATCTCGAGGAGGTGTCGAAGGAGCTATCTACGCTTTTCGACGACGCCGAGGAACGCGGCGAAGTCAGCTTCGGCGCCGGCTACACCCTGGAGTTGACCACCCCGGGCGTGGACCTGCCGCTGACCGAGGCGCGGCACTTCCGCCGCAACCGCGGCCGCAAGGTCAAGGTGGGCGGGGAGCAGTGGCGCGTGGGGCCGCTCGACACGAACGAGACTCTGGTGGCACTGGTGCGCGCGACGAAAAAGGGGGAGGAGGTTCGTATTTCGCCGGTTTCTGAATTGTCGGGAGCAGTGGTAGAAATTGAGTTCAATGCCCCGCCGGCGACCGAGTCAGAGCTGGCGGATCGGGCGTTTGAAGAGCTTGAGGCCGCTGCGGCGGAAGGAAAGGAACACAAGTGAATATCGACTTGAACGCGCTGAAGGCGATCGAGGAACAGCAGGGCATCGCCATGGAAGATTTGCTGGCGACTATCGCGAATGCGCTGCTGTTTTCCTACCGCGAGTTCAAGGAGGGGGATGCAGGCGTCAAGGGGGATGACAGCTCCAAAGCGCGCGTCGACATCGACACCGAGACCGGTGATGTGTCCGTCATCGTCAGTGAGCTGGACGCCGAGGGGGAGGTCGTTTCCGAGTACGACGACACTCCGGTGAACTTCTCCCGCATCGGCTCCGTGGCCGTGCGCGACGCCATCAAGGGGCGTCTGCGTCAGGCGGAGGCAGGCCGCGTCTACGACGAGTACTCCGAGTTTGAGGGGCAAGTGGTTTCCGGCATCGTCCAGCGCGACGCGCAGGCGGAGGCCCGCGGTCTGAACATTGTCCAGCTAGGCACCGAGGCAGATCCGCAGGACGGCATCCTGCTGCCGGCGGAGAAGATCCCGGGCGAGAATCTTAAGCACGGCGACCGCATCAAGGCCTACGTCGTGGGCGTGAACAAGGGCGACAAGCGTGTGCAGGTGAACCTGTCGCGCACGCACCCGGAGTTGGTGCGCGGCCTGTTCGCGCTCGAGGTGCCGGAGGTTGCGGACGGCTCCGTGGAGATCGTCGGCATCGCCCGCGAGGCGGGCCACCGCTCCAAGGTGGCGGTGCGCGCCACCGTCAAGGGAGTCAACGCCAAGGGTGCCTGCATTGGCCCGCGCGGCGCCCGCGTCACCAACATCATGTCCGAGCTCGGCGGTGAGAAGATCGACATCATCGACTGGGACGAGGACCCCGCCAAGTACGTCGGCAACTCCCTGGCCCCGTCGAAGGTGGTTTCCGTCGAGGTGCTGGACCTTGAGGCGCAGGCGGCCCGGGTGACCGTGCCGGATTACCAGCTGTCGCTGGCCATCGGCAAGGAAGGGCAGAACGCCCGCCTCGCGGCGCGTCTGACGGGTTGGAAGATCGACATCCGCTCCGACGCAGACGCGGCCGAGTAGTTCACAGAGAAATTACACCGCTGTAACCAGGAAACCCGCTGGAAATATAGATCCAGCGGGTTTTGGCGTACAGTGTTATACGGCTTTTGTGTCCGCACGATCAGGTGCGGCGACGATCATGGCGTGAAAGGAAGGGACGCGGATGGGTGTTGCGCGCAAGCAGCCGATCCGCACCCGAACCTGCATCGCCACCCGCACCGCGCAGCCGGATACCCAGCTGCTGCGGGTTGTCGCCGACCCTGACGTGCCGGGGCGTGTGCTCGCGGACCCGGCCAGGAAACTTCCTGGCCGGGGAGCGTGGATCACGCCCTCGTTGGATGCAGTCGAGCTGGCGGAACAACGCCGTGCCTTCGGGCGGGCGCTCCGTCTGTCCACTGCGGTGGACCTAGGTCATGTACGTACGTACCTTGCGTCGTCGCAAAGCAAATGCGATGAGGTAAACGACCCAGACGAAAAAGGAAAGACTGAACACTGATGAGTACGCAACGATGAAGCAGCATCAGCGATGAATGTCACTGACCACGTCTAGGGGCAGGTAGCCGGAAGGGCACTGCTCCTAGCAACAACGAAGAGGAGATACGTGTCCGGAAAGCTACGCGTTCATGAGTTGGCCAAACAGCTCGGCGTAACAAGTAAGGAACTGCTTGCCACGCTCAAGGAGCAGGGTGAGTTTGTGAAGACGGCGTCGTCGACCATCGAGCCGCCCGTCGTGAAGAAAATGAAGGCGCACTACGCCAAGCAGGCCGGTGGCAACGACGCTGCCGAAGAGAAGAAGAGCGAGGCTGGGCCGAAGAAGCCGCCGCTGAAGAAGCCGGGCCAGAACCGTGCGAAGGCAGCGGCGCTGAAGCCCGCCACCCCGAAGCCTGGCGCGCAGCCGAAGCCGGCGGGCGACAAGCCGGCCCCGGGTGACCCCAAGCCAGGCGCACCGAAGCCTGCGGGTGGCCAGTCCGCGCCGAAGCCGGGTGCACCGAAGCCCGCAGCAGCGAAGCCGGGCGCGCCCAAGCCGGGTGCCCCGAAGCCCGCAGCCGCAAAACCGGGTGCGCCCAAGCCGGGTGCCCCGAAGCCTGCAGCCGCAAAGCCGGGCGCACCGAAGCCGGGCGCGCCGAAGCCGGGCGCAAAGGGTGGCGCTCCGACCCCGGGCGCTATGCCGCGTCCGGTGCCGAAGCCGGGCCGCCCGCGTGTGGCCAACAACCCGTTCTCGTCCAACACCGGTGGCGGACAGCGTCCGCCGCGTCCGGGTGGAGGACGTCCGGGCGGCGGCCGTTCCGGCTCGGGCCAGGGTGGCCCGCGCCCCGGTGGCGCTCGCCAGGGCGGCGGCAAGCGTCCGTCCCCGGCGGATATGCCTGCAGGTCCGTCCCCGACACAGATGCCGTCGAAGGCGGCCGCCCCGGGCGGTCGCGGTCGTGGCGGCGGCCGTGGTCGTGGCGGTGGGCCGGGTGGTCCCCGTTTCGGTGGTCCGGGCGGCGGATTCCGCGGTCGCGGTGGCCGTCGTGGCGGTACCGCCGGTGCATTCGGACGTCCGGGTGGTGCGCCCGGCAAGCGCCGTAAGTCCAAAGGTCAGAAGAGGGCTGAATACGAGGAGATGCACAAGCCGAACGTCATCGGTGGCGTTCGTCTCCCCGACGGCGGCGGCAAGACCGTCCGCCTGCGCCAAGGCGCGACCCTGTCTGACCTGGCGGAGAAGATCAACACCGAGGCGTCGTCGCTGGTTCAGGCGCTGTTCAACCTCGGTGAAATGGTGACGGCAACGCAGTCCGTGTCCGAGGACACGCTGCAGCTGCTCGGCGCCGAGATCAACTACGAGGTGCAGATCGTCTCGCCTGAGGACGAGGACCGCGAGCTGCTCGAGTCCTTCGACCTGCAGTTCGGCGAGGACGAAGGCGGCGAAGAGGCACTTGAGCACCGCCCGCCAGTGGTTTCCGTCATGGGCCACGTCGACCACGGTAAGACCCGCCTTCTGGATTCGATCCGCAAGGCAAACGTGGGTCGCGGCGAGGCCGGCGGCATTACGCAGGGCATCGGCGCGTACCAGACCGAGGTCACCCTCGAGGACCGGCCGCGCAAGATCACGTTCCTGGATACCCCGGGCCACGAGGCGTTTACCGCCATGCGTGCCCGCGGCGCCAAGTCCACCGACTTGGCCATCCTGGTTGTGGCGGCGGACGACGGCGTGATGCCGCAGACCGTCGAGGCGATCAACCACGCCAAGGCGGCGGAGCTGCCGATCGTGGTTGCGGTGAACAAGGTGGATAAGCCGGAGGCTCAGCCGGACAAGATCCGCGGCCAGCTCACCGAGTACGGCCTGGTGCCGGAAGAGTACGGCGGCGACACGATGTTCATCGACATCTCGGCGAAGCAGGGCACCGGCATCGACGACTTGCTCGAGGCTGTGCTGCTCACCGCGGACGCGGCGCTCGAGCTGACGGCGAACCCGGACATGGACGCCCAGGGCGTGGCCATCGAGTCCCACCTGGACCGCGGCCGCGGCCCGGTTTCCACCGTGATCGTGCAGCGCGGCACCCTGCGTGTCGGCGACTCCATCGTCGTCGGCGGCAACTTCGGCCGCGTGCGCCGCATGGTCGACGAGTGGGGCAACGACGTGGAGGAGGCGGGCCCGTCCCGTCCGGTCCAGGTCCAGGGCCTCAACGGTGTCCCCGGCCCGGGCGACAACCTGCTCGTGGTCGACGACGATCGCGTGGCCCGCCAGATTGCTGCGCAGCGTGATGCTCGTCAGCGCGCTGCGATGCAGGCGCGTCGTAAGAAGCGCGTGTCCCTGGAGAACCTGGATCAGGCGCTCAAGGAGCGCAGCCAGCTCAACCTCATCCTCAAGGGCGACAATGCCGGTTCGGTGGAAGCCCTCGAGGAGGCGCTGCTCAAGATCGAGGTCGACGACGAGGTGCAGGTCAACATCATCGACCGCGGTGTCGGTGCTGTGACCCAGACCAACGTCACCCTCGCGGCGGCGTCGGACGCGATCATCATCGGCTTCAACGTCCGCGCCGACGGCAAGGCCACCGAGGAGGCCAACGCCGAGGGCGTGGAGATCCGTTACTACTCGGTGATCTACCAGGCCATCGAGGACGTCGAGAGCGCGCTCAAGGGCATGCTCAAGCCGATCTACGAGGAGCGCGATCTGGGCGAGGCGGAGATCCGCCAGATCTTCAAGGCCTCCGCCGTCGGCCTCATTGCCGGCTGCATGGTCACCGAAGGCAAGGTCAAGCGCGGCGCGAAGCTGCGCCTGATCCGCGACGGCAACGTCATCACCCCGGACGCGACCATCGAGTCGCTGCGCCGTGAGAAGGACGACGCCAACGAGGTTGCCAAGGGCTACGAGTGCGGCATGGTGCTGTCCTACCCGGATATTCAGACGGGCGACATCATCCAGACCTACGAGATGGTCGAGGTGCCGCGCGACTAGCACTGCAGCGCCGTCACCGTCGTAAAGCAATTGCTTATCGACGCCAACCCCCGCTCCGCGCGAACCTGCGCAGGGCGGGGGTTACACTATTGAAAGTTTCGGACAAAGGAGTTGAGCATGGCTGACAACCCTCGCGCACAGCGCCTGGCAAAGCAGATTCAAACGATCGTCGCATCCGCCATCGAGCGGGAAGTGAAGGATCCACGCTTGGAGCTGGTCACCGTCACCGACACCCGCGTCACCGGCGACCTGCACGACGCAACCATCTACTACACGGTGCGCGGCCGCAACATCGACGACGAGCCGGATTACGACCAGGCCGCCGAGGCGCTGCACCGCGCCCGCGGCCAGATCCGCAAGATCGTGGGCGATCAGCTCAGCGTGCGCTTCACTCCGACCATTTCCTTCGAGCGCGACACTGTGCCGGAGTCCTCCGCGCACATGGAGGAGTTGCTCAGCCGGGCCCGCGCCCGAGACGAGGAACTGGCAAAGCTGCGCGCGAACGCGAAGCCGGCGGGCGAGAGTGACCCCTACAAGCGCACAGGTGACGATGTCTAGGCAGGCACCGGTATACCTCCCGGAGGCGGCGGCGCAGTTCGAGGCCGCCGCCTCCCGTGTGCGCGCGGCAGAGAAGATTTTGGTGGTTGCGCACATCAAGCCGGACGCGGACGCGATCGGCTCCGCCTGCGCGCTGGCGTTCGGCCTGGAGAAACTGGGGAAGGACGTGGAGGTCTACATCGGCCAGCCTCTCCCGCACTCGGCGAACATGCGCACCATCCCGGGCGTGGACCGTATCCAGTACGGAGCGCCGCTGCCTGACGACGGCCTCGTGGTCACCGTGGACTGCGCGTCCGCGGACCGCACCGGCTCGCTCATGCCGGCGATTATGGAGGACCCCTCGCGGGTCATCGTGATCGACCACCACAACACCAACCCCGGCTTCGGCGGGATGAACCTGATTGTGGAGAGCGAATCCACCACGGTGATGGTCCGCGAGCTGCTGGGCCGCCTCGACGTCGAGCTGGACCCGGACATTGCTTACGGCCTCTACGCCGGTTTGGTCACGGATACGGGGAGCTTCCGCTGGGGCACACCGCGTATGCACGCCTTCGCCGCTGAGCTCATGGAGTACGGGTTGGACACCCGTCAGATCGCGCTCGACCTGATGGACACGATGGGGCCCGTGGATTTGCAGCTGATGGGCGAGGTGCTGGCGAACACCCATATTGTGCCCACGAAGGGCCTGTCCGTGGCCGTGCTGACGATCCCGGTCGGCATCCACTCGCGCATGAGCCAGACGGCGGTTGAGTCGATTATCGATTACTCCCGTTCGCTGGAAGGCACGGATGTCGGCGTGGTGCTCAAGGAGCAGGCGAAGAAACAATGGGCTATGTCGCTGCGCTCGGTTGTGGTGGATGTCTCCGCCGTGGCGAAACAGCTGGGCGGCGGCGGCCACTGGGCAGCCGCCGGATATTCCGCCACCGGCAGCCGCAACGAGGTGATCCGCAAGCTTCTCGACGCGTTCCCGGAGCCGCAAGCAACTGATGACTAACTGGCAACCAGCAAAGCAACGTTCCATGGGCCGCGAGATCCTGATGCTCGCCCTGCCAGCGCTCGGCGTCTTAGCCGCCAACCCGCTCTACCTGCTGCTCGACACTGCAGTGGTGGGCAGGCTCGGCACCGCGCAGCTGGCCGCACTTGCGGCCGGCGCGGCGATCCAGTCCACGGTGACCACCCAGCTGACGTTTTTGTCCTACGGCACCACTGCGCGCAGCTCGCGCTTTTTCGGCGCCGGCCAACGAGACAAAGCAGTGGCGGAGGGGGTGCAGGCCACGTGGGTGGCGCTAGGCGTCGGCACGCTGCTGGCGATTATTGTCGGGCTGTTCGCGCAACCCCTCGCCGAGGCGCTCGCCAACGACTATGAGACCAGCGTGCGGGCCGCCCAGTGGATGCGCGTGTCGGTTTTCGCCGTGCCGTTAACGCTTGCGATCATGGCCGGCAACGGCTGGATGCGCGGCGTGCAAAACACGAAGCTGCCGTTTTACCTGACGCTATGCGGGCTGATCCCGGGAGCGATCCTGCTGCCGATTTTGGTGGGGCGTTACGGCCTGGTCGGTTCCGCGATTGCCAACGTGATCGGCATGGGGATCACCGCCGTGCTGTTCGTGGTGGTGCTGGCGCGCGAAAACGCCAGGTACGACGGGAGCTGGGCGCCGCGCTGGAGCGTGATCAAACGCCAACTCGTGCTGGGCCGGGACCTGATCTTGCGCTCGCTGTCATTCCAGGTCTCGCTCCTGGCTGCCGCGGCGGTCGCGGGCCGGATCGGAGTGGTGGCGCTGGCGGCGCACCAGTTGATGCTGCAGCTGTGGAACTTCCTCACCCTCGTGCTGGACTCGTTGGCGATCGCGGCGCAAACGCTCACCGGCTCCGCGCTGGGGCGCGGGGGCGCGCAGCAGGCCCGCGCCGTGGGGCTGCAGGCTCTGAAGTACTCCATGATCTTCGCGGTGGCGCTGTCCGCCGTGTTCGCAATATTCGCGGTGCCGATCCAGAGTATCTTTACGGCGGACCCGGAGGTCGTGCATACGCTGCGGGTGCCCTGGTTACTGCTTATCGGCATGATCCTGGTCGGCGGGGCTGTCTTCGCCCTCGACGGCGTGCTGCTTGGTGCCGCTGACGCCGCGTTCCTGCGCAACCTCACACTGTTTTCGCTGCTGGCGGTGGCGCTGCCGATCATCCTGGCCGCCGGGGTGTTTGGCTGGGGCCTCACCGGCATCTGGGTCGGGCAACTCGCTCAGGTAACCACGCGATTAGTTGGCGTGGTGTGGAGGTTCCGCTCAATGCGGTGGGCCGTGTCTGGCGTAGATGGTAAGAAAGAGGAATGACCACCACGCTCTGGGCCGTCAGCGACCTGCACGCGGCGGTGAAGCGCAACGGCCCGAAGATCGACGCAATCCAGCCGGCCGACCCGTCGGACTGGCTCATCGTGGCGGGCGACGTCGCCGAGCGCCCTGAGCTGATCATCCAAGTGATGGAAAGTTTGGCCAAACGCTTCGACACCGTGGTGTGGGTGCCGGGCAACCACGAGCTGTTCTGCCGCTCGGCGGACAGGCACCGGGGCCGTGAGAAATACACGATGCTGGTGCAGGCCATGCGAGCGATCGGCGTGATCACTCCCGAGGACCGCTACCCGGTTTTCGGCGGGGTGACCATCTGCCCGCTGTTTACCCTCTACGATTATTCGTTCCGCGCCCGCAACCTCACCGTGGAAGAGGCGCTCGCTGCCGCGCACGAGAACAACGTGGTGATGACCGACGAGGTCGCCATTGCCCCCTTCGTGGACATCCGCGCCTGGTGCTGGGACCGGCTGGCGTACACCACCAAGCGGCTCTCCCGCATCAACGGCCCCACAATCCTGATCAACCACTGGCCGCTGGTGCAGGAGCCGGTGCAGCGCATGCAGTGGTCCGACATCGCCCTGTGGTGCGGCACCCGGCACACGCGAACCTGGGCCCAGCGCTACAACGCGAAGGCCGTCGTGTACGGTCACCTGCACATGCCGGGGGTGACAACTGTCGACGGAATAGAGCACATCGAAGCGTCTCTCGGCTATCCGCGCGAATGGGAGCAACACCCGTCTGCGCAGCCGTTCCCGTACCCGGTCATGGAGGTTGAGCAGTGATGCAAGACGTTGCGCTGTTCCCTCCCGAAGCACGCTGCGTGTTTTACCTCACCGACGACGCGACCGACACCGTCGACCTGACCCGCTACGAGGACCTACACCCCGACGAGCGTAACGAGGTCAGCGCCGCCGTGGACGTGCGCAAAGGCGAGTTCGGCGACGCCCGCTGGTGCGCGCACCAGGCGCTGCGTGAACTCGGCATGGAATCAGCCGGGGCCATCCTGCGAGGGGAAAGGGGCATGCCGCTGTGGCCCGAGGGGTTCACCGGCTCCCTCACGCATACCGACGGGCTCCGCGCGGCCGTGGCCGCCTCCACCCGCCACGTGCACTCCATGGGCCTGGACGCGGAGCCGGCAGAGCCGCTTCCGGACGGGGTGCTGCGCTCCATCGCCAGCGAAACCGAGATAGCGATGGTGCAAAGACTGCAGGCGGACGGCTACACCTGGGCGGATCGGCTGCTGTTTTGTGCCAAGGAAGCCACCTACAAGTGCTGGTATCCGATGACCAGGCGCTGGTTGGACTTCGACGAAGCCGAAATCGAGCTGCGCACCGACGGGTCCTTCACCTCCCAGCTGCTGGCGCGGCCCGCCCCAGTGCCGCTGTTCGAGGGCCGCTGGATCGAGCGCTGCAACTACGTGGTCACCGCCACCTACGTGCGGTAGCGCCCGTGTACAGGATCGAGGGCTGACACCTCCTCCGCAAACCCTGGGATCTAGACCCAGGGATCTGCCGAATTTTGCGCGAACCCAGGCTCTCGATCCCAGGGTTTGTGCACCGAGGGCAGGGCAGGGCGGGGCAGGACAGGGCAGCGAACGCGGGCCCCTACAGCGTCGAGGGGCGTGCGACGAACACCGTGGCCAGTCGCTTGCCCTTCTCCTTCACAAGCGCCACCGCGCGCCCATCCGGCCCCACCGCCGCGTGGACGCCCTTGAGCCCGCGCGGCTCCAGCCACTTGCCCATGGCCAGGGCGTCGTACTCGTCTGCCGTCACGTTGAGGACCGGCCACACGCGAATCAAGGCGTCGTCCAGGCTCAGGGACAGCTCGGCGGAGTTCTCGAGCTGCTCCAGGGTGCGTGCATCGGTGAGGGAGAATGCGCCGACACGGGAGCGTCGTAAGGCAATCAAATGCCCCCCGACACCTAAGGCCGCACCCAGGTCACGCCCCAGCGAGCGGATGTAGGTGCCGGAAGAGCAGTGCACGCGCGCATCGACGTCCACGAACTCGCCGTCGCGGCGGATCTCGCCGAGGTCGAAGGAGTGGATGGTCACCTCGCGCGCGGGGATGTCCACCTTCTCGCCGGCGCGCACGAGCTCATGCGCGCGCCGCCCGTCGATCTTGATCGCGGACACCTTCGACGGCACCTGCATGATCGTGCCGGTCAGCTTGGCCACCTCAGCGCGGATCGCCTCATCTGTGACTCCGGAAGCGCCATGCGTATCGACGGTTTCGCCTTCGGCATCATCCGTTGTCGTCGACGCGCCCAGGCGGATGGTGGTTTCGTACACCTTGTCCTCGGCCACGAGATGGGCCAGAAGCTTCGTGCCGCGCTCGATGCCCGCCACCAGCACACCGGTTGCCATGGGGTCGAGCGTGCCCGCGTGGCCGACTTTGCGGGTGCCGAAGTAGCGGCGCAGGCGTGCGACAACGTCGTGGCTGGTCATGCCGGCGGGCTTGTCCACGACGACGATTCCGGAAGTGGCGAGGGGATCGTTCATGTCTCGCGATTATGCCGTACCCTAAGTCCCCGTGGATATTCTGCGCGGGCTTTCGAGTGTGCCGGATTCCTTCGCGGAAACCGGCACGGTAGTCACTATCGGTGTGTTCGACGGAGTGCACCGGGGCCACCAGCTGCTCATTTCCAAAGCGGTGGACACCGCTCGCGAACTCGGCGTGCCGTGCGTTGTGATGACCTTCGACCCGCACCCCGTGACCATTTTCGCTCCGGAGCGCGCGCCGCGAGCGCTGATGCCTCTCGACGAGCGCGCCCGCCACATCGCCGACCTGGGCGTAGACGAGCTCGTGGTCATCGATTTCCGTGAAGAACTCGCCGGACTGACGCCTGCGGAGTACATGGACGACGTGTTGGTTTCCACCCTGGGCGCGAAGCACGTGCTGGTGGGGGAGAACTTCACCTTCGGCCGCGACGCCGCTGGCACCGCCACCGACATGGCGCAGCTCGGGGAGCGGGCGGGTGTGGACGTGACCATCGTCAAACTGCTGGGCGAGGGCGAAGTGCGGATTTGTTCCACTGCCATCCGCGACCATCTTTCCGGCGGCGACGTCGCCCTGGCCACAGACTTCATGGGCCGGCCGTTTTCCGTCATCGCGCCGATTGAGCGCGGCGCGGGCCGCGGCGGCAGGGAGCTGGGCTACCCCACGGCGAACCAGTACGCCTCCGACACCTCCGCAGTGCCCGCGGACGGCGTGTACGCCGGCTGGCTGACCATCATCGACGACGGCGACATCGACGGTGACATGGAACCCGGCGTGCGCTACCCGGCGGCGATTTCCGTGGGCACCAACCCCACGTTCGGCGACGCGCGACGCAGCGTGGAGTCCTTTGTGCTGGACCGCGACGCCGACTTGTACGGGCGCATGGCGCGCGTGGAATTCGTGGAAAAGGTCCGCGACATGCTCAAGTTCAACTCCGTGGACGAGCTTTTGGAGCACATGTCCCGCGACGTTTCCCGCACCCGCGATATTCTCGGGGCATGACCACCAAACTGATCCTGGATTTGGACACCGGCATCGACGATGCCCTGGCTCTCGCGTACGCGCTCGCTTCGCCGGAAGTGGAACTTATCGGGGTGACCTGCACCTACGGCAACGTCGTGGTGGAGCAATCCGTGCGCAACACCCTGGCAATTCTGGAGCTGTTCGGCCGCACTGACGTGCCAGTGTTCGAAGGCCCAGGTCACGCACGTGCCAAGGACTCGTTTGAAGTCCAGGAGATCTCCGCGTTTATCCACGGCCAAAACGGCATCGGCGAGGTTGAGATCCCGGATGCCGCCCGCCAGGTGGAGGAGACTTCCGCGGTGGATTTTCTGGTTGATTCGGTGCAGAAGTACGGCGACGAACTGGTGATCGTGCCCACCGGCCCGTCCACCACAATCGCCGCCGCGATCGAGGCGTCCAACGTGTTCCGCGACGGCGCGCAGATTGTCATGATGGGCGGTGCGCTGACCGTGCCGGGCAACGTCACGGCGTGGTCGGAGGCGAACATCCACCAGGACCCGGAGGCGACCGACTTGATGTTCCGCAGCCTGCGCAACGTCACCATGATCGGCCTGGATGTGACCCTCCAGACGCTGCTGACTACTGCGGAGACCGCGAAGTGGGCCGAGCTGGGCACAGCCGGTGGCGCGTTCTTGGCGGACATCACGAACTACTACATCGACGCATACAAGACCACCTCACCGCACCTGGGTGGTTGCGGTCTGCACGACCCGCTGGCGGTAGCGGTGGCGATCAACCCAGGCCTGGTGGACACCCTGGGCATCAACATGAAGGTGGACACGGAAGGCGAAACGCGCGGACGCACCATCGGCGACGAGGCCCGACTCAACGACCCAGACAAGCACGCCGCAGTGGCCGTGCGAGTGGACACTGCGGGATTTTTGCAGGAGTTCATGCACCGGTTGAGCGTTTTGGCTCAGGCAACCCCGGTCGTGTAACCTCTTGCGAGGTCTTGCGCCACCCGACTGTGGTTCGCGGCAGTCGCGGCGCAGTAAAGACTTTTTCCGTAGAACGCGAACTGAAACAACCAAGGAGTACCTCATGGCGTTGTCCACTGAGAAGAAGAGCGAGATCCTCAAGAACTACGGCCTGCACGAGACCGACACCGGCTCTCCGGAGGCGCAGGTTGCGCTGCTCACCGAGCGCATCAACAACCTGACCGAGCACCTCAAGCACCACCAGCACGACCACCACTCCCGTCGTGGCCTGCTGCTGCTCGTCGGCCGTCGTCGCGGTCTGCTGAAGTACCTGCGCGAGAACAACGTCGAACGCTACCGTGACCTGATCGGTCGCCTGGGTCTGCGTCGTTAATCACGCGCCTGGAAACACGCCTCACCCAACGTGGTGGGGCGTTTTTTGTGCGACGTTGCGCTGGGGCCTCGTTGGAGGCCCGGTGCAGATTTATTCACTTTGCGATGAATGATCCCGCACCATTCGAAGACCCGACCTGGGCAGAGTGAACAATTCGGCAGATACGCGGCAACAAATTCACTGATTCGCGGCGTTGCGGTGAACAAATCCGCACGGGGCCGCCGGGGCGGTCGGCCGAGCCCTCCCCGAGCTGTATCTTGAACAAGCCCCCGCCGTGATCGCCGGCTACTTTAGGGTCGAAAGCGCCGCGTCGATCTTCTCCAGCACCACTTCCAGCTGTTTGTCGTCCTGGTCGCGTTCCTCGTGCAGGACGAGGCGCTGGGCGTCGACAACGCGGCCGGCAAACGGGGCGAGGCAGACGGCGTGGTCGATTTTGCCGTCGTCCTGTGTACCCTCCCCGTCGATGCACTTCCATTCCAAGTTCTTCGTAGAAATTTCCCGCTCAGTGACGGACCCGCTTTCCTCCTTGAAGGCTTCGAGGTCGTTTGCATGCATGTCTTTCATGAACTGGTCCGAGTGGGACGTCACGGGCGTGGGGCGGCCATCCGGCTGCGGCATGAAGATGTAGACATCCGCCCGGAGGGACTGGTCTTCGTTGTAGAGCTCGGCGCTGGCACGAAGGTTCTTCGGATCCGCTTCGACCTCGGCGGCCTCCATGCCTTCGACCATTTCCAGGGCACCGAAAAAGTCTTTGGTCTTGATCCCGTCGTAGTCGTTGTAGTCCTCGGCGTCGCTTGCGCTGCTGGTGCTTGCAGACGAAGAGGCAGACGAAGAGGAAGTGGCCTGCTCGGATGAGCTGGTGTCGGCTTCGCTCGTGGTCTCTTCAGCGACGGTAACTTCCTCAGCGGAAGCGTCGGAGGCGGGCTCGGAGCTGGAATCGGCAGAGCAGGCGGCGACGGACAGCGCAGTGAGCGTGACGGCGATCGTGGCGAGTTGTTGTGGGGTTCTCATGAGCGCCACAGTAGTCGTGACATATGACACATGTCCGGGAGTGGCGGTTCTTTTTGGGTTCGGCGTGATCAGCGCCGATTTTTTGTTATCATCATTGGCCGTTGCATGAGAAACACGACAAGGCGGCACCGATGATCGCCACGAACCTTCAAGGAGAGGGATCCTTTTGAGTAAATTCAGGCCAAAGAACTCGTACGACGTCCACGTGGACGAGGAGTTCGGCATCACCGAGGCCGTAGCCACCCTGGACAACGGCGACTTCGGCTCGCGCACCATTCGTTTTGAGACGGGGCAGCTGGCACGCCAGGCGGACGGCTCCGTGACCACCTACCTCGACGACGAGACGATGATGCTGGCCACCACCACCGCATCCAACCAGCCGCGCGAGGGCTTCGACTTCTTCCCGCTGACTGTGGACGTGGAAGAGCGCATGTACGCCGCCGGCAAGATCCCGGGTTCCTTCTTCCGCCGCGAGGGCCGTCCCTCCACCCAGGCGATCTTGGCTTGCCGTCTGATTGACCGCCCGCTGCGCCCGACCTTTGTCAAGGGTCTGCGCAACGAGGTGCAGGTTGTCATCACCGTGATGTCGCAGCACCCGGAGGAGTACTACGACGTTGTTGCCATCAACGGCGCATCCGCCGCGACCCAGCTGTCCGGCCTGCCGGTTTCCGGCCCGGTCGGCGGCGTGCGCATGGCGCTGCTGGCAGACGACAAGCACCCGGAGGGCCAGTGGGTGGCCTTCCCGAACCACGAGCAGCACGAGCGCTGCCTGTTCGAGATGGTTGTCGCCGGCCGCATGGTCGAGCGCAAGCGCGGCCGCAAGACCGAAGAAGACGTCGCCATCATGATGGTGGAGGCTGGCGCCGGCGTGAACGTGGTCAAGCAGATCGAGGCTGGCTACCCGGCACCGACCGAGTCCACCGTCGCCGAGGGCATCGAGGCCGCCAAGCCGTTCATTGAGACGCTGTGCCGCGCGCAGCGCGGCCTGGCCGACGAGATGGCCAAGGAGACCAAGGAGTTCCCGCTCTTCCCGGCGTACTCCGAGAAGGTCTTCAACGCCGTGGAGAAGAAGGCGTCCAAGAAGCTGGCGAAGCTGCTGACTATCAAGGGCAAGGCCGAGCGCGACGAAGCCACCAACGAGTACATGGAAGACATCGAGGACAGCCTCCTCGACGACTTCGACATCGACGACGATGACCGCGAGGAGTACGCGGCGGTGTCGAAGGAGATCCGCGCGGCCTACAACGCGCTGATGAAGCAGATCGTGCGCGAGAAGATCCTCGGCGAGGGCTTCCGCATCGACGGCCGCGGCGTGACCGACATCCGCGACCTCGAGGTCGAGGTCGAGCTCATCCCGCGCGCCCACGGCTCCGCCCTGTTCGAGCGCGGCGAGACCCAGATCCTGGGCGTGACTACCCTGGACATGCTGAAGATGGAGCAGCACCTGGATTCCTTGCACCCGGAGGACTCCAAGCGCTACATCCACCACTACAACTTCCCGCCGTACTCCACCGGCGAGACCGGCCGCGTCGGCTCCCCGAAGCGCCGCGAGATCGGCCACGGTGCACTTGCGGAGCGCGCGCTGCTGCCGGTGATCCCGTCGCGCGAGGACTTCCCGTACACCATCCGCCAGGTCTCCGAAGCGCTGGGCTCCAACGGCTCGACCTCCATGGGCTCGGTGTGCGCCTCCACGCTGTCGCTGTACAACGCGGGTGTGCCGCTGGCCGCCCCGGTGGCCGGCATCGCCATGGGCCTGGTCTCCGGTGAGATTAACGGTGAAACCGAGTACGTCGCGCTGACCGACATCCTCGGTGCGGAGGACGCGTTCGGCGACATGGACTTCAAGGTTGCCGGCACCCGCGAGTTCATCACCGCGTTGCAGCTGGACACCAAGCTCGACGGCATCCCGTCGAAGGTGCTGGCAGACGCCCTGAACCAGGCACGCGACGCGCGCGACGCCATCCTGGACACCATGGCGGAGGTCATTGAGGGCCCGGACGAGATGAACTCGCTCGCGCCGAAGATCACCACCGTGAAGGTCCCCGTGGCCAAGATCGGCGAGGTCATCGGCCCGAAGGGCAAGACCATCAACCAGATCACCGAGGACACCGGCGCCGAGATCTCCATCGAGGACGACGGCACCGTGTTCGTCTCCGCCGCATCCGGCGAGGCAGCGGACGCCGCGATCGAGAAGATCAACGCGATTGCCAACCCGCAGATGCCGAAGGTGGGCGAGCGTTACCTCGGCACCGTGGTCAAGACCGTGGCGTTTGGCGCGTTCGTGTCCATCATGCCGGGCACCGACGGCCTGATCCACATCTCTAACCTGGGCGGCAACACCCGCGTGGAAAACGTCGAGGACGTCATCAACGTCGGCGACAAGGTCGAGGTGGAGATCCGCGACATCGACAACCGCGGCAAGATCTCGTTGGTCCCGGTCGAGGACGGCGAGTAAACCGGCAGGTAATCGTCGAAAAGCGGGCGCTCTCGAGGTGAGGGCGCCCGCTTTCTTGCTTATCGACGTTTCACGTCACGGCAAGAACCGCAACTTCTTGCCCAGGTCCAGCGCAGTGGTCATGAGCTCGCCGTAGTACTTGCGCGGCATCTGTTTGGGGCCGCGCATAGGCATGATCCGCTGCTGGGAGATGTTTTTGACTTCGGTGTACTTGGTCAGACCCTCCGGTCCGTGGCGGCGGGCCACACCCGACTCCTTCACGCCGCCGAGCGGGGTGGACACGGATGCCCAGGTGGCTGCGTAGCCGTCGTTAATGGTCACGCCGCCTGCTTGGAGTTGCTCGGCGATCTCCCATGCCGTATCCGGAGCACCGAACACGGAGGCGTTGAGGCCATAGCTGGTGTTGTTGGCCAAGCTGATCGCCTCGTCGGTGTCCGCCACGCGCTGGACGTAGACGACGGGTCCGAAGACTTCCTGGGTGAGCAGGTCGGCGTCCTCGCTGACGTCTGTGAGCACCGTCGGCTCGAAGAAGAACGGCCCAAGGTCAGGGCGGGCCTTGCCACCGGTGATGACGTTCGCGCCTTTCGACACTGCATCGTCGACGAACCGTTGCACGGTGTCCAATTGGTTCTGATTGATCAGCGAACCCATCTGGTAGTTCCAGTTCAGGCCTGAACCCAGCTTGATGCGTTTGGTGGCCTCGCTGAACGCGCCGATGAAGCGGTCGAAGACCTCGTCAGGCACGTAGATGCGCTCGATGGAGACACACAGCTGGCCGGAATTGGAGAAACAGGCTGTGGCAATCGTGTCGATGTGGGCTTCGATGTCGGCATCGGGCGCGATGATCATCGGGTTTTTGCCGCCAAGCTCGGCGGAATACCCCACGAGGCGTTCGCCGACAACCTTGCCAAGCAACTTGCCGGTGGCGGTGGAACCGGTGAACATGAGGTAGTCACACTGCTGGGCGATTGCCTGGCCGACAACCTTGCCGGAACCAGTGACAATTTGGAACAGATCATTCGGCAAGCCCGCGTTTGTGAGTAACTTCTTGGCGATGATGGCAGAAAACGGGGTGGAGGAATCCGGCTTCGCCACCACGGCGTTACCAGCCAACAGTGCGGGGATAGCGTCGGAGACTCCAAGCGCGAGCGGGTAGTTCCACGGGCTGATCTGGCCCACCACGCCCTTGGGGAAGCGCTGCTCCCTGGTAGAGGTGATTACCGGAAATGCGCCGGCGCGTCGCTTGGTGGACAGAAAACCGGCTGCGTTGTTGGCGTAGTAGCGGGCGTTGTTGAGCACGTCCAGCACCTCATCAAACGCCGCGGTGCGGTCTTTTCCTGTCTCCAGCTGCACCAAATCCGCCAGTAGGTCCTGGCGTTTAACAACACTCTTGTGGAATTGCTCCATGACCTTCACGCGGTCCGCCACGGGTTTCGCGGCCCAGTCCTTTTGCGCAGTACGGGCGATCCGGAACGCTTCGTCCACATCCGCCTCTGTGCCGTTGCCGACAGCGCCGAGGGCGTCCTCAACGAAGGGGGAGCGGACCACGGTGCAGTCTCCGGAGGCGAGCGAACCGGTGGTGTGGTTGCTGGTGAGTGCGAGCAGTTCTTCTACGAAGGGTGTTGGCAGTGCTGCTTCATTGAGCCGTTTGGGGAGCATGGAGACGAGCTTAGGCTGCATTCGCCGTGGTAGGGTTTGGCGGATTATCAGTGGAGTTCCGCTTTGACGGCCCCGCGAGTTCCCGTGCAGGAAAGGTGAATCCATGGGGCGCATTAATGTGAAAAAGACTGCCGTGGCCCTTGTGGCTGGTCTTTCCGCATTTGCAGCGACCGGTGTCGCAGTCGCGCAGGGAGGCATTGCCGCCAACCTTGCACTGTCGGGCACGTTTTTCTCCGTGAGTATGAGTCACCTCAGGGGAGAGGGACTTTCAGTGTTCGTGGACGGCGAACAGATGGCCAACGAGGAGGTGCCCGTCGCACGTTTTAAGTTCCAGCACGCTTACGCGTCCAACCTCTGCTTGTCTGCCACGTTGCCAGATGTGCCGTTGATCGGGGAAAGCACGTTCCGTCTTTCGTCGAACGGGAACGACAGCGTTGAGGCACGCAATTTGGTCGTGGGCGCCACGGATGTCTCCGGCTCCCTCGATCTGGGCAATGCGGCTGTTGGCGTGGACGCCAGCCGGTACAACGATGCTGCGGCACCGGGAGCCTGGGGGCTGTCTGCCGGGACCGTGGCGTTGAGCGCAGACCACATCCGGGCGACGTCGGTGGGAGCACAAACACTGAAGGCGTCCGGCGTGAGCGTTTCCGTGAAGAGGGATCCATCAAATGCCTGCTAAGCACGCCGATGACCGTGGTTGGCGCGAAAAATTTCGTGAGTGGCGCAGCACCCGTCCCTTCGCTGGCGGCCTGCTCATGCTCATCTCCGGCATCATCATGGTCGCGCCGGCGTACTTCACGGTGCAGATTTCGGACCTTCTGGTGATGATCTCCACCATCTCCGGCGTGTCCACTCTGCTCATCGGTGCGCTGCTCATGATGTTCGGCATTGGCACCTGGATGCAGCCGTTCGCTGCGACGTATTTGGGTGTGCTGGGCATCATCGTCGCCATCATCGCGGTGCCGACGTCGAACCTCGGCGGCTTTTTTATCGGGTCGCTGCTCGGCATTATCGGCGGCGCGCTCGCGATCGGTTGGGAGCGCGGGCCGAAAAGACACCGGCACGCAGCCTCCGTCCTCGCCGTCGTAGTGGGTGTAGGTGTCGGCGCACCGATGCTTTACGACGAACCAAAGGTCATAGCCCAGGAAAGTCCAACTATCCCTCCCGGCAATCCCGCGGTGATTCGCGGGGAGCATGTGGAGCTGAAGGGCAGCGTGCACGCCACTGTTGGTCTGGCAAATATCGGGGGGTCGCAGAAGCGCACGCTCATCCTCACCGGAGATGAGCTCGTTGCGCGGAACCTCTCTTTGGACCTGCCGGGGCTTCCGGGGCTTGGGAACCTGACAACAGGTCCAGTTGAAACACGACTCTCCCGAGGCCCTGTGCGTATCGAGGTAATGGGCATCACCGCAACGCCCGTGGTAGCCGGGGTGCCGACGGTGCCCGTCACGGTGGATTTAAATGGCGATCTCGGCGCTGTCCTCCAGCAGCTCGGCATCCCGGATGCGCGCCCGGTGCCAAGTGTGGCTATGCCGGATATGGTCATGGACCATGTAGCGCTCAACAACGCAACCCTAGAGCTTGTGAGTCTGCATAGTCAGCAGTTCCGCGCACCGTCGTTCACACTGACCGCAATAAGAAACTAGCGGGAGCCGCGGTTGCGCTCCGGATTGTCGCTGTGCTCATCCGCTGGCCGCTCGCCGTGGCCGAACAGTTCATTCCGCCTCTTGTAGGCGTACAGCCCGGCCAGGGGAGAAAACCCCATGAGGAAACCCCACCGGCGCTTGGAGTCCTCGTCCATGTCGCTTTCGTGGATTTCCTTGGACGTGTTGCCCAGGGCCACGATGCCGCCGATGGCAAGAAGCGCCACGAAACCGAGTCCAAGCCAGGAAATCAGACTCACTGTTGCCTCCTACTTCTGAAAGTCCACGACCACGCGGGTCGGGTTCTCCAACAGGTACAGGTTGTACGGACGCTGGGCGTTAAGGCCCACGATGTACTGGGCGTCCGCTTCGAAGATTCCGCCGTCGGCGATCTCCTGGATGCCGCCGGCCGCCACGTCAGCGGGGTCGGCCTTAGCTAGGTCAGCTTCGCTCAGGCCCATCGACCACGGCACGCCCTGGATAATCAGCTCGAAGTACGCGTTGCCGGCGGGCACAAGCGGAAGTCCGGAGGCCTGCTGGCGCGGGTCTGCGGTGTAGCCGGCCAACACGTTCGGCGTGCCGGCGCCGGAAAGCTCCACCACGACGCGGTCGACGCCTTCGTGGGAGCCGGCGCGGACGTCTTCGATCTGCAGCTCGGGGTGGCCCGGGTTCTGCAGGTGGGTGTCCTCCAGGGTGAACGCGGTGGCGGACTGTGCGCCTGCCGGGGCCGCCGCTGCGGAAACGTCCTTGGTGTCCGCCTCTGTCGCGTTGTCTGTAGCCGCTGAAGTGGACGCCAGTGCAGTGGAGCTCGCGGCGGAGGTCGTCACTGATCCCGTCTCGGGCTCTACAGACGGCTCCGTGTCTCCCGTTTCGGCTCCGCAGCCCGCAACGGCCAGGGCGGTCACTGCGAGCGCTGCACAAAGAGCTCGGCTGCGGGTGGGGCTGAACTTGCGGCTGTGGAGTGTCATAGCCCCACCCTAGCGGGGCTACCATGGCCACCGGAGACAAACAGAAAGGACACCCATGATCAAAGTTGGAGTGCTCGGAGCGACCGGCAAGGTCGGCTCCGCCGTTGTTGCCGGTGTGGAAAAGGCTGATGACCTGCAGCTCGCCGCCAAGGTGAGTGCTGGCGATTCGCTGCAGGTGCTGGTGGACGAAGGCGTGGACGTCATCGTCGACTTCACCACCCCGAACGCCGTAATGGACAACCTGGAGTTCTGCATCAATAACGGCATCCACTGCGTGGTGGGCACCACCGGCTTCGACGACGAGCGCTACCAGAAGGTGCGCGACTGGTGCGCGGCAAACGAGGGCGTCGGAGTACTCATCGCTCCGAACTTCGCCATTTCCGCCGTGCTCACCATGGCGTTCGCCCGCCAGGCGGCGCCGTTCTTCGAGTCCGCTGAGGTCGTGGAGTTCCACCACCCGAACAAGTTGGACGCGCCTTCCGGCACGGCGGTCAAGACCGCGCAAGGGATTGCGGATGCGCGTAAGGACGCTGGCCTGTCGGAGATGCCGGACGCCACCGAGCAGGCGCTGGACGGCTCGCGCGGCGCCGACGTCGATGGTGTTCCGGTGCACGCGGTGCGTATGCAGGGCATGGTCGCGCACGAAGAAGTCATCTTCGGCACCACCGAGCAGTCCCTGACCATCCGCCAGGACTCCTACGGCCGCGAATCCTTCGTCCCCGGCGTACTCACCGGCGTACGCGAGGTGGCGAACCGTCCGGGCCTGACTGTCGGCCTCGACGCCTACCTCGGGCTGTAAATGCAGGTTGAACTCATCGCAGCCACTGCACTGCAGGGCCCGGTTGCAAAGGGCGTCACCCAAGGGGAGGGTGCCGTTGCCTACGCCTTGCTTAGCGACGAACCTCCGGCCGCCCTCCTTCGCCGCCACGCCGACGACCTCGCCGATTCGCGTGCGCACATGCTGGAACACGCCAGCGCCACCTTGCATATCCGGGGTATCTCGCGCGACGCGGCCGCAGCGGTACGCGGGCACGGCCTGGCGGTCAGCGAACGCGCGGCAAAAGGCGCGGTGATACCGGCCGCGATCACCGCCGACGAGGAGCTCACACGGTTGTTTGAGGCTGCCGTGGAGGAAGCGGATTTTGTTCGCGGCGAACTGTTGCAGGCGTTGGAGGAGGCGATGGCTGACGAGCCGAACGCGCTCTTAAGGAGCAAGCGCTCGCGCGAGGCAGCCGACGCGTTAGTGCCTGCCGCCGCTGCGACTGAGTTGGTCGCCACCGGCACCTACCGGGCATGGCGCGAATTCATCGCCGCGCACAACGGAAGGTTCCAGCACGAAGAGATCCGGCAGCTCGCACTTGCGGTGCTCGAGGTCATGCACCGCGAGGCGCCGCTGCTTTTCGGCGATTTGGCCGAAGGGGAACGTCGATAAGCAATTGCTTCCGGGAGGCAGGTATCCTACTGGGCCATGGGCACATCTCTTAAAGCTGATCTGGGAGCCGACATCTTCGGCTCCGTCTGCGTAGCAATGGTCACGCCGTTTGATTCCGACGGCGAACTAGACGTTGTGGCAGGCCGCGATCTCGCTGCCCACTTGGTAGAACAAGGAATCGACGCACTAGTGCTCGCAGGCACAACGGGCGAATCCCCGACAACCACCGACGAAGAGAAGGTCGCGCTGCTGAAGGCAGTGCGCGAAGAGGTAGGGGACAAAGCCCGCATCATCGCAGGCGCGGGGTCCAACGACACCCGCCATGCGGTGGCGATGGCGAAATCGGCCGCGGAGGCCGGCGCTGACGGCCTGCTGGTTGTCACGCCGTACTACTCCAAGCCGTCCCAGGCAGGGGTGGAGGCGCACTTCCGTGCAGTTGCGGAAGCGACCGATCTTCCTGTCTGCCTGTACGACATCCCCGGTCGTTCCGGCATTCCGATCGATTCCGGCACCATCCGCAAGCTTGCGGAAGTGGACACGATCCAAGCGGTGAAGGACGCAAAGGGCGACTTCCTTGAAGCGTCCACGCTGATCCAGGAGACCGGGCTTGCGTGGTACTCGGGCGATGATCCCCTGAACCTGCCGTGGCTCGCGGTCGGCGCGACCGGAATGATCTCTGTGGTGGGGCATGCCGCACCGAAGGCACTGCGTGAACTAGTGACTGCATACGAGAATGGCGATCTCGCCCGCGCACGGGAAATCAACGCCAACACACTCAACGTGCTCGCGCGCCAACAGGGCGCGCTGGGCGGCGTGACATTTGCAAAGGCAGCTCTGCGACTGCAGGGCATCGAAGTAGGAGACCCGCGCCTGCCGGTCGCTTCGGCGACGGATGAGCAGGTTGAGCGGCTCCGCGAAGAAATGACACAGGCTGGAGTCCTATAAACATGAATGAACCCCGCAACCGCGCACGCAAGGTGACGCGCAAGGCCGGGCCACCGGAGGCAACCGAACAGCAGCCGGTATTCCAGGCACCGAGCGACGCCCCGGCGAACGGCGGCGGCAACGACGCGCCAGCTGAGCGCGACGGTGGAAACAACGGCAATAACGGCGGCAACGGCCGTGGCGGCCGCGATGGTGGCAACGGCGGCAACAACCGTGGTGGCCGTGACGGTGGAAACAACGGCCGTGACGGCGGCAACGGTGGCAACAACCGTGGCGGCAGCAACCGCAACCGTCGTCGCCGTGGCCGTGGCGGCAACGGCGGTGGCCAAGGTGGCGGCCGCCGCAACCCGATGAAGTCGATGCAGGGTGCCGATCTGACCAAGCGCCTGCCCGCACCGCCGAAGCCGGCGAAGGACACGCTGCGTATCTACGCGCTCGGCGGCATTTCCGAAATTGGCCGCAACATGACGGTCTTCGAGTACAACGGCCGCCTGCTCATCGTGGACTGCGGCGTGCTGTTCCCGAATTCGGACGAGCCGGGCGTGGATCTCGTGCTGCCGGACTTCGGCCCGATTGAAAACAAGCTGGACAAAATCGACGCACTCGTGGTCACGCACGGCCACGAGGACCACATTGGCGCTATTCCGTGGCTGCTCAAGCTGCGCAGCGATATTCCGATCTACTCGTCCAAGTTCACGAACGCGCTGATTAAGGCGAAGACACAGGAGCACCGCCAGCGTCCGAAGCTCAACGACGTGAACAAGGATTCCGAGGTCACCGTCGGCCCGTTCCGTCTGCGCTTCTGGCACGTCAACCACTCCATCCCGGAGTGCCTGGGTGTCTCCATCAAGACCGGCGCCGGCCACGTTGTCATGACCGGCGACGTGAAGGTGGACCAGACGCCGTACGACGGCAAGCCGACGGACATCCCGGCGCTTGCCCGCCTCGGCGACGAAGGCATCGACCTGTTCATGTGTGATTCCACCAACGCCACCATCCCGGGTATCTCCGCCTCGGAGGCCGGTATTGAGGAGACGCTGACACGCCTGGTGTCCAACGCCCGCCAGCGTGTGGTCATCGCGTCGTTCGCTTCCAACGTCGCGCGCGTGCAGATGGCTATCAACGCCGCTGTGGCGAACAACCGCAAGGTCGCCTTCAACGGCCGCTCCATGCTGCGCAACATGGAGATCGCGGAGAAGATGAACCTGCTCAAGGCTCCGAAGGGCACGATCATCCCGATCGAGGAGGCCGCGAAGATGGCGCCGCACAAGACGGTGCTGATCACTACCGGCACGCAGGGTGAGCCGATGGCTGCGCTGTCGCGCATGTCCCGCCGTGAGCACCGCCAGATCACCATCCACGACGGCGACACGATCATCCTGTCCTCCTCGCTCATTCCGGGCAATGAGGAAGCGGTGTTCGCGGTGATCAACAACCTCGCGCAGATCGGCGCGAACGTGATCACCAACGCCGAGGCGCACGTCCACGCGTCGGGCCACGGCTATGCCGGCGAGCTGCTCGCGCTCTACAACGCGGCGCGTCCGCGCAACGCGATGCCGGTGCACGGCGAGTGGCGCCACATGCGCGCCAACAAGGAGCTGGCGATCTCCACTGGTGTGAAGCCGAACAACACGGCGCTCGCCCAAAACGGCGTGGTAGTGGACATGCACAAGGGCAACATCAAGGTTGCCGGCCAGTACCAGGTGGGCCAGCTTTACGTTGACGGCACCACCATGGGCGACGTGGACCCGGACGTGTTGGCGGACCGTACCTCGCTGGCATCCGGAGGCGTCGTGTCCATTACCTGCGTGATCGACGACAGCACCGGGCGCCTGCTGGAGGCGCCGCAGGTGTCCACCACGGGCTACAGCGACGACGACCGCGACTTCAACAAGAAGGTCGTCGAGGGCGTTGAAGCCGTCATGGGCGATCTGGCCGCTGAGGGCGAGAACGACCCGTTCCGCATGGTGCAGCAGATCCGCCGCAAGGTCTCCCGCGCGATCGAGCAGAACTACAAGCGCCAGCCGGTGATTCTGCCGACTGTGGTGCCGATGTCGTCGGACAACCACATCGCAAGCGAGGACGAGATCGCGTCCACCCGCGAGTCCCGCTAAGCATTTTGCTTGACGACGCCCCTTCGGCGCGCCCCATGGCAGCCGAGGGGGCTAACGCATCTTCGGGGTATCTCGATACGACAAGTATGAGATACCTCAACCGCACCACAGCAGCCGTCGTTCTTTCCGCATCCCTCCTTGCACCAGTGGCCGTCGCCGATGAGACCAGCTGGACAGGCGGGCACCCACTGCCGCCGGGAACCGAGGTCCCGTTCGACCCCGGTTACGCCACCGAGTGGCGCAGCTACGATGTGGTGAAGTGGGGTGACCCCAACTTCCGTAACCAGGACGTGCGTGGCGTGCGCGTGATCGGGCAGTACAACCAGGATTCGATCCTGTGCCTGGAAAACGCGAAGGCCGGTATGTGGGGCTGCTACGTCGACGGCAAAGAGGCAACCGAGTTGAGCTACATGCCGTACGGCAAGGTCGTGACTGTGGATCCGTTGGTTAATTTCTTCGCTCCAGTGATCCGCGTTTTCCTGGGCCTTCAGGCGAAGCTGGGGTTGTCGAACCTGCTGTCAGGGTCCTCCCAGATGTAGGCGGAAACCGTACGGTTTCATAACGACCGTGCAACACGTCCTAGCAATCTGTGTGACAGGTGTGCACAATGTGGCCCATGAAAACCGCTTTGAAAACCGCAATGAAAACCGCCGCGGCACTGCTTGCCGCCGCGGTGACACTCGCACCAACCGTTCATGCACAAGACGAAATTGACTGGACCGGCGGCCGACCGCTGCCGCCTGGCACAGAGGTGCCGTACGAGCCTGGCTACGCATCCGCGTGGAAGCTCTACGACGTGATCCGTTTCGGTGATCCGAACTTCCGCAACATCAAGGTGCAGGGAGTGCGCGTGATGGGCGCCTTCGAGGGAGACTCTGTCATGTGCCACATGAATGCCAAGGGCGGGCGGAATGAGTGCTACAAGGATGGCAAGAAGGCGACCAAACTCGGATGGGGCCGTGGCGGAGAGGTGATCACCTTCGACCCGAAGGTCGAACAGTTCGCGCCGCTGATCAGGGACTACAACAACCTGGAACTGCAGCTCTCCAGCGACACCGGAGTGAACCTTTCCAGCTAGGCTTGGGCGCATGTCTTTTGCGCAGAAGGAACGTGAACGCCTCGCCAAATTGCTGCTTCAGGTCGGCCCCGATGCGACGACGCTGAATGAAGGCTGGAACACCCGGGACCTCGCAGTGCACCTGCTCATCCGCGAGTCCAAGCCAGCGGCAGCCCCGGGAATCTTCGTGGATGCGCTGTCCGGCATCACCGAGAAGGAGACGGAGAAGCAGAAAGCCCGCCCGTACGAAGACGTCGTGCGCGAGTGGGCTGCCGGCCCGCCCGTGTGGCTCAAGCCGCTGAACTCCGCAATGAACACTTCCGAGCACTTCATTCACCACGAAGACGTGCGCCGGGGTGGGGGAGTGGTTGAGCCGCGCGAGTTCTCCCAAGTCATCAACGAGGAGCTGTTTGCGCTGGCAAAGCGCTTCGGCAAGCTGACGCTTCGTAACGCGCCAGTGCCTGTGATCTTGACTCCGCCGACGATGCCGCCTGCGACCATCGGCGACAAGGCCGGGGTCGCCGAGCGCGGAGACAACGTGCTGCGGGTGTCGGGCGATCCCGGCGAGCTCTTGCTGTGGGCGTCCGGGCGCGACGCCGCCAAGGTGGAGCTGACTGGTGCCGTGGAGGCGTTCGAGGGTTTCGATATCAAGATGTGATCCTTGACTGTGCGTCGCAGGTGTGGCGTGAGGTGTAAATGTGACTTAAGGCGTTAGAGTTACACCCATGTCTGTCAAAAACACCGCGCCGCGCTCGTCGCGGTCTTCAACGCGCCGCCCAGAAGGCGGCACCCGCTATGGCGGTCCGGTGTCCATGACGCACCCGCCGACATCGTCGAACGTTGCCGCAGAAACCGCCGACGAACGTGTGGGATCCGCGTATAAAGTCGTCGGCCATTCGCTGGGCGCAGCTGCCCGCGGCGTCGGCTCGTTCTTCCGCCGCGACAAGCACGAGTCCGACTACGAGGGCGCCGCCACCCGCAGGCCCAGGCGCAGCCGTGACGATTGGGACGAAGAATGGGAGGACGATCTGGACATGCCAGAGGAGCGCACCGAAAGCTCCGCGAGCGGCGATCGCCGGGACCGCGAACCGCGGCGGGAAAGCCGCTTCGGCGGCCACAGCACGTTTGAGACCCACGCCGACGCGTGGGGTTTGCTTCTCATTGGCCTTGCTGCGGTCATCGGCGGTTCGGTCTGGTTCGACGTGGCCGGCCCAGTGGGAGAGGTCATCTCCACCGGCACGCACTGGCTCATCGGCGCGGGTGCGCTGATCCTGCCGGTGATCCTCGTCGGCATTGCTATCGCACTGATGCTCAACGTGCGTGCCTCCGACGCTGTGCGCGCACGTGTCACCCTGGGCCTTTCCATCATCGCTATTGGCATGCTTGGCCTGATCCACGTCTTCTCCGGCAACCCGGCGGCGTGGGAGGAGCGCAAGCTCGCCGGCGGCGCACTTGGCGCCTTTACCGGCGGGGTGCTGGCAGCCGGATTCTCCTCTTTCGTTGCAATCCCGCTGCTTGGACTGGTGATTGTCTACGGTGCGCTGAAGACCACCGGAATCACCGTGCGCGAGGCGTACGACTACATCAAGGACCTGGTCACTCGGATGCTGTCCAACACGGACACGCCCGACGACGACCTGGATCCGTACAGCCACGTCGCCGACGACTTGGACGACATCGCGGAAGGCCGCGAGCGCCGATCCACCCGCGATCGCGGCTCTGGTGGGGCAGCGACGCGTGCAGCTTCTCGACGTGGGCGTGGCCGCACAGCCGACGCTGCACGCCCGGACCGCCCGGCACGGCGCCCGTCGCTGCGCCGCCCGACCCCGATGGAGAGCTACCCGGCCGACGGCGAGGACGAGCTGGATCTCTTCGACTTCGCCGACGAGGTCGAAGACCACGACAGC
The DNA here is from genome assembly GCF_026930265.1 of Corynebacterium pilbarense. Classification (NCBI taxonomy): domain Bacteria; kingdom Bacillati; phylum Actinomycetota; class Actinomycetes; order Mycobacteriales; family Corynebacteriaceae; genus Corynebacterium; species Corynebacterium pilbarense. The sequence continues at coordinate 99,190 of NZ_JANRML010000001.1, forward strand.
TTCGATCAGCCTGCGGCCGAGCCTGCCGACTCTGCGGAGACCGCTGTGGTCCAACGCCCAGCGGCCGCTCCGACGCCGACACCCAAGCCCGATTCAGCCAAGTCGGCCGCACCACGACCTGCTAAGGCGAAGCCAGCACAGCGCGACACCAAGGCTGTCAACGAAACAGTCAACGAGACGAAGGTGCTGGAGCGGGAAGCTCCGGAGGGTGAACGTCGAGAAGCAACTGCCCCCGACGCCGTAGCCAGCTCGCGCGAACAGATGGCGAAGGCGATCGCGGCACGCAGCGGCATCGACGCCTCCAAGATCCCCGCGACCACCCCGAAATCCGAGGCCGAAAAGGCCGCGCCGAAACAGGTGCGCAAGATCTCGCAGGGCGACTACAACCTGCCGTCCACGGAACTGCTGCTCGCGGGCAACGCACCGAAGACGCGCACCGAGGCCAACGACCGCATGATCGAGGCGATCACCGACGTCTTCGAGGAATTCAAGGTCAACGCCCAGGTCACCGGCTTCTCCCGCGGACCGACAGTGACCCGCTACGAGGTGGAGCTGGGGCCCGGTGTGAAGGTCTCCAAGATCACCAACCTGCAATCCAACCTGGCCTACGCCGTCGCCACCGACAACGTGCGCCTGCTCACCCCGATCCCCGGCAAATCCGCCGTGGGCATCGAGGTGCCCAATGCGGACCGCGAAATGGTGCGGCTGCGCGACGTGCTGGACTCGCCGAAGGTTTCCACGCAGGACGACCCGATGCTCATCGGACTGGGCAAGGACATCGAGGGCGACTTCATCGCTTCCTCGATCCAGAAGATGCCGCACCTTCTGGTGGCCGGTTCCACCGGTTCCGGTAAGTCCGCGTTTGTGAACTCGATGCTGATCTCGCTTCTGACGCGAGCCACGCCGGAGGAAGTCCGCCTGATCCTGGTGGATCCGAAGATGGTGGAGCTGACCCCCTACGAGGGCATCCCGCACCTGATCACCCCGATCATCACCCAGCCGAAGAAGGCCTCCGCGGCCCTGCAGTGGTTGGTGGAGGAGATGGAGCAGCGCTACATGGACATGAAGTCCGCGCGCGTGCGCCACATCAAGGACTTCAACCGCAAGGTCCGATCCGGCGAACTGACCGCACCTCCGGGATCCGAGCGCGAGATGCGGCCGTACCCGTTCATCGTGTGTGTTGTGGACGAGCTGGCAGACCTCATGATGACTGCGCCCAAGGAGATCGAGGAATCCATCGTGCGCATCACCCAGAAGGCGCGTGCGGCGGGCATCCACCTGGTGCTGGCGACCCAGCGACCGTCCGTGGATGTTGTCACCGGCCTGATCAAGACGAACGTGCCGTCGCGTCTCGCCTTTGCGACGTCCTCGCTGACCGACTCCCGCGTCATCCTGGACCAGGGCGGCGCCGAGAAGCTCATCGGCATGGGCGACGGCCTGTTCATCCCGCAAGGTGCCGGCAAACCGCAGCGCCTCCAGGGCGCATTCGTCTCCGACGAGGAGATTCAGGCGGTCGTCGACGCCGCGAAGGCGCAGCAGGACGAGCCCGACTACGTCGAGGGTGTTACCGAGGACAAGCAGGCCGAGGCCAAGGTCATCGACGACGACATCGGCAAGGACATGGACGACCTGCTCGAAGCCGTCGAGCTCGTGGTCACCTCCCAGCTCGGCTCCACCTCAATGCTGCAGCGCAAACTGCGCATCGGCTTCGCCAAGGCCGGCCGTCTGATGGACCTGATGGAATCCCGCGGCGTGGTCGGCCCGTCCGAAGGCTCCAAGGCCCGCGACGTGCTAGTCAAGCCCGAGGAGTTGGAGACCATCATCTGGATGATCAAGGGCGCGGACCCGGCCGAGGCACCGAAGGACGTCACGCTCGACGACGGCGCTGGCGACGACGATTCTGACGCTTCGCAAGCTGGCGACGGCTCCGGTGCTGCTGGCGGCGACGCCGACACCCGCACTGTCACCGCAACGTACAACCCGACCGGGGGTGCGTTCTAGGCTGCGGACATATAACCGCCCTAGACGCTTACCCCAGGATGCTTACCGGGTCTAGATGCTTACCCGAGGATGCTTACCGGGTTTAGATGCTTACCCGAGGATGCTTACCCATCGAGTGGTGCACCTGCCGAAGCACTGGACATCCCGACAAGTAAGCGTTTAGAAGTAAGCATCCTCGGGCGGTAAGCATCCTGGGGTAAGCATTTGCGCGAAAGGCGCGGGCGGCACGGACAGACGCGGGAGCGGCGCAGACCGGAGGGTCGGCACACCGTGCCGCGTGGTGTAGGCCGCGTCGTGTAGTGTGAAACGCGCTTGGAGGGGAGTACCCCGGAAGTGTCCAGGATCGTCAGCACGGTGCCGTCGTAAAGTGAAGGCCCCGGTCCGGACCGCCCACGGCGGTGGGGGAGACCTCCGGTCTATTTTGTCACGCTGACCGGAGGCTTACTTATGCATGTGCCCTTGTACATTTGGCTGATCACCTCGGCGGTGATCCTGGGATTTTTCGTCTTCGACTTCGTCTCGCACGTGCGCACCCCGCACGAGCCGACGATGAAAGAGTCGGGCGGCTGGGCGCTGTTCTACATGACCATGGCCGCGATCTTCGGCGGGCTCGTCTGGGTGCTGTGGGATAGTGAGCATGCGCTGCAGTTCTTCACCGGTTACATCACGGAGCTGTCGTTGAGTGTGGACAACCTCTTCGTGTTCGCGCTGATCATGGCAGCGTTCAAGATTCCTCGCGCGTACCAGCAGAAGGTGCTGCTCATCGGCATTGTCATGGCGCTGGTGTTCCGCCTCATCTTCATCTTGCTCGGCGCCGTCATCATCTCCGCTTGGGCGTGGGTGTTCTACATCTTCGCCGCGTTCCTGATTTACACCGCTATCAAGCTGGTCTACGACGAAGTCACCGACCAGGAAGACCCGGACCCGAACGACATGTTCGTGGTCAAGACGCTGCGCAAGGTCATTCCGGTGACCAAGTCGTACCACTCGGACCGTCTAGTGTCCGTCACGGAAACCGGCAAAAAGGCCGTCACCCCGTTGTTTGTGGCGCTGTTGTCAATCGGCTTCATCGACGTGATGTTCGCCTTCGACTCCATTCCGGCAATTTTCGGCATCACGCAGGAATCCTTCCTGGTGTTCACCGCCAACGCGTTTGCGCTGCTCGGCTTGCGTCAGCTGTACTTCCTGCTCAACGGCCTGCTGGACAAGCTGGTGTACCTGCCGTATGGCCTGGCGATCATCCTCGGCTTCATCGGCGTGAAGCTGCTGCTGCACGCGCTGCACGAGAACAACCTCCCGTTTATCAACGGCGGCGAAGGCCTGAACGTGCCGGAGGTCGGCACTGTTGCCTCCCTAATGGTCATCGTGGGAACCCTCGCGGTCACGGCGGTTGCGTCCCTGATGAAAGACCGCGCGGAGGTGAAGGCCGGCCGCCGGGATCCGGAGGAGAACAAGTACCACATCGACTACGACGACCACGGCAACCGTCGAAAGGTGGACAGCGAAGGCCACCACGTGGAGTGGATCGACGACCCGGCTACTTCCGGCAAGGGCGACCACACCGCCACCGGTTCGCGCGACACGGCGCATCTCGACGTCGCCCGCGGCGGCCGCAAGGACTAGCGCGCGAGCGCTAGCTAAAGATATTCATCACCGGGTTCCACTCCCGGATCTCGCGGGAGACCAAAGCCCCGGCGACGGTGTACGGGTCGCCGTCAAGCACGGCCGCTGCGTCGGCCTCGGTCGCGGTGTCCGGCAGCTGCAGGATGATCAAGGCCTGCTCGGCGCCCGCAAGCGGCCCGGATCCGACGATGCGGCCCAGCGACAGCTGCGAGGAGATGAATTCGCGGTGGGCGGGGCGTGTTTCGTCGACAAGCGATTGCTCACCGTAGGTGTACGTGGCTGCGAAATACTTCATATAGGGCAGTCTAAGAGTGCGGCCGAGCATGGGTATGGTGGAGGCTGTGATGCAACCCGACAAGCAGTCGAATTGGAACCTCCCGAACATCTTGACCTCGCTGAGGATCCTGTTCATTCCCGTTTTTGCCTGGCTGGTGCTGTCTGAGCGCTGGTGGTGGGCGTTCGGGTTGTTCGTTGCGCTCATGATCACCGACAAGCTCGACGGCGACATTGCGCGCGCCCGCGGGCTGGTCACGGACTTCGGCAAAATCGCCGACCCGATCGCGGATAAAGCGCTGATGATCACGGCGCTGGTGACCCTGAACATCGCCGGGCCGCTGCCGGTGTGGGTGACGGTGGTCATTGTGGCCCGCGAGCTTGGCATCACGGTGTGGCGCATGGTGATGCTGCGACGCGGCAAGGTGGTGCCGGCGTCGAAGGGCGGCAAGCTCAAGACCGCGCTGCAAACCCTCGCTGTGGGGCTGTACCTCTGCCCGCTGCCCGCGTGGATGGACACCCCGACGTTCGTGGTGATGCTGTTGGCGGTCGCGGTCACTGTGGTCACAGGCGTGCAGTATTTGGTTGATGCAGGGAAGGTGAACAAGTGACTACTGCGCAATTGCTTATCGACGAGCTCCGCGCCCGCCGCCAAACCATCGCCTTCTGCGAGTCGCTGACTGCCGGTCTGGTCTCGGCGACGTTGGCTGATGTGCCGGGCGCCTCGGATGTGTTGGTCGGAGGGCTGGTGACGTACTCGCCGGAGCTGAAAACGGAGCTTGCGGATGTGCCGGCGGAGCTGATCGAGCGCGAAGGCGTGGTCTCTGCCGCCGTTGCGCGAGAGATGGCACGTGGGGCGCGGCGCGTGTGCGGGTCCGACTGGGCAGTGGCGCTGACGGGTGTGGCGGGTCCCGACAACCAGGACGGTGTGCCCGCCGGCACCGTGTGGATCGGGCTGGCGGGGCCGAAGTGGACTGCCTCGTCGCAGGCGGCTGAGCTGCTCGAACCGTCCGTCGGCCAGTATGCGCTCATGCCAGGGGCTGCGGTGCCCGTGCGTGTGCTGTCCGGGCAGCGCAACGAGGTCCGCCGCCTGGCGGTGGAAGCCGCGCTGGTTGGAGCGTTGAAGTGCGTGCGGGAACAAAACTAAACGGCGAGTCGTTGGAGTAATTGATGACCACTACTACTTTGCTCTACGACACCCCGGTAAACCTGCCGCTTGCCCCGGCGGAGGTTGCCCCTGCTTCGTCCCGCGAGCCGCTGTTCCGTGAGGCGCTCGGCATGTCGCTGCGCGCGTTCCGCGCCGACAAGGGCGTGACGCTGCGTGCGCTGGCGAAGGAAGCGCGAGTGTCTTCCGGCTACATCTCCGAGTTGGAGCGCGGCCGCAAGGAGGTTTCCTCCGAGCTGTTGGCCTCGCTGTGCGAGGCGTTGGGCACCACGGTCTCCGAGGTTCTGCTGGAAGCTGTGGCGAACATGTCGCTGCACTCTTTCACCGAAGAGCTGGAGCGCACCACGCCGGCTGCTGCGGAAGCGTAGCTGGCAATCCGCGACTACAGTGGTTGGCGTTTAACGCAATCTACTGACAGAAAGGTCACGGTGCTTTAGCCATGGCGAATCCTTTTACTAAGTTCTGGAACTACCTGATGGCGCTCTTCGACAACAAGATCGAAGAAAACGCTGATCCCAAGGTCCAGATCGAGCAGGCCATCAACGACGCGCAGCGTCAGCACCAGGCACTGTCCCAGCAGGCAGCTGCTGTGATCGGCAACCAGCGCCAGCTGGAGATGCAGCTTAACCGCCGTCTAGAGGACGTCGAGAAGCTGCAGGCGAACGCACGCCAGGCGCTCCAGCTCGCCGACAAGGCGCGTGGCGACGGCAACGCCCAGAAGGCGCAGGAGTACGAGAACGCTGCCGAGGCCTTCGCGGCCCAGCTGGTGACCGCCGAGGCCGGCGTTGAGGACACCAAGCAGCTGCACGACCAGGCGCTGCAGCAGGCTGCCCAGGCGAAGCAGGCCGTCGAGCGCAACGCCGCGCACCTGCAGCAGCAGGTGGCCGAGCGCTCCAAGCTGCTGTCCCAGCTGGAGCAGGCGAAGATGCAGGAGAAGGTTTCGGAGACCATGCAGTCCATGAACTCCATTACCGCCTCCGGCCCGAACCTGGACCAGGTGCGCGACAAGATCGAGCGCCGTTACGCCAACGCCCTGGGTGCTGCCGAGCTCGCGCAGAACTCCATCGAGGGCCGCATGGCTGAGGTTGAGCAGGCCGGCATCCAGATGGCGGGCCACGGCCGCCTGGAGCAGCTGCGCGCCGAGATGGCAGGGGAGCTGACCTCCGGGAAGAAGCAGGCCATCGAGCAGGGTGGTGCTGCCCAGGGCGGTGCCGCTCAGGGTGCCGCTGGTTCTTCGAACCCGGTCGGCGGAAATGTCTCCGACGACGCTGTCGCACAGCGCATGCGGGAACTGCGCGGGGAGTAAGCGGAAGTAGCACCGCACACGCCCAATAGACGCATACCGCCCGGTTCCTCGAAGGAGGGGCCGGGCGGATCGTTTTTCTATAACAGAGTACGAGCGCAACCTTCCACGGCTTCTTCCGGGCGTTTCCAGCTATCAGGATCCAGCTATTCGCTCCCCAGAGCCGAATAGCTGGGTCTTAGTAGCTGGATTTGGGATATGGGGAGGGGCAGTGCAGCTAGTCCACGGCTCCGCGGGCCATGAGGGCTTCGCCCATCATCTTGGCGCGGCGCACGGAGCGGATGACCAGCGGGATGCCAAAGGCGGTCAGCGAGAAGCCGGCGCCGCGGGCTTTTCGCGCCTCGAAGACCTCGTTCGCGGTGGCGAGGGTGAGCGGGATTAACCGGATTGTCAGCGCGATGGTGAGGGAGATCAGCTCCCCGGTGCGGCCGAGCGGGGCCAACGCTCGGTCCAGCGCTGCCAAAAGCTCTTCCACCGGTGTGGTCAGGGTGAGCAAGTTCGCCGCGGCGATGGTGGCGAGCAGTCCGATCAGCAGCGTCAGCGCAGATTGCACGCCGTTTTGCCACACCATGAATACGCCCAGAAACAGCAGCACGGGCAGCAGCGGCACGAGCTGGCGCCACGCCACGCGCGCGGGGATGCGCGCCCACGCGTAGAGCGCAATCACGGCCACGAGCGCGGCCGCGGAATGCCACGGCTGGGTGGGCAGGGCAGTGACGGCGATGATGAAAACGACGAGCAGCACGAACTTCAGCGCCGCGCCCATGCGGTGCAGCCACGTGTCGCCGGGGATGTAGACGCCTAAGGGGAGTTCGCGGATCACGGTTTCGCATCCATGAGGTCGGTATAGAACGCAATCGCATCATCGGGTGTGCCGTCGTAGGCGAGGGTGCCATCGTCGATGAGGAGCACGCGGTCGAAGCCGCGCAGCAATTCCAGATCGTGCGTGACCACGATGAGCTGCTGGTTCAGCGACATCAATTCGCGCATGATGCGGCGGCGGTTGCGCAGGTCCAGCAGGGTGGTGGGCTCGTCGGCGATGATCGTGTCCGGCTCGATCACCAGCACAGACGCGAGCGCGAGCATCTGCTTCTCGCCGCCAGAGAGAGTGTGCGGGGAGTTCTCGGCGCGATCGGCAAGATCGAAGCGTTCGAGCGCTTCTGCTACGCGGCGCTTCACCTCCTCGCGCGGCAGCTTGAAGCGGCGCAGGGAAAATGCAACGTCGTCGGAAACGCGCGGCATGACAATTTGAGATTCGGCGTCAGAGAAGACAAATCCGACGCGTTTGCGGATGTCTTTGCCATGTTTGTCGGGCGTGAGCCCGTCGTAAAGCACTTGCCCCGAAGTTGGTTCGATGAGGCCGTTGATCAGGCGAACGGTGGTGGATTTGCCGGAACCATTGGCGCCGATGATGCCGATGCGCTGCTCCGACAGGCTCACGGTCAGCGGTGCGAGGATCTGCTCGCCGTCGTAGGCGACGGCCGCGCCGCGGAATTCGATAAGGGGCATGGCGCTTACTTGCGCGCCGCGCGCAGGTCCGGGAACGCCTGGTGCACCGCGAACGCGATAGCGATCATGAGGGCGACCTTGCCGGCATCAGGCAGCAGGAACGGCACCTGCGCCGCCCACGCTGCGCCGAAGGACATCTGCGAGCGCCACATCAGGCCGAACACTCCGCAGAGGTATTGGAAAAACAGGCCTAAGTAGCCAGCGAGAACGAGGATGCCGATGCTCGCTGCCTTGTTCGATCGAAGCGGGGCGGTGTATGCGATCGCGCCGGCGACGGCGGCGGAGACAAGGTAGCCGGCCAGGTAGCCCACGGTCGGACCGCCGAGTGCGGAGATGACGGTACGGCCGCCCGCGAGCACCGGAAGCGCCAGGCCCACCAGCAGGAAGATTGCGGCGGAGGAGAGGCCGCGGCGCCATCCGAGCACCAGTCCGGCGAGGATCACGGCGGCGTTCTGCAGCACAATAGGCACGCCGGCGGCGCCGATGGGAATGGACACGAAGCCCAGCACAATGACGATGGCGGCGAAGACCGCAATGAGCGCGATATCCTGCGCCGTAGAGTTTTTCTTCATGCGCGGGAGTGTACCGGGGTGGGTGGCGTGTACTGTCGGGCGCATGCGTTTGACGGAGTTTCACCAGCTTGTGCAGGACGAGTTCGGCTCAGAGCGTGCGCAGTGGATCATCCAGACCCAGGTGTTGCCCGGGTTTGAGCAGACGTCTGCGCAGCTCATCGACGCTGGCGTGGACCCGCGCGACGCGTGGCGGGGACTCTGCGATGCGTTCGATGTTCCGGAGGAGCGGCGCCTCGGGGTCGATCGTCCGGGGACGTAGAAGGGCAGTTGCTTATCGACGGCTCCGCCGCCCGGCGTGTCTTTGAATTTCGAACACGTTTGCGTGTATTCTCTGGCGTGTCGCCGTCGCGTTCTACAGTGTCCCGTGTTTTCCGCTTGGGAAAGATTTCTTCGCGTTCAATGGAACCGAAGCGGTATAGCGATACGTCTAACTAAGAAACTGTGCACGCGACGCGCCCAGCGCCGCCGAATACTTGGAGGTAGAAACACCACATGGCAACGAAGAAGAAGTCCGCGGCTTCGGCCGGCAACGACCGCAAGAATGCGCTCGATGCAGCGCTGGCAATGATTGAGAAGGACTACGGCAAGGGCGCTGTCATGCGCTTGGGCGATGAGAACCGCCCGCCGATCCAGTCCATCTCTTCCGGCAACACCGCCATCGATGTCGCGCTCGGCATCGGTGGTTGGCCGCGCGGACGAATCGTGGAGATCTACGGGCCGGAGTCTTCCGGTAAGACCACCGTGGCGCTGCACGCGATCGCGGAGGCACAGCGCGGCGGCGGCATCGCCGCGTTTATCGACGCGGAGCACGCGCTCGACCCGGACTACGCGCGCAAGCTCGGCGTGGACACGGACAACCTGCTGGTGTCCCAGCCCGACACTGGTGAGCAGGCGCTGGAGATCGCGGACATGCTGGTGCGCTCGGGCGCGATTGACATGATCGTGATTGACTCGGTGGCCGCACTGACACCGAAGGCTGAGATTGAGGGCGAGATGGGCGACAGTCACGTCGGCCTACAGGCTCGCCTCATGTCCCAGGCGCTGCGCAAGATGACCGGTGCGCTGTACAACTCCGGCACGACCGCCATCTTCATTAACCAGCTGCGTGAGAAGATCGGTGTGATGTTCGGCTCCCCGGAGACCACCACCGGCGGTAAGGCGCTGAAGTTCTACGCGTCCGTGCGCTGCGATGTCCGCCGCATTCAGACGCTGAAGGACGGCCAGGACTCCATCGGCAACCGCACCAAGATGAAGGTTGTCAAGAACAAGGTCTCCCCGCCGTTCAAGATCGCCGAGTTCGACATCATGTACGGCGAGGGCATCTCGCGAGAGAGCTCCATTATCGACATGGGCGTGGAAAACGGGATTGTGAAGAAGTCCGGTTCCTGGTTCACCTACGAGGGAGACCAGCTGGGACAGGGCAAGGAAAAGGCCCGCATGTTCCTCAAGGAGAACCCGGAGCTGGCCGACGAGATCGAGGACAAGATCTTCCGCGCGCTCGGCGTGGGTAAGTACGCCAACGCTTCCGATGAGCTGACGGACGAGCCGGTGGATGTGGTGCCGAACATCGACTTCGACGACGAGGAAGATGCTGCCGCACCGGCAACTGCGGAGAAGTAGTTGGCGGACGCGGACCAGATTGCCCGGCTTCAGGCGGCGCTCGACGCCTACGAACCGGGCACCGGTCTTTTCGACCGAGAACACGAGGAGGCGTTAGCGCCGGTTCGTAAGCGTGCCCTCGGTCTGCTGGATCAGCGTGCGCGCTCGCGCACGGAACTGCGGGACCGGCTGATCAGGGCGGAGTTCGAGCCGCAGCTTGTCGACGAAGTGCTCGATGACCTTGCGGGCTCCGGCCTCCTCAACGACGCGCAGTTCGCCCACGAGTGGGTGCGCCAAAGAGCTGCCCGCCGGGGCAAGTCCACCCGAGCGCTGGACATGGAGCTGCGTGACAAGGGCGTTTCAGGTGCGGACCGCGCCGCGGCACTGGAGCAGATCTCTGAAGAGGACGAAGAACACACCGCCCGCGCTGTGGCGGAAAAATCCGCGCGGAAGGTCAAAGCAGCTCCGGCAGACCGCGCCGAGTACGACAAACACCTGCGCCGCGTCGTTGGCGCGTTGGCCCGGCGCGGCTTTAACCAGGGCATGGCGCTGCGCATAGCGCGCGAAGAACTGGACGCGCGCATTGCCGAGTGTGAGGAGTAGTCCGAAACACTGAACAGTGTTCAAGGCGGTCTCCTAGACTAGTGCGCATGGCATTGTTCAGCGTGAAGATGCGATCCAGCGTGGACGGCACCCACATCTCCGGCGCCGAGCGCATCGTGGAGAAGCATGAGGTCCCGGGCGTGTGCGCCGCCATGAGCAAACGCGCGCTGGCCCACGGCAAAGGGCAGCCGGATGCAATCACCGTGACTGTCACCGCGATCGACCGCGAGGTCGAGCGCATCCCGGCGTTGCCAATCACGGATGCGCGCTGCGCTGACACTGCCGAGGCCCGCGCGGCTGTCGTTGAAGCCCTGGCCCCGCTGACCCCGCACGCCGCAGAAGCGTGGAACCTGCTCACCACCGTTCGCGACATGCGCGGCGCCATCTTGTTCCACGCGGCAACCGGTGCGCGTCTCGAACCGGATCATGCCCGCGGAGTGCGGGTCACCTCCATGGACGCCGCCATCGCTACAGGGGAGCGCCCTGAGGTGCACTCCGGCAAGACCCGCGTCACCGATGCACTTGTGTTGGCCTCTAAAGTGGCGCACCACCCGGTGGTGCTGGCCGAGGTGTGCATTTCTGACGATCCTGACTACACCACCGGCTACGTCGCCTCCAAAAAGTTGGGCTACCTGCGGGTGCCCAACATAAAGCCCGCCGGTTCGCCGGTCGGCGGCCGCCTATTCGTCGTGGACACTGACGAGCCCGCAGACCTGATCTCTTACCTCGAGCACACCCCCGTGTTGGTTGGGGAGGCCGAATGAGCTGGCTCGACAATGCCGCTAGGCAACACAGCGAGGACTGGCGCAGCCAAGGCCTTGAGCGCACCCCCGCACTCTTTGGCACCGGCCAGACCCCGGTAGCCACCATCGATGGGCGCGAGTACGTCCTGTTCAGCTCTTCGAACTACCTGGGGCTTGCCGAACACCCGGCCGTGACTGAAGCGGCCTCCGACGCACTCAACCAGTTCGGCGCGGGCTCCGGCGGATCGCGCCTGACCACAGGCACTACGGACCTGCACACCCAGCTTGAGCGTGACTTCGCACGCTTCCTCGGCTACGACGACGCCGTGTTTTTCTCCGCCGGGTTCATGGCCAATGCCGGTGTGCTGCAGGCGCTCGCCGGACCGGACACGTTGATCTTGTCGGACGAGCGCAACCACGCCAGCATCATCGACGGCTGCCGCCTGGCCAAGGCGCAAGGTGCCACGGTGCGCATATACCGCCACCGCGACCCCGCGCACGTCGACGAGCTGCTTCGCCAACACTCCGGAGAAGCAATCGTGGTCACCGACGGGCTGTTTTCCATGGACGGCACCCTCGCGCCAGTGCCGGAACTGCTCACCATCTGCCGCGTCCGCGGCGCCGCGCTCATGGTTGACGACGCGCACGGCACCGGCACACTAGGAGCTCGAGGCCGCGGCATCACGGAGCACTTTTCGCTTATCGACGACCATCCGGACATCCTCGTCGCCACCTCATCCAAGGCGCTCGGGGTCGAAGGCGGGGCAGTGGCTACCTCCGCCCCGGTCGCGGCGTTGCTGCGGCAGAAAGCCCGCACCTTCGTCTACTCCACTTCGTCCACGCCGGCCACGTGCGCGGCGGTCTCCGCGGCTATCGGCGTGCTGGAGGGCAAGCAAAGTCCGGTGCCAGCGCTGCACCGGAACATCCGCCGTCTGGCCGGCCACCTCGGGATGGGCGACTGGGCCAGCCCGATTGTCCCGGTGCCCATTGGCAACGAGGCCAAGGCAGTCAACGCGTCCGCCGCACTTCGCGAAGCCGGGTACTTCGTGCCTGCGATCTGCTGGCCAACCGTCCCGCGGGGTGCAGCGATGTTGCGGGTGACGGTAATGGCCACCCACACCGATGCACAGATCGACGGGCTGGCGCAGACGCTTGCACAGCTTCGCTAGAAGCGCTTTTCCACCGGGTTATCAATCTGGGTGTAATCCGGCGCCTGCCAATCCACGTTCACCGTGTCCTTAGTGTCCAGACCGACGTCCTTGCCGGCGGTGGGGACCTTCGCAAACGGGTTGCGGCGGGCACGGCCAGCGCGCAACTGGCGCTCCACACGCGTTGCCAGCATGGTCAGACCGTAGTTGATCAGGATCATGATGATGGCCACCACGATCAGAGACGGCAGATAATTCTGGTTTGCTGAAGCGACCTGGGTTCCGGAGCGGACCACTTCCACGTAGCCGATCTGGTAGCCGAGCGCCGAGTCTTTCAGCGCGATGACCATCTGGGAGATCAGTGCCGGCAGCATCGCCGCGACCGACTGCGGAAGTAGAATCCGGCCCATGGTCTGCCAGTGGCTCAGCCCCAGCGCCTGGGCGGCCTCAGTCTGCCCGCGGGGCAGCGCCTTGATACCGGCGCGCAGGATTTCCGCGATGACTGAGCCGTTATACAGCGTCAGCGCGATCACCACCGCCCAGAACGCGAGATCCTTCGGCGGGACCAGCCGGTAGACAGCCAGCACCTGGTACAGGAAGATCATCAGCAGCAGCACCGGGATCGCGCGGAAACATTCGACGACGACCGCGCAGATTCCTCGCACGAGCTTGCTAGGTGCGAGCCTGCCCAGGCCGAAGACTACGCCGAAAACGATGGCGAACACGATGGAGACCACCGCTGCTTTAATCGTGCCCCACAAGCCGGGCAGGATGTAGGTGCTCCAGGTGTTGCTCTCCAAAAACGGGTTCCACCGGCGCGCCTCCAGCTGACCGTTGGCGGCGAGGTTGTCCAGCACCCACCAGCCGGCAAGTAGGACCGCTATGACGGTGAGTGCGGTGTAGATGTAGTTGCGGCGGACGGCGTTGGGCCCTGGGGCGTCGTAAAGCACCGTGGCTCGAACGGAGGAAGACATTATCGTTTCACCGCCAAACGGTTAGAGAGCCAGCCGACGAGCAGGCCCATGGGCAGGGTCAGCATGATAAATCCGAGCGCGAAGATGCCGAACACGGCGAACAACTGGTTGGCGTGGAACTCGATGGTGGACTTCATCAAAAGCGACGCCTCGGCCACGCCGATGACGGACGCGATGGTCGTGTTCTTGGTCAGCGCGATCAGCGTGTTGCCTAGCGGCACGATCGCCGCGCGGAGAGCCTGGGGGAAGATGATCAGGGAGAAGATCTGCCCGAAGCTCAAGCCCAGCGAGCGTGCCGCCTCCGCCTGGCCGAAGTGCACGGTGTTGATGCCGCTCCGCAGCGATTCGGCCACGAAGCACGAGGTGTAGAGGATAAACCCCAAGATGGCCAGCCGGAAGTTCTGATCTGCGAGGAAGGTTTGGGACTCGCGGCTGGCAAGCTCCAGACCCAGGTTTTGGTACAACCCGAACGAGCAGAACAGCACCACAAGCGTCAGCGGGGTATTTCGGACGGTGTTGATGTAGAACGACGAAATGCTCCGCAAGATACCGACGGGGGAGACCCGCATGGCGGTAAGGATCGTGCCCAGGATCATCGATCCGATCGCTGAGTAGAAGGTCAGCTTGATGGTGGTCCAGAACGCTGGCCACAGCTTGGGCGCGAGATCGGCCCACATTGCATCCATAGCGGGAAACTCCCAACGGTGAAATCTGAATACGAAGAGGTGGAGCGGGCGTTACTCGACGAAGGACAGGTCGCCGACGGTGTCCTTCTCCACGCCTTGGCCGCCGTCGAGGTTCTCGTCGACGAACTTGTCAAAGGAGCCGTCGGAGTACAGCTCGTCGAGTGCCTTGTTCACGGCCTCGAGTGCGCCCGGGTCCTCCTTCTTCAGGCCGACGCCGTAGTGCTCGTTTGTGAACTCCTCGCCGTCCTTCTTCAGCTCGACGACCTTGAAGTCGCCCGGAGACTGGGCGGAGTAGCCGCCGAGGATGGTCGCGTCGGTGGTCAACGCGTCGACGTTGCCGTTGCGTAGCGCCTCAACGCAGGAGGAGTAGGTGTCGTACTCCTGCAGCTGCACGCCCGGGAGGGTGTCCTTGACCTTCTGTGCCGGAGTGGAGCCGGTCACGGAGCACAGGATGCGCCCGTCGAGAGACTCCAGACCGGTGATCTCCGCGTCGTCGGAACGCACGAGCAGCGCCTGGTGGGTGAGCAGATACGGGCCGCCGAAATCCACGGCTTCGGAGCGGGACTTGTTAATGGAGTAGGTGGCCGCAATCGCCGCGACCTCGCCGTTTTGCAGGACGGTCTCACGCTGTGCGGACGGGGTCTCGCGCCAGGTGATCTCCGGGTGCTCCCAGCCATTCTCGTCGGCGATGTGGTTGACCACGTAGGTGATCACATCCACGTCGAGGCCGGTCATGGAGCCGTCTGCCTCGCGCAGGCCGAGGCCCGGCTGGTCGTACTTGGTGCCGAGGGTGACATTGCCGGCCTCAATCTGGCCGAGCAGGCCGCCATCTGCGGAGGTTTCCTCGCCGCCGCAGGCGACAAGGGTAGTGGCAGCGAGCAGTGCGGCGGCTGCGGACGTTGCGATGCGGATAGAACGCTTCATTGTGGGTCTCCTTTTTAAAACAGCGTGATTTAGTGGGGCAGAATCTTGCCCAGGAATTCCCGGGCACGGTCGGACTGCGGATTGGTAAAGAACGACTCGGGGTCGGTGTCCTCGACGATTTCGCCGTCGGCCATGAACAAGATGCGGTCTGCGACCTTGCGGGCGAACCCCATCTCGTGGGTGACAACGACCATGGTCATGCCGCTTTCCGCGAGCTCGCTCATCACGTCCAGCACCTCGCCGACCATTTCGGGGTCGAGGGCGGACGTGGGCTCGTCGAAAAGCATGACCTTGGGCTCCATGGCTAGAGCGCGAGCGATGGCCACGCGTTGTTGCTGGCCGCCGGAGAGTTGGGCGGGGTACTTCTCGGCTTGGTTGCCGATGCCCACGCGGTCCAGCAGCTCTCGGGCGCGGGAGGTGGCCTCCGCTTTCTTGGCCTTGCGTACCTTCATCGGCCCCAGGGTGACGTTGTCCAGGATGGTCAGGTGGGGAAACAGGTTGAACTGCTGGAACACCATGCCGACGTCTGAACGCAGCCGCGCCAGTTCTTTGCCCTCTGCGGGCAATTCCTGGCCGTCGATGTCGATCGTGCCTTCCTCGATGGTTTCGAGGCGGTTAATCGTCCGACACAGGGTGGACTTTCCGGACCCCGACGGCCCCAGCACCACAACCACTTGCCCGCGGGGGATCTCAAGGTTGATGTTTTTCAGCGCGTGGAAGTCGTCAAAGTACTTCTCCACACCCACCATGCGAATCATGGGTTCGGCAATTTCCTGTGTCATGTATCGCACCATAGGGCACAACTGTGAGGCGAATGACACAAATGGAAAACTATTTTGTGAATCACCTAGAAAATCGCGTTACAGCCGAGGGGCCGCAACGGTTAGGCGCAGACAGCCCACCTGGTTAGACTGTCTCGCCGTGACTACGGCGAGCACCACCCAAAACAGCAATCCCCGCACCTACGAGGTGCGCACGTTCGGCTGCCAGATGAACGTGCACGACTCCGAGCGTCTTTCCGGCATGCTCGAAGACGCGGGCTACGTCGCGGCCGATGCAGGCGAGCAGCCCGACTTGGTGGTCTTCAACACCTGCGCGGTGCGCGAGAACGCTGACAAGCGCCTCTACGGCTCGCTCGGACAGCTGAAAAACGTCAAGGCCGACCACCCCGGTATGCAGATCGCGGTCGGCGGGTGCCTGGCGCAAAAGGACCGCGACACCGTCATTGAAAAGGCGCCGTGGGTCGACGCTGTTTTTGGCACCCACAACATCTCCGCGCTGCCGGCATTGCTCGACCGGGCGCGTGTGGAGGATGAAGCCCAGGTGGAGATCGTGGAGGCCCTTGAGGTCTTCCCGTCCGTGCTGCCCGCCAAGCGTGAGTCCGCCTACGCCGGTTGGGTGTCCATCTCTGTGGGCTGCAACAACACGTGCACCTTCTGCATCGTGCCCAGCCTGCGCGGCAAGGAGGTGGACCGCCGCCCGGGCGAGATCCTGGCCGAGGTCAAGGCGTTGGTGGACCAGGGTGTGTCCGAAGTGACCTTGCTGGGCCAGAACGTCAACTCCTACGGCGTGAACTTCGTCGACGAGGACATGGAGCGCGACCGCTCCGCCTTCTCCAAACTGCTGCGCGCCTGCGGCGACATCGAAGGCTTGGAGCGCGTGCGCTTCACCTCCCCGCACCCGGCGGAGTTCACCTCCGACGTCATCGACGCGATGGCGGAGACTCCGAACGTGTGCCCGCAGCTGCACATGCCGCTGCAGTCTGGCTCCGACAAGGTGCTCAAAGACATGCGCAGGTCCTACCGCTCCAAGAAGTTCCTGGCCATTTTGGACGAGGTGCGCGAGAAGCTGCCGCACGCGGCGATCACTACCGACATCATTGTTGGATTCCCGGGCGAGACCGAAGAGGATTTCCAGGCCACCCTCGACGTTGTGGAAAAGGCCCGCTTCACCTCCGCGTTCACCTTCCAGTACTCGCCGCGCCCCGGCACCCCGGCAGCGGAGATGGAAAAACAGATCCCCAAGGCCGTGGTTCAGGAGCGTTTCGAGCGCCTCCACGCGCTGCAGGAGCGCATCAGTGCGGAGGAGAACGCCAAGCTCGTCGGTACGCGACAGGAGCTGTTAGTGCAGGAGGACGGCCGCAAGAACGACCAAACGCAGCGCATGTCCGGCCGCGCCCGCGACGGGCGTCTGGTGCACTTCGCGCTTGAGGGAAACATCGACGGCGAGGTCCGCCCGGGCGATATTGTCACCGTCACCATCACCGAGGCGAAGCCGCACTACCTGATCGCGGACTCCGGCATCCACGAGCACCGCCGCACCAAGGCTGGCGACAACTCCGCGAGGGGAGAGGTGCCCACCACCGCGCCCATCGGTGTGGGCCTCGGCTTGCCGACGATCGGCCAGCCCGCCGCCGCACCGGCAGATTCCGCCTGCTGCGGGAGCTAGGGCTACAGTTGGGCGACATGACGCAGCCCAACACCGAATCCCTCGCCCGCGCGGAGAAGAAAGCCGCATCCTCCGTGGACATGGGGGCGAAGCGCTGGGTGCTCGCCGCCGCGGTAGCCATCTACCTGGTGGCGCTGTTCCTGCCGTTCGTGGGAGGGGTGTCGCTATGGCAGGTGCTCGCCGCAACTGACGCGGCAAAGGATGCCCAGACCGCGATCACGGAGTACGTCTTCGCGTGGATCTCGCTTATCGGCGTGGGCATCCTGACCACCCTTGCTGTGGCCACGCAGCGCTTCGCGCTCGCAGTACCTGCGTGGATGGTCACCACCGTCTCCCTTGTCTACTCGGTGCTGGGCATCTGGCTGCGCAACTCCAACGCCTCCGGCATCAGCCGCGGGCCCGGCTACTACCTGGTGGTCCTTGCGGTGGTGATCGTGGTGTTCACACTGTTCCCGCTGATCCTTTCGCGCAACGAGGAGCAGGCAGCCGTCGCCCAAAAGCGCGCCGAGGCGCAAGGCAAAGACGAGGTTGCGCTCGCGCAGCGAGCGGCGGCGAGGGAGCAGGAAAACCCTTTGCTTATCGACGACCGCCGTGCCCGCGCAGCAGAGCGACACCGCAAGTCGTCGGACTAACGGATATAAAGCCTGGGCGGGTCACCCTGTAAACGCCGATATCGGCATTTGGCTCGACCGCCGATCCGCGACCTGGGCTTTTGTGGCAGCTCACCTGGTAAACGCCGATATCGGTATTTACGAGGTGTGCGCGTTGCCTACCGTTTCTGCCACGCGGTGGTGGAGGAAACCACCTCAGCGTTAAGCCCGAGCATGATGGCGTTCGCCGCGGGGGAGTCGGCGGGGTAGGAGCAGTAGACCGTCTCGAGGTCTTCCCAGACTTCCTTGGCGCGCTTAAGGGTCGCGCGCAGCATCGCCGAACCGATGCCGCGGCCGCGGTGCTCGGGCAGCACGTAGACCAGGCCCAGCTCGCAGACCTTTGCGTCGTCTGCGAGGAAGCGCACCACCTCGCACAATCCGACGATCACGCCGTCGACGTACGCAAGGCCGGTAAGCTGCGCGCCGCCGCGGTCCTGCAACCTGGCGCCGGCGTCGCGGATGCGCTCGAGGTCCCATTCGATGGTGTCCATGACCAGCTCGCCGCGCGGGTAGTCGCGCGACGCCGCGGTGAGCAGGCGGGAGAACTGTTGCACCTCGTCCGCGCCCGCCTTGCGGCGCGAGAAGAATCCGGGTCCCTCGATGACCGCGAACTCGGCGTCTACGGCGTGAGGCAGTCCCTGTATCGCGGAGATGGAGAACGTGCCCTGATCTTCGCGGAACGCCGGCGTGTAGCCGTAGCCCCGCACGTGCGGCGGCTCCTCCGCGTCGAGGGCGTGAGACACCCACAGTTGGCGGGTGGGGCGGGAAAGGCGGGCCGACAGGTCGTCGAGAAGCAGAAGTGCGCTTTCCCACGGTGCGTCGGGGACTGGCTCACCCGGAAGGGGCGCGAGCTCGGAGTCGAACGTGAAGTTCGCTTCGATCACCCCGCGGTCCTCCAGCAGGGGTAGGGAGACGAACAACCAGGCGTCGAGGAAGTTAAGGTCCTCGGCGAACAGTTCCGGGTAGCCCAGGTTGGTGACCGGCCGCAGGTGCTGCGAGGATGTCAGGCCGAACAGCAGTGCCTCAGACTCGGCAGAGGGCTCGAGGCGTTTGGCGATGTGGGCGGCGGACACGCCGGAGGTGGCAAGGCCGGTGATGTCCTGGATGGCCAGGGTGGCGGAAAAGGCGTAGCCCCCGACCACGGCCTCGGCATTGTCGCCGTGGTCTGGTCGGGGGACGAAAAGGTGGGGGTGGAGCACTCGCGTTAACTTACTAGCCCTCGTTGACGGCCTTGGCGGCGACGTCGGCGAACTCCTGCCACTGCTTCGCCTGCTCGCGGAGGGAAGCGGCCTTGGTGGCGTCGCCCTTGGCCTCGGCGGCCTCGGCTTGCTTGGTAAAGTCGTCGGCCTTGACCTGGAACTGGTTGACCTTGTCCTGCTGCGCCGGGTCGGTCTTGCGCCAGCGGGAATCCTCCGCCTCAGAGACGCGCTTCTCGATGCTGCCGATCTTGTCCTCGAACTCGCGCACGCGACCGCGCGGGACAAAGCCGATCTCGTCCCACTTGTCCTGCAGCTCGCGCAGCTTCGCCTTCGCCGCGCCGAGGCCCTTAGCGGGGTCGATGAGCGAGTCGTACTCCGCAATCAGCGCGTCCTTCGCCTCGGCGTTGGCCTCGAACTCGCGGTCGCGCTCGGCGTTGATGGCGTTGCGGGCCTCGAAGAAGTGGTCCTGGGCTGCGCGGAAGCGCTCCCACAGCTTGTCGTCCACCTCGCGCGGGGCGCGGCCGGCGGCCTTCCACTCCGTCATCAGGTCGCGGTATGCGCGGGCGGTGTGGCCCCAGTCAGTGGAGTCCTTCAGCGCCTCGGCGCGCTCGACCAGTTCTTCCTTGACCTTTCTGGCCTGGGCGCGGTTGCGGTCCAGCTCGGCGAAGTGGGAGCCGCGGCGACGGTTGAAGCTGTCGCGGGCGCGGGAGTAGCGCTTCCACAGCTCGTCGTCGGTTGCGCGGTCGATGCCGCGGATGCCGCGCCACTCCTCCAAGATGGCGCGTATGCGGTCGCCCGCGGCCTTCCACTCGGTGGAGTTTTCCGCCAGGTCTTCGGCTTCAGCGGCGAGCGCTTCCTTGCGGGCGATTGCCTGCTCGCGCCGCTGCGCCTTCTGCTCTTTCGCCTTCTCGCGCGCGGTATCGGAGGCGTCGATTGCCTTGTCCAGGCGTGCCTCCACAGCGTCGATGTCGCCGATTACGGCAGCGTCCGCGAGTGAAGCCTTGAGCGCTTCTGCGGACTTGCGCAGCGAATCCGCGTCCTCTGGGTGGGCGCGCAGACGGGTCTCAATGAGCTCCACCTCGGTGACCAAATCGTCGTAGCGCTGGCCGTAGTGCGCCAGGCCCTCCTCTGGCGTGCCCGCCTGCCAGGAGCCGATCTGGCGCTCTTGACCGCCGCGTGTGAGAAAGACGTTGCCGTCTTCGTCCACGCGACCGAACTTGGACGGGTCCGACGGCTCGCGCGCCGGCAGGGGAGCCGGGGTGACGGTCTTTGCCGCTGCTCCCGGGCGCGGCCCTGGCTTCTTCGCCATCGCGGCCGGCGAGGGCGCCTTGGTGCCCGGGGTCGGAGTGGAGTTCGAATCGGTCATGGTGGACATCCTTTCCGCGGCCTGTGATGTGGCCGCACTGTGCCGCGCGTCGCGGCTGCCTTGCGCAATGCGTGCGATATTACCGGCACTTCACGCCCTGCGGGGAGCAAACGGGGCGCTGGGTAGGGTTGTGCGCGTGAGACCCAACCTTTGGATCGTGCCGGGATCGCCGGCACTCGCACTTTCGCCTAGCGACGAAGCTTCGCAACGCCTTGTCAAGGCCGTCCGCGCACTCGCAGGCACCGTTGACGGCAGGGCGATCGACATCGTCTGCTCGCTCGACGAGCGCTGGCGCACCGCCCACACCGGGTCTTTCACCGCCTGGGGCGGGCCGGAGATCACCGTGCGCGCGGGAAACCACTTGGGCGAGCTGGTCGCCCGCTTCGCCCTGGGGGACCCGGAGGTGCGCGAAGTTCGCGGCGTAATCGGCACCCCCGACCCGGACGCGGTGACCGTGGTGGTGCTCGACGGCCCGGCGGGGTTGACCCCGCGCGCCCCGCTCGCGCTCGTGGACGGCGCGCCGGAGTACCACCAGCGGCTGTGCGGGTGGCTGGACGGTGGGCAACCGGAGGTCGTCGATAAGCAATTGCCCGAACCTGCGTTGTGGCATGAACTTGCAGCCCTTCGGCCGCGAGAGGCCCGGTTGATCGACCACGACGACACCTTGGGCGTGGGACGCTACGTAGCGGAGTGGAGTGTATGAAACCGATTGCAGTAGTAGGGCCCACCGCCAGCGGCAAGTCCGCGCTCGGCATCGCGCTGGCGCACGAGCTCGGCGGCGAAGTGGTCAACGTGGATTCCATGCAGCTGTATAAGGGCATGGACATTGGCACCGCGAAGCTGCCCGAGGCGGAGCGCGAGGGCATCCCACACCACTTGCTGGACATCTGGGAGGTCACCCGCACCGCCTCGGTGGCCGAGTACCAGGAGCTTGCGGTCGCGACGGTGGAAGAAATCATGTCGCGCGGCAAGATGCCGGTGCTGGTAGGCGGTTCGATGCTGTACGTGCAATCGCTTATCGACGCCTGGTCGTTCCCGCCCACCGACCCCACCGTGCGCGCGAAGTACGAGGAGCGCTTGGCCGAGATCGGCGTGGACGCGCTGCACGCGGAGCTGGCCGAGGTGGACCCGGCGGCCGCGCGCATCATCGAGGACAAAGACCCGCGGCGCACAGTGCGCGCGCTTGAGGTGATCGAGCTGACCGGCAAACCGTTTCAGGCCTCCCAGCCGCCGAAGAACGCAGCACCGCGCTGGGGCACGCGCATCCTGGGGCTGCGCACCAACGCCGAGTGGCTCAACCCGCGCATCGAGCTGCGAACGAAGCTCATGTTTGAGCAGGGGCTTATCGACGAGACACGCGGCCTGGTGGACGCCGGCCTCGTGCGCGACTCCACCGCCGGGCGCGCCATCGGCTACGCCCAAGTGCTGGCGATGTTGGACGGCGAGCTCTCCGAGGCCGAGGCGGTGGAGCAGACGATCACCGGCACGCGTCGGTACGTGCGCCGCCAGCGCTCCTGGTTCAACCGCGACCCGCGCACGGTGTGGCTGGACGCTGCCGGCGATGACGTTGTAGGCGCCGCGTTAGACTCGCTGGCGTGAGATTTCTTAAAGCGCACGCCACCGAAAACGACTTCGTTGTCCTCATCGACGTAGACGACCAGCTCGACGTGACCCCGGAGCAGGTCGAATTCCTTTGTGACCGCCGCGCCGGTGTCGGCGGCGACGGGTTACTGCGCGTGGTGCGCCGCGGGGGAGCCGAAGGCATGTGGTTTATGGATTACCGCAACGCCGACGGCACCGTCGCGGAAATGTGCGGCAACGGCATCCGGGCGTTCGCGCACGTGCTGGTGGCCGAAGGGCTTGAAGACGCGACCGAGTTCGACGTGGACACCCGCGCCGGTGTCAAGCACATCCGGGTGATCTCCGCCGACTGCGCCGACGCGATTGTGTCTGTGGGCATGGGCCGCGTTGAGGTCACGGGTGTCTCCACCGCGGCCATGGGGGAGGCCCAGTTCGCCGGCATCGGCGTGGACGTGGGCAACCCGCACTTGGCGTGCGTGATCCCGGGGATGACCTCTTCGAATCTCGCGGACATGGAGTTCGTGGCACCGGAGTTCGACCCGGAGTTCTTCCCCAAAGGTGTGAACGTGGAGGTGCTCACGGAGCTCGACCAGGGCAACGTGCACATGCGCGTGTGGGAGCGCGGCGTGGGCGAGACCCGCTCCTGCGGCACCGGTACCGTCGCTGCCGCGCAGGCAGCACTTGCGGACGCGGGCATCGAAAACGGCTCCGTAATCGTGAACGTTCCGGGCGGGGCCGTCGAGGTCGTGCTTGACGGCGGCGAGGCCACGATGACCGGCCCGTCGGCGATCGTGTTCCGCGGGGAGCTGGCGGACGAGCTGTAATCTGGAGATCTACGCCGGGCCGATCTCTTTCGCGGCCCGGCGTGCGTCGTCCCAGGCCTCCTGCAGCTCGAAGGCGCGCTCGTCGGCGACGGTGAGGATGCGCTCCAGCTGTGCCTTGTCGGTGGATGCGGACTCCAGGTAGCCGTCGATGCGCTCTAAGAAGCGCCGGGCGGAAGACGCGCGGAGTAGAAACTCGTTGACCTGTGGCACCGAATTATCTGGGTTCGCCAGGGCGGGGTAGTGCAAGGTGCGGTCCGCGATGTCGGATGCGGTCGCGCCGTGCTGCAGCTGCTCGTAGGCGTCGAGCACCTCAGCGATGTCGTCGCGCGCGTATTGCAGCGACGACCGGATAGCCATGACTTCCGGGTCAATCTGTACGCGCCGCACGAGTAAGATCGCGCCGATGATCAGCAGTGCCGACAGCAAAAGACCCGGCAGTTTGAGCGTGAACACCAGCAGCACAACGGCAGCGAGCACGAGTGCGCCGATTAACGCTCGGGAGAGATCCCTGTTCGGTGAGCTCATCGGGAAGCCTTTGTAACGGCTAGTGGCCGCCGCACCCGCAGGATCCGCCGCAGCCCCCGCAGCCGCCGCCGGAAGGCGTCGGGATGGAACCGGCCATCACGGCGGTGCCGGCGATCACGGAATCGCGGGCGGGCAGCTCACCGTCCGGCAGGCACACGTCGAACGGGAAGGCGGCATCCACGGAGACGTGGATGAAGCGCTGGCCGGTCAGCGCGGAGGTGCGGTACTCCGCCTCCAGCACGCGGGCCGAAAACTCCCCGCTCGCATCCGGGGTGGTGGCGCTGCCGGTTGCCACAGCCTCGGCGCCGGGGGAGGTCACGGTGCCCACGACAGCACCCGGGTGCAGCGCCAGGTAGGCGTCGGTGGACTCGTAGCGCTCAACCGCCAGGCCGAGTGCTGTGACCGAGAGCTCCTGCCATTCGAGCGCGGGATCGTCCACAAGCAAAGGCTCCTGCGCGAGGTTCACGGTCAAAGACGCCATGGCGTTGCCGCGGGGGTCGACAACATCGGCCAGCGCGACAACGTCGTTAAGCGGCGTGATGTGCGCGTAGGTGCGGGTGACCGACTCGAAGCCCGCGAAGGTCGCAAACGGCTCCACAGCCAGGATGTTCAGCTGCGCGCCGGACGGGTCGGTGTACTGGATCAGCTGGCCACCGCGGACCTCGCCGACGACTGCGAGGCGGTCGGTGGCAATCGCGGCTTCAACCGCGTCCTGCCACTTGTTAAAGCTCAAGCCGAGTGCGGAAAGATCGGTGCTCACTGCTGTGCTCATGGCCGTAGATTCTAGTCAATCGCCCCGACCGGGAAGAATCCTGGGCCATACTGCGTTCTATCGGGTAGATATGACAGTGAACGATTCAACACACAGGAAAGATCGCTTTTTGCTTGAAGACGAACTGACGCCAGAGCAGCGCACCCACGAGGAGCTGCTGCGACAGGCGTTTCGCCACAACGAGCCCCAGCCCGGCGCAGAACCAAGCGTCGGCGCCCTCGATTTGGCGGACCGCAACTCCTTCCGCTCAGTCGCCGGAGCGACGGAGCTGCGCTCCGAAGACCACGTTGACATCTACGAGGTGGAGTACCGAAAGCTCCGCATCGAGCAGGTTCTCCTTGTCGGCGCCTGGACCGAAGGCACCGTGGCCGAGATCGAGGCG
The DNA here is from genome assembly GCF_026930265.1 of Corynebacterium pilbarense. NCBI lineage: Bacteria > Bacillati > Actinomycetota > Actinomycetes > Mycobacteriales > Corynebacteriaceae > Corynebacterium > Corynebacterium pilbarense. Next base: position 124,060 of record NZ_JANRML010000001.1, read on the forward strand.
AGCATGTGGGAGCTGGCGGCGCTGGCGAAAACCGCCGGTGCCGAGGTGCTGGACATGCTGTACCAGAAGCGCGACAAGCCGGACCCGGGCACCTACATCGGCTCGGGCAAGGTGGCGGAGCTGCGAGAAATCGTGCAGGCTACCGGCGCCGACACGGTGATTTTCGACGGCGAGCTCTCACCGTCGCAGATGATCGCGCTTGAGGAAGCGCTAAAGATCAAGGTGATCGACCGCACCATGCTTATCCTGGACATCTTCGCCCAGCACGCGAAAAGCAAAGAGGGTAAAGCCCAAGTCAGCCTGGCGCAGATGGAGTACCTCTACAGCCGCACCCGCGGCTGGGGCGGCAACCTGTCGCGCCAGGCCGGCGGCCGCGCAGGCTCCAACGGCGGCGTGGGTCTGCGAGGTCCCGGTGAGACGCGCATTGAGGCGGACCGTCGCCGCCTGCGCACCGAGATGGCTAAGCTGCGCCACCAGCTGCGAGACATGACCACAGCGCGAGAGGTTAAGCGCGCGAAGCGCCAGCGCTCCACCATCCCGAAGATTGCCATCGCCGGCTACACCAACGCGGGCAAGTCCTCGCTGATCAACGCCATGACGGGCGCCGGCGTGCTGGTGGAGGACGCGCTGTTTGCCACCCTGGACCCGTCCACCCGCAAGGCGAAGCTCGCGGACGGGCGCAACGTGGTGCTCACCGACACCGTCGGGTTCGTGCGTCACCTGCCTACCCAGCTGGTCGAGGCCTTCAAGTCGACGCTTGAGGAGGTCGCGGGGGCCGATCTGGTGCTGCACGTCGTGGACGGCTCCGACGCGTTCCCGCTGAAGCAGATCGAGGCCGTCAACGAGGTGCTCGCGGAGGTCACCCGCGATTCCGGCGAGGAGATACCCCCCGAGATCGTGGTGGTGAACAAGATCGACGAGGCCGACCCGCTGGTGCTAGCCGAGCTGCGCCACGCGTTTGAGAAGACCGGGCGCACGGCCGTGTTCGTCTCCGCGCTGACCGGCGAGGGCATCGAGGAGCTGGAGGCGCGCATTGAGCAGCACCTCAACTCCATCGAAGCGCACGTGACCATGGTGGTGCCGTACACACGCGGCGACGTGGTCAGCCGCGTCCACGACGAGGGCACGGTGCGCTCGGAGGAATATGAGGAGGCAGGCACGCGTATCGACGTCCGCCTGCCCCGCGTACTCGCAGAGCAATACGCGGAGTTCGTGGTGAGCTAGCGCTCGAGCTTCGCCGCCGCGTCCTCGTCGAGGATCACCGTGGTTCGCGGGTGGTTTTGCAGCACCGATGCGGGGCACCCCGGTGTCACCGGACCCTCAATGAGGGCCTTGACTGCGTCGGCCTTATTCGGGCCGGTGGCGATGAGCACGATGGTGTGCGCCTCCATGATGGTGCCCACGCCCTGGGTCAGGGCCTTACGCGGCACCTGGTCCTCGTCGTCGAAGAAGCGGGCGTTATCCGCCACGGTGGTGGGGTGAAGGTCGATCTCGCGCGTGCGCGAATCCAGTGCGCTGGGCGGCTCGTTGAACGCGATATGGCCGTTGGCACCGACGCCGAGGATCTGCACGTCTACGCCGCCGGCGGTGGCGATGCGTTCCTCGTAGCTGCGGGCTTCTGCCGCGGGGTCTGCCGTCAGGCCGTCGAGAGACTGCACCTTCGCGTCGTCGATGTCGATGTGGTTGGTGAACTCTCGGCGGATGGTGGCGTAGTAGGACTGCTCGTCGGAGCGTTCCAGCCCGACGTACTCGTCCAGGAGGAACGCGTCGCACTGCGCGAAGCTCAAGTTCTCCTCGCGGTGGCGGCGGGCCAGCTCCATGTACGTGGGGTTCGGGGTCGAGCCCGTGGCCAGGCCGAGCGTCGCGCCATCGCGAACGAACGGTTCGATGATGTCGGCTGCGGAGACACCTACTTCTTCGGTGGTGGGGCGCACAATAACTTCCATGATGGCCAAAATAGCAAGCGCACTCTGAGAGCTGTGTACTTTGTCCGGCAACTACCCCCGGAACAGGAAATTTGGACTGGCGGGGTGATAATGGCGTTTCGTGACTAACACTTTTGGCTGGACCCTTCACGGAGACGGGCGCACTGTGCGCCCCGGGGCAGTTGTCGCCCCGGACGAGCGGCTGAGCTGGCCGCGCACCATCGGCATTGGCATGCAGCATGTCGTGGCCATGTTCGGCGCCACGCTGCTAGTGCCCACCCTGACAGGATTCCCGGTGAACACAACGCTGCTGTTTTCCGGCCTGGGAACCATCATCTTCTTGCTGATTACCCGCAACAAAGTGCCGAGCTACCTGGGCTCTTCCTTTGCATTTATCGCGCCGTTGACGGCCTCGCAGCAGTATGGTGTCGGTGCGCAGCTGGGTGGGGTGCTGCTGACTGGTGCGGCGCTCATTCTCGTCGGCATCGTCGTGGAATGGGCGGGCAAGCGGGTCATCGATGCGGTGATGCCGCCCGCGGTCACCGGCGCCATCGTCGCCCTGATCGGCTTCAACCTCGCGCCGACTGCAGTGTCGAACGTGGAAACCCAGCCCTGGGTGGCAGGGGTGACACTGCTGACGGTTGTGGTGGTGACAGTGGCCACCCGCGGGCTGCTCTCGCGCCTGTCCATCCTCATCGGCGTGCTCGTCGGTTGGCTGTTTGCTGCGTTGAGCGGAGGGCTGGGCGAGGACGCGCTGCAGACCATTGCCGACGCGCCGTGGATCGGCCTGCCGCAGTTTCACCAGCCCGAGTTCCATGTCTCCGCGGTGCTGGTGACCCTGCCGGTGCTGGTGGTGCTGATCGCGGAGAACGTCGGCCACGTCAAGGCAGTCTCGGAGATGACCGGGCGCAACCTTGACGACATGCAGGGTCGCGCGCTGATCGGCGATGGTATCGCCACCACACTCGCCGGCGGATTCGGCGGATCCGGCACAACTACCTACGCCGAGAACATCGGGGTCATGGCGGCGACGAAGGTGTATTCCACCGCCGCGTACTGGGTCGCTGCCGTGTTTGCGATCGTGCTCGCGTTCATCCCGAAGTTCGGAGCCGTGATCTTCACCATCCCCGCCGGCGTGCTCGGCGGGGCGTGTCTGGTGCTCTACGGGCTCATCGGCATGCTGGGTGTGCGTATTTGGCAGGACAACAAGGTGGATTTCACCGATCCGGCCAACCTCACCGCGGCCGCGGTCGCGCTGATTGTGGGCATCGGCAATCTCACCCTGGACGTCGGTGCTGTGACGTTGGAAGGCATCGCTCTGGGCTCGGTCGGCATCATCCTGGTTTACCCGCTCATGCGCTGGGCGTACGACACGTTGGGGGAGGGGCAGTACCGAAAGGATTTCGAGGTGTCCCAGCCGTCGACGTTGTAGCGTCCGGTACTGGTTGCACGTAAAAACGCCCGGGCGCGTGGCCCGGGCGTGATCTCGTCGAGAAGCGAACAGCGCCTATTCTTCGTCGAGGTTCTGCTCGATCAGCGCCGCGATCTTCTCCACGGCATCGGCGTTGTCGGAGGTCACGGTGACCTCGTCGTCGTGCTCGGCGCCCATGGCCATAATCATCAGCGAGGAGGCAGCGTCCGTCTCGTCGTCATCGTCGCCGCCAACAAGGGTCAGCAAAATCTCGTCGTCGTACTCGCCGGCAGCATCGGCGATCACCGTGGCCGGGCGTGCGTGCAGCCCGACGGTGGAACCGACCTTCACAGTCTTGGAAGCCATTCGGGTGTCCTTTCCGTTGTTTTCATCCAGGTCTGCAACGAGTGTAGGTCGCAAACAGATGTTGGTGCCACCATGTTGCTCGCACTATTGGGTCTGCGCCAGCACGACCTCAATGCCGTGCGAGCGCAGCTCGTCCACGAAGGCGGAGGGGGCCTCAGCGTCGGTGACCACCACATCAATATCCGTCAGTGGCGCGAAGCTGACCACATAGTCGTTGCCCAGCTTCGTGGAATCGCACAACACAACAACCCTGCGGGCATTCGTCACCATCGCAGCTTTCACCGCAGCTTCCTGGGCGTCCACGGTGGAGAGGCCGTGGCCGATGGACAGCGCGTTGGTGCCCACAAACGCGACGTCAGCCCGCAACAGGGCCAGTGTGCGAAGTGCAGTACTGCCGACGACCGCCTGGCTGATCGGACGGACACTGCCACCGAGTAGCTGCACATCGTGCAAACCGGAATCGCTCAGCTCCAAGGCGGTGGGGATGGAGTTGGTCACCACCGAATACTCCCTATCCCCGCGAGTCTCTGCAAGTCGCTTGCCCAAGCTGCTGATAGTTGTGCCCGAGTCCAAGAAGATGGTGCAGCTTTGGGTATCCGGCACGAACTGCAACGCGGTTTCCGCAATCGCGGTCTTGGCCGCGAGCGAGGCGCGCTGGCGGGTATCCAGCGGGATCTCCGTAGAGCGGTACGACTGGCTGGCCACCGCGCCGCCGTGGACGCGCTGCACTGCGCCCTCATCGTGCAACGCCGAAAGATCCCGGCGGATTGTTTCCGCGGTGACGTCGAAGCGCTGCGCCAACTCGGTGACATTGACGCGGCCTTCAACTGCGGTCAAAGACGCGATCTGGCGTCTCCGCTCTTCGGCGTACATCGATCTCCTGCGATTCTGGTCGTTGTGTTCTCTCGGCGTGCACGCACCGGTTACAGAGTACGGAACACCGAGATGACACGCCCCATGATCTCAGCCTCTTCGCCCTTGATCGGCTCGAATGCGTCGTTGTGGGGCAACAGCCACACGCCGGTGGAGTCGCGGTGGAGCTCCTTAACCGTCGCTTCACCGTCCAGAAGCGCCGCAACGAATTCGCCCTCCTCCGCGTTCGGCTGGGAGCGGACAACAACCCAGTCTCCGTCGAGGATGCCGGCCTCGCGCATGGATTCACCGACAACCTTGAGCATGAAAACATCGCCGTCGCCGAGCAGCTCCTCGGGCAGCGGGTAGTAGGTGTCCACGTTCTCTTCGGCGAGGATCGGAGCACCTGCAGCGATCTGGCCGACCACCGGCACGTAGCGGGCATTGCCCGAATCCTCCGGCTTCGCTTCCTGCGGCTTGCGCTGCTTGCGTCCGGTCTCGGGCAGCTGGCGCAGATCCACGGCGCGCGGCTTGTTCGGGTCGCGACGAAGGAAGCCCTTCTTCTCAAGCTCCTTGAGCTGGTATGCGACAGAAGAGGTTGACTGCAAACCAGCGGCATCGCCGATCTCACGGATACTCGGCGGGTAACCGCGCAGGACAACAGCGTCCTGAATGACCTGGAGGATACGGCGCTGACGGTCAGACAGTGCGTTGTAATCCGGGTTGCCGGGCTCGGCCTTCTTTCGTGCCATGACGTTCTCCTTGGGCTCGGTGGCGTAGTGCGCCTACGAACCTACCAGATAGGGCACTCATGTTCGATGGTTGCGGCGTTTGGGTGGACACCTGTCGGCTGGGGTGATATAAATCGAACACGTAAGCGTATTCGAACAAATGAACGTTAGAACGTTCGAGCGTGTCGGCGCCGAACGTAATGTGTGCCGCGAAACGAAGGGAGACTCACAATGTCCATTGCAATCAATCCAGTACACAATGCATCCGCATCTCGTCTGGGCGCCGTATCCGTGGTTCCCCCGGCGGAGATTTGGGACCTTGATTCTGTACCGAAGCGTCGAAGCGGCGGGGCCGGTGTTCGAACCATTTCTGCGTCTCATCGAACGAGTGATCGTTCTGTCTCAAACCGGGTTTCGGGCGGTTCTACTGAAGCGGACACGTTCGAAACACGGCACGAGACACGCGATACGCTCCTACTTGGCGTATGCATGACTGCGGCGCTGCTTATTGGTTCCGCGTTCGGCGGCGTTTTCTCAGCGCAAGACAAGGATCCCTCATCGATGACCGGCAGCCAGGTCGCCCACGCCGCCACCGTGGCAACGGCGCGATAGGCAGGGCGTAGACTCACGGCTACACCAAGCCTTGAAGACTCTGGGGGTGGAAAACCGTGTTTTGTCCTTTTTGCCACAACGAGCAATCCCGTGTGACTGACTCGCGGCTGGTAGAAGCTGGCGCTGCGATTCGTCGACGCAGGGAGTGCACCGAGTGCGGGGGTCGTTTCACCACGGTGGAAAAGGCAGTCCTCACCGTTGTGAAACGCAACGGCGTGAGCGAACCGTTTGACCGCGACAAACTCATCGTCGGCGTGCGTCGAGCATGCCAAGGCCGCGACGTTACCGATGACGCCTTGAAACGCCTTGCCCAGGAAGTGGAAGAGACTGTGCGCGCTCAGGGCAGCTCGCAGGTGCCCGCTCACGAGATCGGCCTGGCGGTGCTTGAACCGCTGCGCGCCCTCGACGAAGTGGCGTACCTGCGCTTCGCATCGGTGTACAAGTCGTTCGAGAGCGCAGACGACTTCGAATCCGAAATCCGGCTCATGCGCCGCCGCGACCGCGAGGACTTTTAACCTGCGGCCTTGGCGCTAACGCAGAGCGTCAATCTTCTTTTCAATGCGCCGCTGGCTTACCGGCTTCGGCGTGCCCAAACGCTGCGCGAACAAGCTCACACGCAGCTCTTCAATCAGCCACAAAACATCCTTGTACGCCTTGGTCTTCGTGCGACCAGCGGGCAAGGCCTTCATGCGCTGCGCCAAATATGCCTTCACTGAATCAATCACTGACTGCCGGTCAGCGTCGCGATCAGGATCCAGCCGCATGTCTTCCAGGCGGATGCGCATCGCATCGATGTAGCGGGGCAGGTGCTGCAAGTGCCCGATGCCGTGGACAGTCACCGCGTGTTTCGGCAGGAAAAACCGCAGCTGCGACGTCATGTCGTCGATAGCCGGGCCCTCCCACTGCTCAAGCTCAGCCGCGATATTCGCGTACTCAGCCAGAGCCGGCGCCAAGGTGACCACCACCCGGCGCACCCCACCAGCGACCTGGGGGCGGATTTCGGCCACGAGCGCATCGAACTCCTCCGGCGAGCGCACCGGCCCGCCGGAGGAGAACATCAGGTCGCGGATCACGGCGACACGGGCGTCCTCGACGAGCCCGGCGGCGCCGCCGTGCGGGTAGCGGTCCACCGCTACCTTCTGACGCAACGGTAGCCCCTTGGTCATCTGCCCGGCGTTGACCGTGATCTCGCGCAACAGCAACGTCAGCGTCGCTGTGACCATTGAGGCGTCCGCGGCGGCCTTCGTCGGGTGCACCGTGACCTTCACGCCGTTTTTAGTGGCCTCGAGTGCCGGGTAAGCGTCGACTTCGTTGCCGTCGATAGTCGTCGTCACCGTCTCCGGCACCGCGCCGAGGGAATCGGTAGTCCACTTCGCCACCGCATCCGACTCGGAGGTGCGCCCGGCCTTGGACACGGAGGATTTGATCTTTCCGGCCTGGCGGCGCTTCAGTGCACCGAGGTCCGTGTCGTGGTCGACGACTTTGCCGCGGCGGTCAATCGCGGCGAAGGTCACCTTCAGATGCTCGGGCAGCGCAGACGGGTTGAAGTCGGTGCCGTTGATGCCGCGCCCGCCGATGCTGTGCAGCGCGTCCGCGAGTGCCTCGGCGAACGGGGTTTCGCGAAGATCGGCCTCACTGGCGCCGTCATCATCCTGCTTCTCCCGGATCGCCTCCATCGCACGCTCAGCGAAGTCGGGGGCCGGCACAACCGTCTTGCGCAAGGCCTTTGGCAGTGTGCGGATGTACTCCGCGGCCAGCTCCGAGCGCAACCCCGGCACCAGCCAGTCAAAGCCCTCCGGCCGCAGGTTGGCCAGAAGCGGCACGGGCACGTCCACGGTCACGCCGTCGAAAGGATCGCCAGGCTCGAACTTGTAGCGCAGCGCGTAATCGATCGAGCCCTGGCGCCACACCTCAGGGAAGGCGGTGGTGGAGGAATCCACGCCCTCGTCGTCGAGAAGCGCGGCAGGGTCGAAGTCCAGGTAGTGCTTGTCGTCGGCCCGCTTCTTCTTCCACCAGGAATCGAAGTGGCGGGCGGTGGTCACGCTCTTGGGCAGGCGTGAGTCGTAGAACTCGAAGAGGGTGTCCTCATCCACTACCAAGCCGCGGCGGCGCACCTTTTCCTCCACCTCAGCGGCCTCGGCGAGCAGAGCTTCGTTGTGGTCGATGAAGTGGTGGTGGCGGTTCCAATCGCCCTCCAGCAGGGCGTGGCGGATGAACATGTTGCGCGCACCCTCGGCGTCGACGCGGTGGTAGGGCACAAGACGGTCGCGCACGATTGTCACGCCGTAGAGCATTGACTTCTGGTGCACCATTGCGGCCGAACGCTTCCGCGACCACACAGGTTCGGAATAGCTATGTTTCATCAGCCGGCCAGCAGTAGCTTCCACCCAGGCGGGCTCAATCTTGGCCACGTCGCGGGCCCACAGGCGCGAGGTCTCCACGAGTTCGGCCGCCATGAGGAACTCCGGGGGCTTTTTGCTTAGCGACGACCCCGGGAACACCAAGAACCTAGTCCCGCGCGCGCCCTGGAATTCCTTCGAATTGCCGTCGCGGGCACCGATGTTGGACAGCAGGCCTGTCAGCAGCGACTTGTGGATCGCGTCGGCGTCGCGCTCGCCCGCGACGTTCTCGGCGCGCGACCAGCCCAGCTGGCGTTCCACGTCGCGCAGCTGGCGCACGAGGTCGAACCATTCGCGGATGCGCATGTAGTGCAAGAACTCGCGCTTCATACGTTTGCGGAAGGCGTTGCCGGACAGCTCGTCGCGCGAGTCGCCGATGTAGTCCCACAGCTTCAGCGAGGACAGGAAGTCCGATGTTGTGTCTTTGAACCGGGCGTGGGCCTGGTCTGCCTGTGCCTGGTACTCAAGGGGACGCTCGCGCACGTCCTGGATGGTCATGCTGGCCACGATAACGGTGACGTCGTCTAGCACGCCGAGGCGGTTGGCTTCCACCAGCATGCGCGCCATCTTCGGATCCACCGGGATGCGCGCGATGTCGCGGCCCACGTCGGTGAGCACCGGTGCGCCGCCGCGTTCCTTGTCCGAGATTGCGCCAAGCTCGTGCAGGAGCAGCAACCCGTCGCGAACGGCCTTCTGGTCCGGCGGCTGGATGAAGGGGAAATCGTTGATGTCGCCCAAGCGCAGGGAGATCATCTGCAGTACCACGGAGGCCAGATTGGTGCGCAGGATCTCCGGGTCGGTGAACTCGGGGCGGGCTTCGAAGTTGTCCTCCGAGTACAGGCGAATGGCCACGCCGTCTGCGATACGGCCGGAGCGGCCGGAACGCTGGTTTGCGGAGGCCTGGGAGATCTCCTCAATGGGCAGGCGCTGGACCTTGGTGCGCGTGGAGTAACGCGAGATACGCGCCAGGCCGGTGTCCACCACGTAGTGGATGCCCGGCACGGTCAGCGAGGTTTCCGCGATGTTGGTGGACAGCACGATGCGTCGGCCGGAGTGCGGGGCAAACACCCGGTGCTGCTCCGCGTTGGACAGGCGGCCGAACAGGGGCACGACCTCCACGCCGCGCCAGTGCTGTTTTTCAATGGCCTCCATGCAGTCGCGGATGTCGCGCTCGGAGGCGAAAAAGCACAAGATGTCGCCTTCGCCTTCGCGCATGAGCTCCTTGCAGGCGTCGACCACACCGTCGATCATGTCGGTGTCGACTTCCTTGTTGGTGCCGTCTTTGCCCTGCACCTGCTCCACCAGCGGGCGGTAGCGGATCTCTACGGGGTAGGTGCGGCCGGAGACCTCGATGATGGGGGCGGGGTTGCCCTCGGCGTCTGCGAAGTGCTCCGCAAACGCTTCCGGGTCGATGGTTGCGGAGGTGACAATCACCTTCAGGTCCGGGCGCTTCGGCAGCAGCCGCTTGAGGTATCCGAGCAGAAAGTCGATATTCAGCGAACGCTCGTGCGCCTCGTCGATGATGATTGTGTCGTAGGCGTTCAAGAACCTGTCGCGCTGCATCTCCGCAAGTAAGATGCCGTCCGTCATGAGCTTGACCGCTGTGGATTCGGAGACGCGGTCGTCGAAGCGGATGGCGTAGCCGACGGATTCTCCGATGTTTTGGCCCAGCTCGTCGGCGATGCGCTCCGCCACAGTGCGCGCAGCCAGCCTGCGCGGCTGCGTGTGGCCGATCAGGCCGCGGCGGCCGCGTCCCAGCTCCAGCAGCATCTTCGGAATCTGGGTGGTCTTACCGGAGCCGGTCTCGCCAGCGATCACCACGACCTGGTTGTCGCGCACCAGCTCCATGATGTCCTCGCGCCGCGCGGACACCGGCAGGTTCTCCGGGTACGCAATCTCGGGGATCAGGGCATCACGCTTAGCGACGGCAGCTTCCGCCTTGACCACGTCCGCGCCAATCGCCGACAAAGCCTCAGGGGATTTGGCGTTTTTTAGGCGCCTGCGGAACCTGCGCACGTCTGCGATCGGGACGCCGTCGAGCGCCTCGTACAACTGCGGTTTCGTGGGAGGCGAGGTAGGGGATTCGTGCTCATTCATAACCAGAGCGTGAGTCTAGCGCGGCAGCAGCTTACGGCTCGATTCCGTCGCTTGCTCGAAGGCGCGGGAGACTAACTCGCCGAGCTGCTCGAATTCCGGGCGGCGTCGCGACGATGCCCGCATGACCAGCCCGACGGTGCGCTTCGCATCCACGCCGGGGCCGAACGCGGCAATGGCTAGGCCGGGGCGCGCGCACTCCGTGGACAAGGCCGAGACGGGCACCAGCGTGGAGCCGAGCCCAGCCACTACCAGCTGCACCACCGTGGTCAGCGATGCGGCCCGTGTCACCGACTGCGCGCCGGGGGTGCGGTTGACCTCGGCGATCTTGCACAGTTCCACAATCTGATCGCGTAGGCAGTGCCCGTCGTCAAGCAACAGCAGCTCGAGGTCTTTTAGCGCATTGAGGTCGAGATCCCCACGCCCGGCCGCCGGATGGTCGGGGGAGGTGACGATGGCGAAGGCTTCGTCGTACAGCGGGATCTCACACACCCCGGTGGCGTCGGTTGGAGTGGCGAGTACCGCGACGTCGATTTGGCCGTCGCGAAGCCGCAGCAACAGCTCTTCGGTCTGGTTTTCCACGATTCGCGGCTCCAGGTCCGGGAACTCATCCTCGATGAGCTTCAACAGCGTCGGCAGGATGTACGGCGCGATGGTGGGGATCACGCCGATGTTGAGCGGGCCAGCTAGCACCCCGAGGGCACCGCGGGATTGCGCAACGAACGCGTCCGCCGCCTCCAGCGTCGCCTTGGCGTAGGGGAGGAGTTCCTCGCCGGTGGGGGTGACGATGACGCGCCGGGTGGAGCGTTCGATGAGCTGGATGCCCAGGCCGGATTCCAACGCAGCCAGCGCCTGCGAGAGGGACGGCTGCGAGATGCCGAGCTTGTTCGCCGCGGAGACGAAGTGCTTCTGCTCGGCGACGGTGACAAAGGTACGGAGCTGAGCAAGCGTCGGTTTATACTCTCGATTAGCCATGCCTATTAAACTACACGAAGTTCATAAGTTTTTACGTTGAAAGCCGGAGCGATCTGTGTCATACTGGTTGCTGTCCGTTGAAAAATCCTTTTGACCAGTTTCTTTGGAGGAATTTCTATGCCGATCATGACTGTTGGAGAGCGTTTCCCGGAGTTCGACCTCGTCGCGCTGAAGGGCGGCAACCTGAAGGAAGCGAACGCTTCGTCGCCGGACGATTACTTCGAGAACGTCTCGCTGGATAAGTACGAGGGCAAGTGGAAGATCGTCTTCTTCTACCCGAAGGACTTCACCTTCGTCTGCCCGACCGAGATCGCCGCTTTCGGCAAGCTCAACGAGGAGTTCGAGGACCGCGACACCCAGGTGCTCGGCGGCTCCACCGACAACGAGTACTCCCACTTCAACTGGCGCGCGACCCACGAGGACCTGCTGGACGTCCCCTTCCCGATGTTCGCTGACGTCCGCCACGACCTGATCCGCGCTCTCGGCGTCGAGAACGCTGACGGTGTTGCGGACCGCGCAACCTTCATCATCGATCCGGACGGCGTCATCCAGTTCGTCTCCGTCACCCCGGATGCTGTCGGCCGAAACGTCGACGAAGTCCTGCGCGTGCTCGACGCACTGCAGTCCGAGGAAGTCTGCGCCTGCGATTGGCAGAAGAACGACCCGACCAAAAACATCGACAAGATGGCTGTGGTCCAGGAATCCCTGAAGTAACACCCGTTAGTTAACCCCGTCCGGCAAAGGAGAACACGATGTCCATTGAGAATCTGCGCGGCGCGCTGCCCGAATACGCGAAGGATCAAAAGCTCAACCTCGGCACGCTGACCCGCTCCACCGAGCTCAGCGAGCAGCAGCTCTGGGGCGCCCTTCTCGCATCCGCGGCTGCGACCCGCAACGCGAAGGTCATCGCCGAGATCGCTGAGGAAGCCAAGGAGCACCTCTCTGAGGAGGCCGTGGAGGCCGCGTACGGCGCCGCCACCGTCATGGCAATGAACAACGTCGCCTACCGCGCCAAGGGCTGGCTCGGCGACGATTACGCCAACGTGAAGTTTGGCCTTCGCATGAACATCATCTCGAAGCCGGGCGTGGAAAAAGCCGACTTCGAGCTGTGGTCGCTCGCCGTGTCCGCCATCAACGGTTGCGAGCACTGCGCCGTGGCACACGCGAACACCGTCCGCGAGGAAGGCGTGACCAAGGAGCAGGTCTGGGAGACCGTCAAGGTCGCTGGCGTTGTCCAGGCTGTGGCACAGACCCTGACCATCGAGGACGCACGCTAAGCACTAGCGCTTTACGACGCCGAAACCTCCGGCAGGATCCCGCACTGCGCGGGTGACTGCCGGAGGTTTTTTGTCTAGATGGGTAAGGGGCTCAGTTCCGGATGTTGGCCGGATCGTGGATCACGCCGAAGCGGTGCAGCGTCGCGGAAACGGCCTGTTCCAGCAGGTAAGGCAGGAGCTCGTGGCGCCCGTCGATGAGCACAGGCCCGTCGAAGACCGCGGTGGCGATGTCGCCGTAGAGCTCCTCGGGGGCCTCGCCGACCACGCGGATGCGGTCAGGCGTACCGGTGACAGCGTGTGCATCGACGGTGACATCGGCTGCCTCAAGCACGCGGGCGACAGCATCCGGGGCGACCACGCGCACCTCGGTGCCGGTGATCGCGGCGGCAAGCAGCTGGCGGTACACCTCCCGCAGCTGGTAGCCCTCGCCGACGTAGACCACCACCGGCTCAAGGGTGTTGCGGTAGCGGAAAATGTTGGCCTCCGAGCGCAGTCCCGAGTGGTCGTGGCCGCGGCCGAATTCCTTGTCCCATGCGCGCTGGTCGTACTCGGCCGCGCGGGAGAGCCAGCCGAAATCCTCGTCGCTTAAGCTGGCGCGGAATACGTCGAGAAGCTCCTGCACCTTCGCCGAGATGCTCACGCCTAACGACGGCGCCAGCTCCGCCCGCTCGCGCCACACACCCATCTGCGCGACGTAGTTCGGCCCGCCCGCCTTCGCGCCGGGCCCCACAGAGGACTTCTTCCAGCCTCCGAACGGCTGTCGCTGCACGATGGCGCCGGTGATGCCTCGGTTGACGTAGACGTTGCCGGCCTCGACGCGGTCGAGCCACGTGGAGATTTCCTCGCCGTCGAGGGTGTGGATGCCAGCGGTGAGGCCGAATCCGGTGGAGTTTTGCCAATCAATCGCCTCGTCGAGATCTTTGGCGTGCATGATGCCCAGCACCGGGCCAAAGCACTCGTTCTGGTGATACCAGGAGCCGGGCTTCACACCGTCGCGGATGCCGGGGGACCAGAACTTGCCCTCGTCGTCGAGCTTGCGGGGTTTGAGCAGCCACGTCTCGCCCGGCTCCAGCGTGGTCAGACCGCGCTCGAGCTTCTCGCCCGGGGGCTCGATGAGCCCGTTCATGGTGGTGGACAGGTCGGTGCCCGGGCCCACCACCAGGGTTGAGGCGGCGTCGAGCAGCTGGTTCTTCAGGCGCTCGGACTCACCGGCGGAGCCCACGAGGATAGCCAGCGAGGCCGCAGAGCACTTCTGGCCCGAATGCCCGAACGCCGACAGGTACAAGTCGTTGACTGCAAGATCCGGGTCGGCGGATGGTGTGATGATGATGGCGTTTTTGCCGGAGGTTTCTGCCATGACGTTGAGCTGCGGGTTCCAGGACTTGAACAGCTGAGCAGTCTCGGAAGCGCCGGTGAGGATGATGGCATCCACGGCGTCGTCGGTAAGCAGGGCCTTGCCAGCCTCGCCCTCATCCGCGCGCACGTATTGCACGGTGTCGGCGCTAATGCCCTTCTCGGCGAAGACCGCCTGGACGCAATCGGCGATGAGCTTGGCGCACTGCGTCACCTGCGGCGCCGGTTTGAGGATCACCGCGGAGCCGGCAGCAAGCGCGGCCATCACGCCGCCGGTGGGGATGGCAACCGGGAAGTTCCACGGCGGAACAACCACTGTCAGTTTGTTCGGCTCGAAGTCCGCGGCAATGTCGTTGAGGTGGCGGGCGCTGTCGGCGTAGTAGGTGCAGAAATCGATCGCCTCGGAGATCTCCGGGTCGGACTGGTCCACCGTTTTGCCTGCTTCGTGGGCGGCGACCGCGATGAAGTCGCCGCGGCGGCGCGCGATCTCGTCGCCGATGGCGTCGAGGACGTCGGCACGCTCGCCGGCGGAAAGCGCGCCCCAGGCTTTCTGCGCTTCCTTAGCGCGGGCGATGTGGTCGGCGATCACGGACGGATCGGTGATCTCGTTGCCGGTGTCCACCGCCGGCGGGTGTGCGAGGTGCTCGATTGCCCAGGCACGGTTGGCCTCCAGCGCCGGATCGGTGTCCGGTTCGTTGATGAAGCGTCCGGTGGTGCCGGCCTCTGCGGCGGCTTGGCGTCCGGTCTCCTGCGTGCGGTCCTGCTCCCGGTTCGGGCCGTTGTGGATGTCCCATCGGTTGTCCACCGCCCAGCGGAAGACCTCCTCCTGTTCCTTGATCGGGTCGCGCTTGGCGGTCTTGGGTGCAAACAGGGCGTGCAGGAAGTTCTGCGGTGCCGCATTTTCTTCGAGTCGGCGCACGAGGTAGCTCACCGCCACATCGAAGTCTTCCTTACGCACGACGGGGGTGTAGAGGATCTGACGGCCGTAGGCCTCGCGCACGATCTGCTGCTGCGCCGGCGACATTCCCTGCAGCATCTCCGAATCGAGCATGCTGACCACACCGCGGCGGTGCGCCAGCTCGTAGGCGAGCGCGGAAGTGAACAGGTTATGGGAGGCGATGCCGATGGAGACGCTGTCGGCGTACTCTGGGCGCACGATGAAATCGAGCAGGCGGTAGTAGTTCGCGTCCACCTCGTCCTTGGTCAGATACGGCGCCTGCGCCCAGCCCTTGACCTCCGCGTGATGTCGCTCCATGGACAGGTTCGCGCCCTTGACCAGGCGGATCTTGATCTTGGCGCCGCCGCCGGCCACGCGCTTCTGCGCGAAGTGCGCAAGAAATTCCAGGGCGCCGAGCGTGTCGGGCAGGTACGCCTGCAGCACGATGCCGCCCTGGTAGTCCTTGAACTCGTCCTCGCTGAGCAGCTGGGTGAACACGTCGAGCGTGAGGTGGAGATCGTGGTACTCCTCCATGTCCATGTTGATGAACACCTGGGGGCTACGGTCGCGCGCGGCGCGGTACAGCGGGCGGATACGGTCCTTGACCAGGCGCACGCACTCGTCGTAGTCCCAGTGGTTGAGCTGGGAGACCATCGAGGAAGCCTTGACGGAGACGTACGTCACGCGAGGATTCTTGATCAGGTTCAGGGTGCGCTCGGCACGGTCCGTCGCTTCCTTCTCACCGAGTACTGCCTCGCCCAGCAGATTGAGGTTGAGCTGCTCGCCGCGCTTTTGCGCGTTGTCGAGCAGGTTGTTCAGCGCGTCTGACTCAGCGTCGAGCACGAGATGGCCCACCAGCTGGCGCAGGCGCATGCGCGCTGCGGGGACGACCACGAAGGGCAAGAACGGGCCGACGAAGGCGCCGGCGCCGACGAGTAGGGCATTGATGTGACCGAGGAACGATGCGTCGACGCCCCTGGTGATGGCACGCAGTGCGTTTGCCGCTACCCGGTTGTCCTCAGGGCGCATGACGCGGTCAACGAAGTCCATGGTGAAGCGGACCCCGTTGTCGTCGCGAAGCATTTCCGCGAGCTGTTGCGTCTGGGCATCATCCGCATCCGCGTCGGCGGTAGCTTCCATCCAGTGGTACGCGCGGGCGACGGCTGCTTCCACGACATTGTCGAGTTCAGCGCTGTTTTCCGGCGGCAGCTGGTTAGTGTGCAAATTCGGCATATGTGTTCCTTACCACTAAAGCAGAACAATGTGACAGCCCATAAGCTAATGCAAGATGTAGGTACACACCACTGATTTGAAAAAGATTCCTTGTGCGCACGAAAAAGCCCCGGAAACCACAGATTTCCGGGGCTAGGGAGAGGGGGTTAGAGGCCGCCGAAGGGGCCGCGCAGCGGGTCGAACGGTGCGATGGTCTCATCCACCTCGCCGGTCTCGATCTGCTTTGCCAGCATCTTGCCGGACAGCGGGCCGAGGATAATGCCCCACATGCCGTGACCGCCGTTGGTGTAGACGTTGGGCACCTTGGTCGCACCCACCAGAGGCAGGCCGTCCGGCGTCACCGGGCGGGAGCCGACCCACTCATCCTGGCGGTCCTCCCAGTCGATGCCTTGAAAGAACGGCTTGGTGGTGTGGATCATGGACGCGATGCGGCCCGGCTGGAACGGCTCGTCCGGGCCGCGGAACTCCATGGTGCCGGCGATACGGAAGCGGCCTTGGTACGGGGTGCAGGCGATCTTCGGATCCGGCAGGTACACCGGGCAGGTTGCTGGCTCGGCGGTTTCCACGGAGAAGGAGTAGCCGCGGCCTGCCTGGATCAGCGTGGTCACGCCGAGGTCCTTCGCCAGCTTTGGCAGCCACGCGCCAGTAGCCAGCACCACGTTGTCGGCGTGCAACCACTCGCCGGTGGCCAGCTTCACAGCCGGCTTGCGGGTGGAGCTGACCTCGACAACCTCCACGCCGGTAGTGACCTTGCCGCCGCGTTCCACGATGGAGTCTGCGATGGCCTGGCAGTAGGGTCCCGGCTCGATGAAGCGCTGGCCGCCCATGCGGTAGGTCGCACCCACCTTGTCGGTGAGCATTGGGGCGTCCGTGCGGGCGTCGTCGAGCGTGATCTGCTCGAACGGGATCTCCTGGCCGTGGCGCTGTGCGCCTTCGACCTCCTTGAGGAAGCCGCCGGCCTTCTTCTCGTTCTCGAAGCCGATGATGAACGGGCCCTCGTGGGTGGTGGCCTTGACGCCGCCGGCCTCGAGCTCGTCGAAAGCCGCGAGTGCGCCGAGATCCGCCTTGGTCAGGCCCGCCATCGTCTTGTCCCAGGCGCGGCCGGTGGCGTGCGCCATGAAGTTGGCGCAGAAGCGCCACAGCTTCGGGTCGATGCGCACGGGCACATCGAGTGCGGCGTGCTTATCAAACAGTGCGGTCGGACCGTATGCCCACAAGCTCGAGTTCGACAAGGGAATGGTCTTGCCCGGTGCCAGCCAGCCGGCGTTGCCCCAGGACGAACCAGCGGCGACGTCGATGCGCTCGAGCACCTCCACCTCATGGCCGTATTCCTGTAGATGCCACGCGGTGGAAAGTCCGGTCATGCCAGCTCCCACGACGATCGTGCGGGTCATTTATGGTCCTCCTCACAAAGAATTTCGATTGTGCTGAGGGCAATGTACCGCAGCGGACTTGTCGCCGCCCCGCATTTCGCTTATCGACGTTCCTTCGGTTACCCCCCTTTGATCACCAACTCTGAAAGTCGCACTTCACCGGCCTCGTCGGAGGCGTCCAAATCGACCACGCCGTGCAACTGGAAGGCGTTGTCGCCCTCCGGGTCCTTGATGATCTGTGTGATCTTCCACGACCGGCCAGTGGTGTCCGCCAGGCGGAAAAACTCCGGGCCGCGCGCGTCAGGGCCCAAGTCGACGTCGTCGTACTCGTCGAAGTAGTCGTCCATCGCCGCCGGCCAGTCCACACGTGCATCCGGCTCCAAATAGTCCAGCATCTCCGCCAGTTGATCCTCTTTCTCGTAGGCGAATAGCTCCACCAGGCGGAAGAAGTAGTTGCGCACCATGATGGTGAAGGCGCGGCGGTTCGCGGTTAGCGCCGTGGGGTCCTCCACGCCGAAGGCAAGCTCGCGGTCGATGGTGTCCTGGCTGACAGGTTGGTCGTCGCCAGTCATGTGCGCCCACTCGTCGATAAGCGAGGAGTCCACCTGCCTGATCAACTCGCCGAGCCAGACAACGATGTCTTCCAGCTCTTCGTTCATGTACGCGTCCGGGATGGAATAGGACAGCGTGCGCCACGCGTCGGTGAGGTAGCGAAGCACAACACCCTCGGAGCGTGCCAGGCCGTAGGTGGCAATGAGATCCGAAAACGTCATCGCGTGCTCGATCATGTCGCGCACCACGGACTTCGGCGACAGTTCGAACTCCTTGGCCCAGGGATTGCCCTGGGTGAAGGTGTCGAAGGCCTCGTCCAGCTCGTCTGCGAGCGGCTTGGGGTAGGTCACGTCCTCGATGATCGCCATGCGCTCGGTGTAGTCCACCCCGTCCGCTTTCAACGCCGCGATCTCCTCGCCGCGGGCAGCGGTCTGCTGGGCCTGCAGCAGCTGGCGCGGGTCATCCAGAATCGCCTCGAACGCGGAAATTACGTCCAGCGTGTAGGTCTCAGACTCCGGGTCCAACAATGTCAGAAACGCCAGCGCGAAGGGGGACAATGGTTGGTTCAGTGCGAAGTCGCGGTCTAGCTCTTGGGTGAGCGTGTACGGGCGGAATGCGGGCGAGTCCGGCGTGCGCTCGACCACCCCGGCGTTGATCAGGCCGCGGAACAGGTTGACGGCCTGGATGATGTCGCGGTTCTGCTTCGCGCGCGGGTCGTGGTTCGTGCGCAGCAGGTGGCGCATGTGCTCATAGCCGTCGCCGGGCCGTGCCACCACGTTGAGCAGCATCGAGTTGGACACCTTGAACTGGCTGGTCAACTCCTCCGGCTCGGCCACCTTCAGGCGCTCGAAGGTGTTCTCGGACCAGGACACTTCGCCGTCACGGGCGGACTTTTTGCGGATCTTCTTCAGCTTCTTCGGATCATCGCCCGCTTTGCGACGCAACTTCACGTTTTCGATCTCGTGCTCCGGGGCCTCAACCACGACAGTGCCCTCGGTGTCGTAGCCCGCGCGTCCGGCTCGCCCGGCGATCTGGTGGAATTCGCGGGACTTCAGGATGCGCTGGCGGGTGCCGTCGAACTTGGCCAAGCCGGTAATCAGCACGGTGCGGATCGGCACGTTGATGCCCACGCCTAACGTGTCGGTGCCGCAGATGACTTTCAGCAGCCCAGTTTGGGACAGCCGCTCCACCAGGCGGCGGTACTTGGGCAGCATGCCGGCGTGGTGCACACCGATGCCGCGGCGGACCAGTTTGGACAGGGTTTTACCGAAGGTCGTGGTGAAGCGGAAATCCCCGATCTCGTCCGCGATACGTTGCTTTTCTTCGGGCGTGATGATGTTCATGCTCGTCAGCGCCTGCGCGCGCTCCGTGGCCTCGCGCTGGGAAAAGTGCACGACATAGATTGGCGCCTTGTTGTCCTCCAGCAGCTCCTCGATGGTTTCGTGCACGGGGGAGAACACGTAGTGGAAATCAAGCGGCACCGGGCGCTCCGCGCCGCCGACGTACGTGGTCTTGCGGCCTGTGCGCTCAGTGAGGTCCTTCTCCAACCAAGCGGTGTCGCCCAAGGTGGCGGACATGAGCAAAAACTGCGCCTTCGGCAGCTCCAACAGCGGAACCTGCCACGCCCAGCCACGCTCCGGCTCCGAGTAGTAGTGGAACTCGTCCATCACCACCTGATCGATCTTGGCGTCTTTGCCTTCGCGCAGCGCAATGTTGGCCACGATCTCGGCGGTGGCGGCGATGATCGTGGCGTTCGAGTTCACCGTTGCGTCACCCGTCATCATGCCGACGTTTTCCGCTCCGAAAATCTCGCACAGAGCGAAGAATTTCTCGCTCACCAACGCCTTGATCGGTGCGGTGTAGAACGAGCGCTGGCCGCGCGCCATCGCGATAAAGTGCGCGGCGTTGGCCACCATCGACTTACCCGAGCCGGTCGGGGTGGCCAAGATGACGTTGTCGCCCGCAAGCAACGCGAGCGAGGCCTCCTCCTGCGCCGGATACAACGAGATGCCGCGGGAGGCCGTCCATGAATTGAACGAGTCCCAGACGGCATCCTCAAACAGCGATTCGGGGGCCTGCGCAATGTCTTCAAGCAAATCGGTCAGCATCACAGCATTCACCGTAGCCGACCGGCCGACATACTAACGGGGGCCGTCGCCGTCCCCGTCAGGGGTGTCGCCTCCGGTGGAATCCCCGTGGTCGTCGTCAAGCGAGCGCTCCGGCGACGAAGGATCGATGAAGAAATGGTCGCGTAACCGCTGATCCGTCTCCTCGCTGTGGGGGAGGCTGCGCTGCTCGTTGCGGTCCCGGTCTTCGATGGCGGTGAGGTAGTTCTCAAACGCCTCGCTGATCTCCTCGCCGCTGGGCATCTGTGCCTCGCCCGGCATCATCGCTTGCGGATGGCGATCGCGGTATTCCTGCATCTCACGGTCGTAGTGTTCCTCAAGAGCCTGCACCACGTGCGTGATTTCGTCCGAGTTGTGCGTCTGCTCCGCCAGCTGCTGCGATACCCGGCGCATATCCGCCTCCAAGGAACGCAGCGGGAACTGCAGATTCGTGGAGTCTTCGACTGACTGCAGTAGCTGGAACGTCGCGTGCGGGTACGGCGAGGCGGCCACGTAGTGCGGCACGTGCGCGGTGTACCCGGCAACAGGGCGGCCGCGCTTGTGCAGCTCCTGCTCGATGAAGACCGATGCGGAACCCGGCACGCTGACCATGCCGTCGAAGGTAAACATGGAGCCGACCAACTCACGGTCATTGCCGTGGGCGGAGACCACCAGGGGGCGGGTGTGCGGAGCGCCCATCGGAGCCGCGTAGAGACAAATGGTCTTGCCGACGCCGAAGCGGTCTGCAAGGTCCGCTACTGCATTACTAAAGGCCTCCCACCGCAGATCCGGTTCTGGTCCGGAAAGCAACAGGAAGGACTGGCCCTTCTCATCGCGCACAACACGCATGTCCAACTGCAGATCAGCCACATCGGT
This sequence comes from Corynebacterium pilbarense, assembly GCF_026930265.1. Taxonomy (NCBI): domain Bacteria; kingdom Bacillati; phylum Actinomycetota; class Actinomycetes; order Mycobacteriales; family Corynebacteriaceae; genus Corynebacterium; species Corynebacterium pilbarense. The sequence goes on from NZ_JANRML010000001.1 coordinate 145,131, forward strand.
GATCTCGGCGTGCGACAACGTCACCGTCGGGCGGCGGGAGCGGTAATCAATCAGCTCGTCGTTGCTAAACGTTGCCACTGTCCTCGACTCCAGCGCTGCCTTGAGGTGGTCAGCGGCGGACTCAATGGCATGGCCTGCATCGGCGTAACCGTGCATTGCGACGATCAGGGCAGGACCGTTTTGAGGCTCCCCGCTCACTTGCGGAGCTGGGTACTCAAGTTCGTACATAGGACGTTCCTGCGTCATGGTCTTCGGCCTCCTGAAATCGCTCGCCTTACCGGCTTTAGTGCTCCACCCACACAACGGTTGGTGTCGCAGAATATTCCATTGTGCCCGACCAGCAACCGCAAGGTGGCACCGCGGCCGAAAAGGATGCGTAGGAAGTGGCGATGAGAAAACTTCACGCCCCATGGAACCGAGACCGCCCCGCGAGCGTCTAACAGTTATGGATATTCAGCCACAACCGCACGAAACAAACCGTCCGACCACCCCAATAACGCCGTATCCGAGCGCGGAACTTCTCCGTTCGCCGGCACAACTCATCGCGTCCATACCCGCCGCACTGGGCTACTTTCCCAACGAGTCAGTAGTGCTCATTAACGCGTACAGTCCGCCGGGAGCCTCTCCAACGTTGGAGATTGGCGCCTACCTCGACGCCGATGTGGGCAACACAGAAAGCATCCAGCGCGCGCTGCAACGTATCCCGCTACCACGTCATGTGGCCACCTTCGCAGTGATTGTGACCCGGGTGCCGGAATCGCAGATGGTTTCGGTAGCTGCGGAAGGACTGCGAATGGCGGCGGACGCCTTCGGGGAGATCGTTGAAGCCTGCTGGACTGTCTCTGAAATCGCGGACGGAACGCCTTACCAGCTGGTATTTGGGCCCGACCCGGATACTGCTAACGCAGTGTGGGAGTGGAACGAAGGATACGAGCAGGGCACCGTGACGTCGGTGGCGGCCGCAGAGCCGATGGGCCCGCTCATCGACAACGGAGTGCTGCCGGAGCTGCACAAAAGCGAAGTATTCTCCCACTTTGCTCCGGTGTTTGAGCCTGATGCGGAAACGGGGGAGGCTCTCACACCCGGCGCCCTAAAACGCGGCACCGAGCTCTTCTGCCATCTGAAGCATGCCCCGGCAGTAGCGCACGCTCACATCGATAAAGCATGCGGTGTGTTTGCTGCAGCACCGAACGTGGGGCTCATAGACATCGAAGGCGACATCATCATCGACGACGTCTTCAACACCCCAGACGATGTCGAGCTGTTTGCCGCCATGCTCTCCGGAAGCAGACTGCGCGACTTTCTCATCGTCGACGCGCTGGAACGCCCGCGCGCTGCTGGGGCGGTGCTGTTGACCATCGCCCGCAACTTCCGAGGGGAGATCAGGGCGAACGCCCTGTGTCTGTGGGCCATGGTCGCTTTGTCTCGGGGACTCGTCGGTTGGGCCAGTGCGGCACTCTCATGCGCCGAGGGAGAACTGCCAGGACACAACTTGTCTGGATTGTTAGGGAGCGTGATGGACGTCGGGCAGGGCCACGCTGTGCTCGAACTGTGCCGCCAGGGATGTGTGGACACCTGGAGCGAGCTCGAACGGTAATACGCGTCTAGCGCGCGGAGTGCGACCGGTCGCCGAGCTGGCGGGTGAACTCCCAAGCGTCCTCGACAATGGTGCGTAGATCCGTCCGCGACGGTTCCCAACCAAGCGACTTGCGTATCTTCTCCGAGGATGCGATCAGCGTTGCCGGGTCGCCGGCTCGGCGCGGAGCAATCTCCGCCGGGATCGGGTGGCCGGTGACCTCGCGGCAGACCTCGACCACCTCGCGCACGGAGTACCCGTCGCCGGAACCCAAGTTATAGATCTGGTGCGTGCCGGGGGAATTGGCTTGGAGTGCGAGCACGTGCGCGTCCGCGAGATCCCGGATGTGGATGTAATCGCGCACGCACGTGCCGTCTTTCGTCGGCCAGTCGTCGCCGTACATCATGATCTTGTCGCGGTAGCCCAGCGCTACCTGCAGCACGATGGGGATCAGGTGCGTTTCGGTGATGTGGTTTTCACCGATACCTTCGTAAGCGCCAGCGACGTTGAAGTAGCGCAGGCTGGTAGCGCCCAGGCCGTAGGCGTTGCAATAAGACGTAATGGCGTAGTCGATAGCCAACTTCGTGGCGCCGTACGGGTTTGTCGGCCGGGTCGGTGCGTCTTCGGCAATCGGCACGATATCCGGCTCACCGTACGTGGCCGCGGTGGAAGAGAAGACCAACGACTTCACGTCGTGGCGGCGCATGGAATCGAGCAGCGCCAACGACACGTCGAGGTTGCCGTGCCAATACTTGGCGGGGTCTTCCATGGACTCGCCGACAAGAGACTTCGCCGCAAAGTGCAACACACCGTCCACCGGGGCGCCGCCGTCTGTGGCGAGCACGTCGTCGATGACGTCTTGAATCTTGCCTTCGACAAACGTGGCAGCTTCCGGAACGGCGTAGCGGTTGCCGGTAGACAGATCGTCCACGACGATCACCTCGTGTCCCGCCTCAAGCAGGATGGCAGCGCACACACTGCCCACATAGCCGGCGCCGCCGGTGACAACAAGCTTCATGGAAGTCCTTTCCGTGCTCGTGAGTGCTTTTAGCCTTGAATCTCCACGCGCAGGGCGTGCGAGACATCTGCGGTGAGCACGAAAGTCTCACCCTCATCGGTGGAGACCTCCAGCGCGCCGTCTTCCAGTGGGTGCAGATCCACCGTTTGTCCCACAAGCTGGCCTGCGGATTTCGGCAATGCTCCGTCCTGCAGGATCTCGCTGATCTGCACCACCTTTGCGCGCGCCGGTTCCTTCAGGCGCAGATCACTGGCCCGGGTGCCCACTTGCTCAGCGGTGCCGGCGGTTGCGCCGAGCTCGGCGAGGGCGGGGATCGGGTTGCCGAAGGGGGAGCGGTCAGCGTTGTCAAGCACTGCGACGACCCGGCGCTCCACCTCTTCGCTCATCACGTGCTCCCACCGGCACGCCTCCTCGTGGACCTGGGCGAGGTCCATCTTCAGAACGTCGGTAAGCAAACGCTCCGCGAGACGGTGCTTGCGCATCACGGCGGTCGCGCGCCGGCGCCCCTCCTCAGTCAACGACAGGGAACGGTCGTGCTCAACCACCATCAGACCGTCGCGCTCCATGCGCGCCACCGTCTGCGAGACGGTCGGCCCAGACTGCTCGAGGCGCTCCGCGATTCGCGCGCGCAGCGGCGTAATGCCTTCCTCTTCCAGTTCGTAGACGGTGCGCAGATACATCTCTGTGGTGTCAACGAGATCACGCACTGTGATGCTCCCTTCCAATCGCGGTACTGGTTAGAGGTCCGAAAACCATGTGGCAATACTTTAGCCCAGCACCTGTGGCTGTACCGGTGAACCTGAAGGTGCTGGGCTGAAAAACTGCGGAGCGCCGTGCCGCCTAGAGCGCGTAATCACGCAGGCGGTCGGCACGCTCGCCGGCGCGCAGCTTCGCCATCACTTCACGCTCGATCTGTCGGACGCGCTCGCGTGACAGCCCGAACTGGCGGCCGATCTGGTCCAAAGTGCGCGGCACACCGTCGGTCAGGCCATAGCGCATGCGAATGACGTCCTGCTCGCGCTGCTCGAGGCCGTTGATGATGTCCTCGATATCGTCGTGGCGCAGCGTGGTCACCACGGCGTCCTCGGCGTCGGTGGCCTCGGCGTCCTCGATGAAGTCGCCCAACGGTGCTTCCTCATCCGCGCCGACCGGCATGTCCAAGCTCACCGGGTCCCGCGACTGGCGCAGCAGCATCTCAATCTTGGACTCTTCGATGCCGGATTCTTCCGCAAGCTCCTCGTTCGTGGGCTCGCGGCCCAGGGATTGGTACATCTCGCGGCGGATGCGGGACAGTTTGTTCACCTGCTCCACCAGATGGACTGGGAGGCGGATCGTGCGGGACTGGTCCGCCATGCCGCGCGTAATCGCCTGGCGGATCCACCATGTGGCGTAGGTGGAGAACTTGAAACCCTTGGAGTAGTCGAACTTCTCCATTGCGCGGATCAGGCCCAGGTTGCCCTCCTGGATCAGGTCCAAAAGCGGCATGCCGCGGCCGGTGTAGCGCTTGGCCAGAGACACCACGAGGCGCAGGTTTGCCTCAAGCAGGTGGGCGCGGGCCTTGCGGCCTTCCTTGGCCAGAATCTTCAAGTCACGCTTCTTCGCGCGAGTCAGCTTCACCTCCGGATCGTCCAAAAGGCGCTGCGCGTACAAGCCGACCTCGATTTGCTGGGCAAGTTCAACCTCTTCCTCAGCGTTGAGCAGGGCAGTCTTGCCGATGCCGTTGAGGTAGACGCGGACGAGGTCCGCAGAAGGGTTGTCGTTGGTCTGGTTCCGTCGGCTACCGCGGTCGACGGTCTCCCCGGATTCTTGAGTTCCCTGTGCAGCGTGATCCGGTTGGGTCATGTGGCAACGCCTCCTCGGACTAGGTGGAAAAGCTGGGGGACAGCTGGGCAGTCTAGATGGGAAACGCTTGGCTGTCCTTTGATGTTCCCGCCCGCGGGAAATATATTCAAGTCAAGCTTCCACAATGACGGTAAAGGGCCCATCATTGACGCTAGCGACCTGCATGTGCGCGCCAAAGCGACCTTCCTCGACGTGGATGCCGCGCGAGCGCAGTGCTTCGGCGATAGCGCCGATCACCGGCTCCGCCGCGTCGCCGGGTGCCGCGTCGCTCCAGGACGGACGCCGGCCTTTCGCCGTGCGGCCCATTAGCGTGAACTGGCTGACCAGCAAGACCGGTGCGCCAGCGTCTTCCACTGACCGTTCGCCGTCGAGGATGCGCAGCTCTGCGATCTTGCGCGCCACCGTCTCCCACGCATCGTCCGCGTCCTCGCGGCCCGCACCTACGAGGGCGAGGATCCCGCCGGTGTCGGGGCAGTCGATCACTCCGACGGTTTCTCCGTCCACGGTCACCGACGCGCTCGTCACGCGCGTGAGTACAGCTTTCATTGATGCTCCGTTCTGTCTAGAGGTGGGTAAGTTGCGCGATCTCTGCGGGCAGAACCAGCCCGTGGCGCACGAGGTCGACTACAGCTTTCGCGGCTTCAGCCTCAAGCTTTTCGACGTCCTCCGGTTGCTCCGCACCGCGCGATGCCGCATACAGACCAACCACGTCGCGCAGCGGCAAGCCGTTCGGGTGCAGTCCGGAGATCAGCGAGAGGATGCCGGCGTCGATGGTGTGGGAAAACCGTGGCCCGTCAGTGCGGGTAATTCGCAGTGTTTCGTCCGCGAACCCCATGCCGAGTTCGGTGTCTGCGAGCTTGATGTCTTCCAGCGCCACGGTCGGCCGAACCACGTAGTTGGCGTCGAGGATGTTCTCGCGGTCCTTCCCTCGCAGCCACGCGGTGCGGGTGAAGTACTCTTCTGCTTCCGGGCCGAGCGGGTCTGTAAACGGCTGGGAGAGTTCCTCGCAGATGATCTCGCTCGGAGCGTCGCCGATGTCTTCCAAAAGTATCCAGCCGAAGCCCACAGCGTGGACGTCGTTGTCGGCGAGGTGGTCGAGCCACTGCACCGTGCGTGCGACGCCTTCGTCCGAACGTGGGTCGATGGACTCGTCGCGCAGCCATGTGGAGACATACATGCCGGGATCGACCACGTCGCGCTGCAGCACCCAGGCGCTCACACCGTGGGAGGGCAACCACGACGCGACCCGGGACTGCCAGGGCTGGTCAAGCACATGCACCCAAGAGCCGAGGATAAAGGCGCGGCCGCCCTCGGCAAGATGCTCCGGTGCTTGGCTGAGCACCAGCTCGGTGGCGCCGTCAAGGTCCAAGCCAGAATCGCGGTAGACATGGCCAACTTCGGGCAGTCCCACCACAAAAGGAGGATTAGCCACGATCCGGTCAAACAGCTCACCCTGAACCGGCTCAAACCATTCACCTTGGCGCAACTCCACGTTGTCCACCCCGTTCGCCCGCAGTGTTGCCTCGGCGAAATCCAGTGCGCGGGCGTGCACATCCGTGGCCACCACGTGCGTGGCGTTGTCCGCTTGCGCAAGTGCTTGGACGCCGGAGCCAGTCCCCAAATCCAGCACGGAATCCACGGGCGTGCACGGTGTGGCCGACAGCAAGGACAGCGAGGCCGAACCGACGCCGAGGACGTGGTCGCGGCCCGGGACGTGCTCAGTCATAGAGGCATCCAGGTCGGACAGCACCAACCTCGGTTCGCCGGCCACGACGTGGGGACGTACCTCCACGGCAATACGGTAGGTGGATGAGTCTGGCACGGGCAGCACCAAGTGGTCGTCGATAAGCGAAAGCGCAAGCTTCGGGGTGAGCATCTCACCCAACTCCTCCGCTGTTGCGGGGCGACGCAGCACGAAGAACCGGATCAGGCGCGACAGGCGCGCGTCGTCGGAACACGCCGCCAGAACAACCCCCGGTTCGCGGCGGTAGAGCGCCTCGGTGGCCTCCGGCCCAAGGTGGGCCGCGATGCCGTCGGCGCTGAAACCTGCCTCGTCGAGTTCTTTGGCAAGCGCCTGGACAACTGCGGGAAAATTAGGGGAGAGGGGTTCTGGTGCAATCACGCGCAACTCCTGCAGTGCGAGGGGGCTTATTCGTCGTGGTCGATGATAGCGGGGGAGCTGCCGCGATCTGTCTCGGCCGAATCGAGCGCCGTGCGCCGCTGCTGCGCCAACATCTGCTGCTCCTGGCGTGCCACGGCAGGCTTGTACACGTTCTTCTGGCGGGTATCCCGTACCTCGCCCTGTGCGTTTCCTCGAACCACAGCAATCCACGGCAACGGGACAGAGACCACGAAGAAAATGCCGGCGAGTACCCACCAATGAGCCCACGCCGCAGCCACCGCCGCGACGATGAATGGCAAGCGCAACCCCTGCAAGACGGCGTACTGCTTCTCGCGCGACTGCCTATTCTGCTCGGGAGTGTAGGAAGCATCCGTGATCAGCGCGCGGGTTTTCCTGCCCCGGCGGAAGCGGCGGGAGGCGCGCTCAGTGGATGGCTGTTCGTTGGCGCTCATGAACCTTGAGGTTAGCCCTCCGGCTTAACCTCTCGCCCGAATTGGGGCATGATGGATGCCGTGAATACGACGACGAAGACGCTCGAGCGCCCGGACCTCAGGGAAGATACCTCGTCGACCACAGACGACGGCACCCCCAAGTTCTTCCACTACGTGAAGAAGGACCAGATCGTCGATTCCGCCATCTCCGGCAAAATGGTGGTGGCGTTGTGCGGCGAGACCTTCCCGGTGAAAAAGCAGGCCAAGCCGGGATCCCCGGTGTGCCCCGACTGTGAACGGATTTACAAGGGGCTGCGCCGCAAGTGACCGCCGCGACTTCTGGGCCCCAGCTGCGCAAATGGCAGCAGGAGGCCCTTGATTCGTTTCTCCGCGACAAGCCGCGCGACTTCATGGCCGTGGCAACACCAGGTGCGGGCAAAACCACCTTCGCACTGACTCTGGCCTCGCGTTTAAAAGAGGACAAGACTGTCCAACGCATCATTGTCGTCGTGCCCACGGAGCACCTGAAGCACCAGTGGTCCGACGCGGCGAAGCGTTTCGGCCTTTCCTTGGACCCGAACTTCACTAATTCCTCTGCCGTCAACGCCTCCTACGACGGCATTGTGGTCACCTACGCGCAGGTGGGCATGCATCCCTTCAAGCACCACGCAGTGGCGTCCGCGCGCCGCACGCTGGTGATCTTGGATGAGATCCACCACGCCGGCGACTCCAAGAGCTGGGGCGACGGCGTCTATGAGGCGTACAACGATGTCGAACACCGGCTGGCGCTGACCGGTACGCCGTTTCGTTCTGACGATTCGCAGATCCCGTTCGTGCGTTACGTCGAGGACGGTGAAGGCCACTTGGTTTCAGAGGCCGACTACACCTACGGCTATTCGCATGCGCTTGCCGACGGCGTGGTGCGCCCCGTTGTCTTCCTCGCGTACTCGGGCGAGGCACAGTGGAAGGACTCGGCGGGTGAGGAGTATTCCGCGCGCTTGGGGGAACCGCTGAACGCAGAGCAAACCACCCGCGCCTGGCGCACCGCGTTGGACCCGAAGGGCGACTGGATTGCCGCGGTGCTTTCCGCCGCGCACACCAGGTTGATGAAAATCCGCGCCAACATGCCGGATGCCGGCGGCCTAGTCATCGCCACGAACAAGACCACTGCCCGCGCCTACGCGAAGATTCTGACGAAGCTGTCCAACACGCCGGTCACTGTGGTGCTTTCCGACGAACCGGGCGCGTCCGACCGCATCGACGAGTTCTCCGCCTCGCGCGACGAGTGGATGGTGGCGGTGCGCATGGTCTCTGAGGGGGTGGACGTGCCGCGACTGTCCGTGGGCGTGTACGCCACCTCAGCGTCCACTCCGTTGTTCTTCGCCCAGGCGATCGGCCGCTTCGTGCGCTCCCGTATGCCGGGCGAATCTGCCTCCGTGTTCCTGCCGTCGGTGCCGGTGCTGCTGCGACTGGCGGAGGAGATGGAGGTCTCTCGCGATCACGTCCTGGGCAAACCCCACCGGGAGTCAGGCTGGTCCGACGAGTTGCTGGAGCAAGCCAACCGCACCCAAACCGAGCCGGACGACATGCCGTCCTACGAATCCATCGGCGCTTCGGCTGAGCTGGATTCGCTGATTTTCGACGGCTCCACCTACGGCACGCCTACCCAAGCCGGCTCTGCGGAGGAACAGGACTTCCTCGGCCTGCCCGGCCTGCTCGACGCCGATCAGGTGCGCACCCTTTTGGCCAAGCGCCAAAGCGATCAACTGGACGCGCGCGACGCTGAAGAGCGGGCGCGCAGGGCAGAAGAGCGAAAAGCCCGCGAACGGGCGGAGGTACTCGGCGAGCCGGCGGCAAAGCCTACCCCGGCTCCTGAAGCGGCAGCCGGCGAAGCTACAAACGCCGCAGACGAAATTCCCGCACTGCGCAAGGAACTCAACGCCCGCGTGGCCATCGCGGCGGGTAAGAGCGGCCGGCCCCACGGCGCGATCCACACCGAGGTGCGCAAAGCCTGCGGCGGACCGCCAACCGCACTGTGCAACGCCGATCAGTTACGCGAGCGAATCGCCTTTCTGCGAGACTGGTAGCCCCGGCGGTAAAGTGGCGTGCACCGCAATGAAACGAAAGGAATTGTGATGAGCACCCCTTACAACGGCCAGAACCCGAACGGCCAGAACCCGAACGGCCAGAACCCCTACGGTGGCGACCAGTACGGCACCAACCCTGCCGGCGGCCACCCGGAGGGCGTTTCCAACTACGGCGATTACGCTGGCCACGAGCAGCTGCAGCCGGATTACACCCGCGGCGAACCGGGCCAGCCCGGATACGGCATGGCGGGCGGAAACTACAATCAGGCGCCGACGTCGTACGGCTACGAGGCAGCCCCGGCGCAGCAGAATAACGGTGTAGCCCTCGCTGCGATGATCGTGGGCATCTTGTCCCTGTTGGGCCTGCTGTTCCTCTTCCCGGGCCTCGTGCTCGGCGTGATCGCGTTGATCCTGGGTATCGTCGGCGTGAAGAAGGCGAACTCCATCGTCGGCCCGGGCTCCCGCAAGGGCATGGCAATCTCCGGCATCGTCATGGGTGCCATTGCCACGATCCTGTCCGCGCTGATGCTCATCTTCGGCATTTCTGTGGCGAAGCAGCTTCTCAACGACGGTGTGTTTGAAGCGTGCGAGCAGTTCCAGGGCGATAATGAGCAGTACGAGTCCTGCATCGAGGATGAGATTGAAAAGAGCTTGAACAACTAAGCGCTTGCTTGACCAAGTTCAAACGCCCCGACCACGAACGGTCGGGGCGCTTAAACGTTGCGGGGAGAATACCCAGATTGCTGAATTAATCCAGGTAGTCGCGCAGCACCTGGGAACGCGACGGGTGGCGCAGCTTCGACATAGTCTTGGATTCGATCTGGCGGATGCGCTCGCGCGTCACGCCGTAGACCTGGCCGATCTCGTCGAGGGTGCGCGGCATGCCGTCCGTTAGCCCGAAGCGCAGACGCACAACACCGGCCTCGCGCTCGGACAGGGTATGCAGCACGTCTTGCAGCTGGTCCTGCAGCAGCGTGAACGACACTGCGTCCACAGCCACGACAGCCTCGGAGTCCTCGATGAAGTCGCCGAGCTGGCTGTCGCCCTCGTCGCCGATGGTCTGGTCAAGCGAGATCGGCTCGCGGGCGTACTGCTGGATCTCGAGGACCTTCTCCTCGGTGATATCCATTTCCTTCGCAAGCTCGAGCGGCGTGGGCTCGCGGCCGAGGTCCTGCAGCAACTCGCGCTGGATACGGCCGAGTTTGTTGATAACTTCGACCATGTGCACCGGAATACGGATGGTGCGGGCCTGGTCCGCCATGGCGCGGGTGATGGCCTGGCGGATCCACCACGTTGCGTAGGTGGAGAACTTGTAGCCCTTGGAGTAGTCGAACTTCTCCACAGCGCGAATCAGGCCGAGGTTGCCCTCCTGGATCAGGTCCAAGAAAGCCATGCCGCGGCCGGTGTAGCGCTTCGCCAAGGAGACCACCAGACGCAGGTTTGCTTCCAGCAGGTGGTTCTTCGCCTTGCGGCCGTCGCGCGCAACCGACCTCAGGTCGCGCTTCACGGCGGGGGTGAGCTTGGCATCTTTGTCGCCTTCGGCGGCTGCGCGCGCCATCTCGTCGAGACGGTACTGCGCGTACAACCCGGCCTCGATACGCTTGGCAAGCGAGACCTCCTGCTCGGCATCGAGCAGAGCAACTTTGCCGATCTGCTTGAGGTACGCGCGCACCGAGTCCGCAGATGCCGTGAGCTGCGCGTCCTTGCGCGCTTGGCGCAGTGCGGCGGACTCTTCGATGTCCCAGACGGAGGAGCTGTCTTCGCTTTCCTCGTCCTCGTCATCCTCGGCGTCGCCATCGCGCGCGCCGTCCTCATCATCATCGCCGAGCGTATCGTCGATGTCTTCGTCGAAGGTGTCGTCTTCGTCGTCGATCTCCGGATCGAAATCCGCATCGTCGCGGTCGACATCTTGCTCGTTCAGCTCGTCAGCGTCGCTACCGCCGGCCTGGAGCTCGTCCTCCAACTCGTCGGCATCTGCGGCAGTATCCTTCGCTGCCTTAGTTGCCTTCTTTGCCGTCGCCTTCTTCGCAGTCGTCTTTCTCGCGGTCTTTTTCGCAGCCTTCTTCGCGGTCTTTCTCGCCGTTTTCTTGGCTGCCTTCTTCACCGTCTTCTTAGCGGTCTTTTTCGCGGTTTTCTTCGCAGCCTTCTTAGCCGCTTTTTTCGCGCTGGATTTGGCAACGCTGCCTGCGCCACCGTCGGACGAAACTGCAGTCACGTCGTCGGTATTTTTGCTTGAAGCTTCGCTGGCTACCACGTACGCCCTTTCGAGTCAATCGGACCTTACCACTGGCAATCCAGGGTACGTATGCGTCCAAAAATTTTCAGAACGCCAATATTAACAGCCGTCCAGGCGGAGTATTCCGTGCCCCGCGCGGGCCGACCATTGAACGGCAACCACCGTACATTACCGCCGCCGCGGACCTACGGTGCGACATGGTCCTGGGCGGCCATCGCCGCTCCCACGATCCCGGCCCTGTTGCGCAATGCCGCCGCCGTCACCGGGGTATCTACTGTCAGAAGCGGAACCCATTTGTCCGCGTGCCGGGAAATGCCGCCGCCGACAATAAACGCCGCCGGGTTAAACAGCCGGTCGTATTCGTGCAGGACTTTATCCACGCGCTTGGCCCACTTTTTGTAGCTCAGCTCTTCCCGGTCCTTTGCAGCGGAGGAAGCGAAGTGCTCTGCCTCGGTGCCGTCGATAAGCATGTGCCCGAGTTCGGTGTTGGGGAACAATGTGCCGTCGAGCAGAAACGCAGAGCCGATGCCGGTGCCGAACGTGAGGAAGATGACTGCGCCGCTACGGGCGGTGTCGCTGCCGAAGGCCACCTCGGCGATGCCCGCCGCATCCGCGTCGTTGAGCACAGAGATAGTTTCGCGGCCCAGCGCCTGGGTGAAGAGGTCATGCACGTTGGTGCCCACCCACGACTCATCGATGTTGGCAGCGGTGCGCGCGACCTGCTGGGTCACCACCGAAGGGAGAGTGATGCCGACTGGGCCTTCCCATTCGCATTCATCAACGATCTGCCCGACGACCTCGGCGACCGCGTCTGGTGTTGCAGGTTGGGGCGTGGCAATTTTTACCCGCTCGCCCGCAAAATCGCCGGTGTGTAGATCCACCACGGCGCCCTTCACGCCGGAACCGCCGATATCCACACCGAAACCCAGAGCCTTTTGCGTCATGCAATGGAAGTGTACAAACGCGACGCGTCACCCGCCTTGCAAGCGAAGGTTCTGGTGTCTGAGCAGGGAAGATGACAGGGCTATGTGTTTGACCTAGTATTCCGCTCAAATAACGACATTCAGGCCCCTCCCGGGGCGACCACGCTGAGCTGGAGGACACACCACCATGGCCACCGATTACGATGCGCCGCGCCGCCGCATGGACGACGAAATTGAGACCGACTCCTTGGAGGGCCTCAAGGCTGCTGAAGTAGCTGGCAGCAGCATGGACGACGACGGCGAGATCGTTGAGCCTGTGGAGCCTCCGACCCAGGACCTCTCCGGCGAGGAGCTCAACGTTGAGGTCAAGCCGCGCCAGGACGACGAGTTCACCTGCGCGTCCTGCTTCCTCGTGCAGAAGAACAAGCGCCTTGCCTACACCGAGGACGACGGTTCGAAGATCTGCCTCGACTGCGAGTAAGCAGTTGCCTATCGACGGCTGAAGGGCGGCCCCACCTAGTCAGGTGGCGCCGCCCTTGAGTCTGTTGTCCCGTTGCCCGGTTATCCGGCGGTAGTGTCGGGGGCGAACGCCGCCAGGACCTCTTCGGGGTGCTTCGCGGAGATCAACCAGTACGGGGTGGGATCCTCCGGGTCGTCCAAGACGATGAGGACGTGTTCGCTCACCCACGGGCGAGAGACCAAGTACGCCGCCGGGTCCAGTTGGCGCCCGAGCGCGTTCTGGCGGGCGGAACCCGGGACCACCATGGAGCGTGAGACCACGGTGTTGGGCAGGTTCGCGTCGTCGACGAGCAACCAGCGCGTGCCGTCCGGGTCCTGCTCCACGGAGACCGTGGTGCGCGATAGCCAGAACAAAAACCAGGCGAACAGCGCTGAGAACAGCACCAGCGGCACCGCGAACCACCAGACGTTGCGGTTCAGGCCAAACTGTCCGGCGAGCAGCAGCGCGAGCCCGGCGAGGGCAGCCCACCAATACCAAGGCACCCACTGACGCTCCGTGTACAGCACCTTCGCCTGAGGTGCCGTCGCAGCCGTCGCTGCCTTTTCGGGGCCGGGGTTTGAAGGGGTCGAAGCGGTCTCACTCACGCACTCCACAATAGGCGTGCCCAGTGCAAGGGCATACTTGCAGGGCAGTCGTGGGGGAGACCGGTTCCGCGCATTGGCGGGGTGGCGCTGACGCACTGACCCTGACGTAGTGTGGGGCGGGTGGAGAAGCAAAACAGCGAGCACAGCACACACAACCCCTACAGCGCATACGCGGGCGATCCGCTCCCGCCGATTCCGGTTAAGCGCCTTGACCAGGAGCTGCCAATGCCGATGCGGGCGCACCCGGAAGACGCCGGCGCGGACCTGTATTCCGCAGAAGACCTGGTGTTGCAGCCGGGGGAGCGGGCACTCGTGGCTACAGGCGTGGCGATCGCGTTGCCCGTGGGGACGGTCGGTTTGATCCACCCGCGATCCGGCATGGCTGCCAAGCGCGGGCTGAGCATTGTCAACACGCCCGGCACCATTGACGCTGGCTACCGTGGGGAGCTGAAGGTCTGCCTGCTCAACACCGACCGCTCCGAGCCGATCGAAATCACCCGCGGCATGCGGATTGCGCAGCTGGTGATTCAGCGTGTGGAGTTGGTGGATTTCACCGAAGTTGACGCTCTGGACGAGACGCAGCGCGGCGACGGCGGGTACGGCTCGACCGGTACCCACTAGCACCGCTAGCACGGACTACAGTCAATAACCGCAAACGCAAGAATTACACTCATCTGCGACCACCAACTTTAGGGAGTGACCACCGATGGCATTTTGGCCGTTTGGCAAGAAAAAGAAGAAGCAGCAGCAGGAAAAAGCCGTAGAGTCCTCGCCACTGGAGCCGAAGCAGGAACAGCCCGGCGCTGAGGCCACTGCGGCTGATACCGAGGTGGCGCCGCAGACTGAGGTCGCTGAGGAGGCGTCGCCCGTTGAGAAGCAGGAAACTGCTCCGGCTGCCACACCTGTCGCCTCCGCCGCAGCGGGCGTGGAAGCGCTGACGGACTACGACCCGGTCGGCGGCTCCACTGGCCCGTTCGACGGCGACAACGTCGACATTGAGGACTTCGACTTCTCGGACTTTTCCGACGTCACCCTGAACCTCGGATCCATCCGTGTGCCGTTGCCGAAGGAATCCCAGGTGCAGGTGGAGATGGGTGAGCAGGGCCCGAAGATGGTCCACGTGGTCACCCGCTACGGCCGTATCACCCCGGTCGCATTCGCCGCTCCTCGCACCGGCGGCCTCTGGGAGGAATCCTCGGAGGAGATCATCGCGGGCATGCGCGCCGAAGGCATGCCGGTGGAAATCCAGCAGGGCCCGTGGGGCCAAGAGATCGTTGGCACCGGCACCAACGGCGTGATCCGCATTATCGGTGTGGAGGGCCCGCGCTGGCTCTACCGCGTCACCTTGGCAGCGCCGACCGGCTCCGAAGACCAGCTCGCGGAGATCGGCCGCGAGACCGTCGCGCGCTCCTTCGTTTACCGCGGCGAGGACCCGATCCTGGCCGGCAACTCCCTGCAGGTGGTCCTGCCCGCGCAGCTTGCTCAGCAGGTCCAGGCCGCAGCCGAGGCCAAGGCGCGTCAGGGCCAGGCTTCCGCGCAGGCACCGGCGGAGGGCAACCCGAACGCCCTGGGTGACGCGCTGAAGCAAATCATCGCCCAGAACGTGGAGAACCAGAAGCAGCTGCAGGAACTGCGCGAGCGTCGCGCCGCAGGCGGCAGTTCGAAGGCAGGCGGCGACACCCCGTCTGCTGCCGAGTAAATGGCGGAGCTGGCTGACAGCACCGGTGTGCCCGCTGTAGCGGCGGGGGCGCCGGTGCGTTTGCACGTCCGTGCCATGGCGCACGGCGGCGAAGGCATCGCCGACGCACCCGACGGGCGTGTGGTGTTCGTCCGTGGCGCAATCCCCGGCGACACGGTGGAGGCGACGCTGACAAAGGTGAAGAAGCGGTGGGCCCGTGCGGAAGCTACCGCCGTGCTTGATCCGTCGCCGCATCGCGTCGACCCGACTTGCCCCGCGGCTGCAGCAGGTGCGGGGTGCTGCGACTTTTCCCATATCGCCGCCCACGCGCAGCTGGAGTTCAAGCGCGAGGTGCTCCTCGGGCAACTGGGCGCGCTGTCCTCCCGTTCCGGGGTGTTGGACGGGTACGACCTCCACGAGGTGGAGGCGATTCAGCTTGAGCCGGTGACCGGGTGGCGCACCCGTGTCAGGTTGGGCGTGGACCGTAAGGGCAATGCTGGCATGCGGCGGGCGCGTTCCGCTGAAGTTGTCGCTGGGGTGCAGTGCACGCAGCCGAAGGCGGGCTTGCTCGACGGCATTGTGGGCGAGGGAGCTGCAACGTTCACCCCCGGAGCTGAGCTCGTCGTCGCGGCTGACGCGAAGGGCACCCGGCATGTGGTGGAGACCCGGGCTGCGCAACGTGGGCGCCGTGTGGAGCGCGTCGAGCGCGTTCTTGAAGGACCGGGTGAGCTGGTGGAACACGTGCGCGGGTTCGACTTCGTTTTTCCGCCGACTGCGTTCTGGCAGGCGCACCAGCGCGCCCCGGAGGCGTATTCCGATGTCATCTACCAGTGGGGCGCAGGCGCGTACGCCAACCGCGTGGGTTGGGACCTCTACGGTGGCGTCGGCGCGTTTGTGCCGGCGATGAGCTCGGCGCTCGGCGGCGGCCGGATTGAGACAGTGGACTACTCCAGCGCCGCCACCTCCCGCCACCAGCAGGTCGCCGACGCGTGCGATGTGCGCGTGCACCACGGCGATACGGCGGCAGTCGTAGCGGAGCTGGAGCGTCCCGGCTTAGTTGTGCTGGACCCGCCGCGTGCAGGTGCGGGCGCGGACGTGGTCCGTGCGATTGCTCAGGCGGCACCAGAGCGCATCATCCACGTCGGATGCGATCCGGCGACGTTCGCGCGCGATCTAGCGGGCTTTGGCGAGCACGGCTACGCGGTGAAACAGATGAAGCTTATCGACGCGTTCCCGAACACCCACCACTTCGAAGTGATGGCGATGCTTGAGCCGGTGCCGCGGGACGAATCTTCGTGAGAAAACCAGCGTGTAAACTAGCGTGAACGAAACGGCAGCTGCGCCCACTCCCGGGCGCGCCCGATATGGCGAAGGAGTACGACAGGACTGTGGCACTGCTCGAGCACATTGCGACGCCAGCGGATGTCCGCAAGCTTTCTCCTGCGCAGCTTGAAGATCTGGCGGATGAGATCCGCGAGATGCTGATCCAGAAGGTCTCCGCCACCGGCGGGCACCTCGGCCCCAACCTGGGTGTGGTGGAGATGACCATCGCACTGCACTACATCTTCGATTCACCGAACGACCCGATTATTTGGGACACATCCCACCAGTCGTACGTGCACAAGATTCTTACCGGCCGCGGCGGGCAGTTTGACACGCTGCGTAAAAAGGGCGGGCTTTCCGGATACACGGCGCGCGCGGAGTCGGAGCACGATTGGACCGAGTCCTCGCACGCGAGCGCGTCCCTGTCCTACGCGGACGGTCTTGCCAAGGCAAAGGCGCTGAAGGGCAGCGATGACGCCAACGTCGTCGCCGTGGTAGGAGACGGTGCGTTGACCGGCGGCATGTGCTGGGAGGCGCTGAACAACATTGCGGCGGCCAACCGCAACGTTGTCATCGTGGTCAACGACAATGGCCGGTCCTACTCGCCGACTATCGGCGGGTTCGCGAACAACCTGACAAAGCTGCGCGACCAGCTTGCGGCGCTTCGCATGCAGCCGGCGTACGACGAAGTGATGGAGTCCGGCAAGAAGACGCTGAAGTCCATGGGCTGGGTGGGCGAGCGCACATTCGACGCACTTCACGCCCTCAAAGAAGGCGTGAAGTACCAGGTGCTGCCCACCGAGATGTTCCCGGAGCTGGGGATGAAGTACGTCGGCCCAGTTGAAGGCCACGACATTAAAAGCTTGCTCAACGCCTTCAAATACGCCAAGCGCTATGAGGGGCCGCTGATCGTCCACGTGGTCACTGAAAAGGGCCACGGGTTCGCCCCGGCCGTGAACAATGTGGCGGATCAGATGCACTCCACGGGTGTGATCGACCCGGTGACAGGGCAGTCGCTCGCCGCGTCTGAACCGGGCTGGACGTCTGTGTTCACTGAGGAGCTGTTGCGCGCCGGCCACGAGCGCGACGATATCGTGGCCATCACCGCGGCGATGGCGGGGCCGACCGGCTTGCAACCTTTTGCAGAGCAGTTCCCGGATCGTTTCTTCGATGTCGGTATTGCGGAGCAGCACGCTGTCGCTTCCGCCTCCGGTATGGCGCTCGGCGGCCTGCACCCGGTCGTCGCGGTGTACTCGACGTTTTTGAATCGGGCGTTCGACCAGCTGCTCATGGATGTGGGGCTGATTGATCAGCCTGTGACGTTGGTGCTCGACCGCGCCGGCGTGACCGGTTCGGACGGCGCCAGCCACAACGGCGTGTGGGATATGGCGATCGCGTCGATCGTGCCAGGCATCCGCATTGCAGCGCCGCGGGATGCGGCTCGTCTGCGAGAGGAGTTCGCCGAGGCTATTGCTGTCGACGACGGGCCGACGGTTGTCCGCTTCCCCAAGGGGGCGGTTGGCGCTGACATTGACGCACTCGAGCGTCTTGCCGGCGGCACCGACGTGCTGGCACGCCCAGAGGGCGAGGGCACCGAGGAGGACATTGACGTGCTGATCGTCGCCGTTGGTGCGTTTGCGAAGTACGGCCTCGAGGTGGCAGACGCGGTGCGTGACGACGGCATCCGGGCAACGGTGGTAGACCCGCGCTGGGCCATCCCCGTCTCCTCTGACGTGCTGGAGTTGGCCGCGGAAGCCGACCTGGTGGTGGTGTACGAAGACGGCGTGGTCCGCGGTGGCGTGGGATCCGCTGTTGCCGAGGCGCTTGCGGCTGCGGAGGTGGATACCCCGGTGCGGCAGCTCGCATTCCCAGATATTTTCCCGCTGCACGCATCTCGCGGCGAGATCCTGCAGGAGTACGGCCTTGATCCAGTCTCTGCTGCGGATCAGGTTCGTGAGTGGGCGGCCAGCCTGGCGGACCCGGAAGCCGAAGCGAAGCGCTAGACCAGCTCGAGCATCTCCGCGTGCGCTGCGGCCAGAATTGGCGCAGTGATTTGGATCTGCCACGGTCGCGCGCCCGCATTTTCCAGGGCCGTCGCTGCCTGGTGGGTATCCCACGCCGGTGACGTGTCGGGCGCGCTCCACACCGTCTCGCGCAAAATCGCGGGCGTGAGCAAAATGTCGGGACGAATGTCCAAGTCTTCTGCGATGGCGGCGATGTCTTCGCGGCACAGCTGCAGCATCTGCCACGATTCGGGGTAGTGGCGCTCCCAGCCGGATTTCGACGGTGTGCTGTTTGCACGCGGATCTCGGCGTCGCGGCCACGTGGCTGGGTCCACCGAAAGTGCGCGTTCGACCACGCCGAGCCAGCGCCGCACATCCCGCGAGGGCATGCCTTTACTCCCGATCGCACGAGTCAGTCCGTGAGGAGAGTCCGGTTCGGCGAGCGCGATAGCCAATAAGGCCCGGTTGGGTAGTAGCCGCCCCGGGGCGATGTCCCGTTGTTCGCTGATCTCTTCACGCGCGTGCCAAAGTTCGCGGGCGACTTGGAGCCCGGATTGGTCACGTACCGACGCGAGCCCTTTCATATCCCGCCAAGTCTTCTCCTGGTAGGGAGTCTTTGAATATACGGCGATCAGGTGCGCGAACTCCTCGAATGCCCAATGCAGCTTGCCCTGAGCGTCGAGGACTTCCGTGAGCGCCTCTGCCAGCTCGTGGAGGTATTCCACGTCGAGTGCGGCGTAGTCTTGCCACGACTTTGGCAGCGGCGTGTGCGACCAATCCTCGTGGCCGTGGCCTTTCTCCAGTTCCACACCGACGAAACGTTCGACCATGGCGGCGAGGTTCGGGCGGTCGTAGCCGACGATCCGTGATGCCAGCTCGGTGTCGAAAAGGATGCCCGGGTGTAAGCCGAGCAGTGCCAGGCTGCGCAGGTCTTCTCCCGCGGCGTGGATGATCCATTCCTGTCCGCCCAGCACGGGGGCGAAAATCTCGCGCACCTCGTCGCGGTGGCCTTCGGGCGCTATCAGAAACGTTCCCGCGCCGCGTCGCGCTACTTGCACAAGAAAGGCGCGGTTGCCGTAGCGGAAGGAAGAAGCGCGTTCAGTGTCCACGGCGAACGGACCCCGACCGTGCGCGAGTGCGCCCGCTGCCTCACGAAAGGCGGCGGGCGTATCTACAAGGCGGTAGTCCAGCCGGGCACTCATCAAAAAACGATATTAGCGTGCGCCGAGCTGTGCCACACCCTCCGGAGGCAAACCAGCCACGTGTGCGAGCACCTTAGAAAACGCTTCGACGTGGTGTTGAAGGTCGGTGCCCTCTGCAGTCCAGGACGCGCGCATCTCCAGCTGGTAGGCGCGTGGCGGCCCGCCGATCTCGCCGAAGCGCACAGAGGCAGTCGAGGTGACGGTGCCTCCGAGGTTGGTGTGGCGCGCGCCGGTCTCAGCCAGCGATTCGTTGAGCCACTGCCAGGCCACGTCCGGAAGCAGCGGGTCCGAGGCTACGGCGTCGTCCATGTCGGCCTGGATGTAGGCGACCAGGCGCATGGTGCCTTCCCACGCTTCTTCTGCGGCTGGCGAGTGCAACAAGATCAGGCGGCCGAACGCATCGCCTTCAGAGTCGACCGGGACGTTTTCTTCGTCCGCGTGCGCGACCTCCAAACCGACGGCGTGGCTAAACGGTGCGGGGCGCTGCGGCGGGCGGATGGTGCCCAGGGTGATTTCGGGGCGCAGGCGCGCCGCGTGCATGGATTCAACGGCCGCGCTGAATTCTGCGGGCCAGGAATCGCTGTTGCCGTGGTCGTCCCTGTTGCCGCCCGCGCTTCCGGCGGACATGGGGGAGGTGGTGTCCGGTTTCATCACAGGGTCAAACGTATCCAGCAACCGGCGTCGTTGGGGGAGGCGCGCCGTGAGTGTCACAACCTAGGGCGTAGAATGTCCTACGACTTTCGTTTGATCTGCCGTGCGGCAGGGAAGGGGCAAAATCTATGGCCAAGCTCGACTTTGACAAACTCAACGCCACGCAGCGCTTTCTACAGTTCGCTGTGTTCCGTGCGCTCCCCGGGGTGCTTGGCACCGAGCGCAGCCAGCTTATCGACGAAGCTCGCGCCTTCTTCTCCAACCTCGAGCAGGAAGGCGTAGTCACGGTCCGCGGCATCTACGACAACACCGGTATCCGCGCCGATGCTGACTTCATGATTTGGTGGCACGCAGAAGAGTTCGAGCATCTGCAGAAGGCTCTCGCGGATTTCCGCCGCGAGACGGAGTTCGGGCAGAAGGTGGAACTGAGCTGGATCGGCAACGGGCTGCACCGCCCCGCCGAGTTCAACAAATCTCACCTGCCCAGCTTCATCATGGGCGAGGAGCCGGGGGACTGGATTACGGTCTACCCGTTCGTGCGCTCCTACGACTGGTACGTGATGGACCCGCAAAAGCGCCGTCGCATTCTCGCGGAGCACGGCATGGCGGCCCGCGATTTTGCGGATGTGCGAGCCAACACCGTCGAGGCCTTCACGCTCGGCGACTACGAGTGGATGCTCGCTTTTGAGGCCCCGACGCTGGAGCGTATCGAGGCGTTGATGAAGACCATGCGCTACACCGAGGCGCGCCTGCACGTGCGCGAGGAGATCCCGTTCCAGACGGGCCGCCGGGTCGGCGACATCGGCGAAATCATTTCGGTGCTGCCCTAAGCAGCTGGGCACCGAAGGTGGCGTCGGAAAGCAATTGCTTTCCGACGCCTTTTCTACGCCTCGTCGAGCGTCAACGAAACGGAATTAATGCAGTAGCGCAGATCGGTGGGGGTGTTGAACCCCTCGCCGGCGAAGACATGGCCCAGGTGGGAGTGGCAGTTTGCGCACAATACCTCGGTGCGCACCATCCCGAGGGAGGTGTCCTCGCGCTCAATAATGGCGTCGCCCGCCAGCGGGGAGAAGAACGAGGGCCAACCGCAGTGGGCGTCGAACTTCTCGGTGGAGCGGAACAGCTCAGCGCCGCACGCGCGGCAGCGGTACACGCCCTCGGTGGTGGTGTTGGTGTACTCGCCGACGCCTGGGGGCTCCGTGCCTGCCTCCCGGAGGACGCGGAACTCCTCCGGGCTGAGTTTCTCGCGCCACTGCGCGTCGGTGAAGTCCTTGAAATCCGTCATCGCCCAATCCTTTCTGTCGGAGCGAGCAAGGTGTGCCTAAACAATACCCACGCTGCGCACGCGACAATAAACACGGCCCAGCCGGCGGTTGGCAAAAACGTGTTGAGCCAACTACCGGTCAGCGGGTGCAACGAGCTGGACCAGTTCAAGGGGGACAGGCACAGTGCGGCGCCGAGCCACGCGGGCCAGCTGCGCAGGGGACTATCCGGGTGGAACACCGTAAACAAGGCGGGAAACAGCATCATGGAGTAATACGCCTGGCCCAAGGAGGACAACAGGCACACCCCGGCGAGCAGCACCCCGGAGCCCACGGCGAGATACAGCAGCTCCTGGCTATGGCGCACGCGTAAAAGCCCGAGCACGGCCCCGGCGACCGCGGCTGCCAGCAACACGAACAGCGCACCATGCGCCCAGCTAGGCATGCCGAAATACACGGCGAATCCGGACAGGGAAGAGTTGGCGTAGTCGCGCGTGACCTTCAAGTACGGCACAACCACGTCGAGGTAGTCGCGGGCGCCGGGAGTCAGCGGCCACGCGATGAGGTTCATCACCACCGGAATGCCGATAGCGCCGAGCGCGGGGCGCCAACGCAGCTGCAACAGCGGCAGAACCACCAGCGGGGCGAACATTGGCTTGACCAGAATGGCCAATCCCAGCACCATGCCAGCGGCGATGTCGCGGCGGGTAAGCAGCAGCGCGATAAATGCCACTAGCGCCAGCAGGAGTATGCCGTTGATGTTGGAAAACACCAGCGTGTTGGTCACTGCCTCGGTGCAAAACGCTAATGCGATGGCCACCGGAAACGTCGGCCCGGAAAGCTTGCGGCCCGCAAGTTTGGTCAGCCAGGCCAACGCAGCGATGATGCACGTGGCGTTGACGGCGATGAACAACGGGCGCGCCTGGTCGATGTCGGTGATTAGCCCCATCGGCGCGAGCAGCAGCGTCGCGCCCGGGTTGTATAGGTAATGCGGATCGACATGGGTGTAAACCTCGTTGTACACGGGGACGCGTTCTACGAAACGGCGCGCTGCGGACCATACGGTGGTGAAATCGTCCGTCACAGACCCTGCGCGCGCGAGGATGAACAGCCGGTGTAGGACCAAAAGCACCGCAACAGGCCAGGCGGCTGCGGCAACCGCCGGCGCGACGGATGCGCGCTGGTGGCCTGGCTGGGCCTGTACTGCGGTCGAATCCGCCTCGGATTCTTCGGTGGCGCTTCGTGGCGGTGGGGTAGCAATCACGCGCCTAACCGTACCTGCCGGGGTGCGGCTACTCGTCGCGCACGCTCCGGTAGCGCAGGAAGAGCACCGAGTCACCTTCATCTGGTGAGGTATGTGTCGCTTCGAGCGCGTAGCGTCGTTTGAAAGCTTCCTGGTTTGCGATATCCGCCAACCCCCACGGGCCGTCCGCGGCGCTTGTGGTCGGGTCCAGGGTGATATGCAGGACGTCGATGAGGTCATTGCCGATCATGTCCGCATAGACGCTCGGTCCGCCTTCGCAGGCGATTCGGTTGAAGCCCTCACGATGCAGAGCCTCGATGATCGTGGCTGGCGAGCCGTCGCCGGAGGAGATAAACCGGGCACCGGCATGTTTTAAGGCGGTGCGTTGAGGTGCCAGTTTATCGTCGGTAAGCGACTGCTCTGGGCACACAACAATCGCATCGCGGCCGGAGAAGACCCCAAGCGACGGGTCGATGTCCAACGAACGCGACAGCACAGCTATCGGCGTGTCCGCAGGCCCGTACTCTTCTGCGGTTGCGGTGCTGGATGAAACGAGGACAACATCCGCCCAAGCCCGCAGCTGCTGGAGCAAAGCGGAATCCAGCTCGTTGCCGAGGTCGCCCGAAATGCCGTTGCGGCCGAACGCGCCGAAAAGCGTCATCACCATCGCCGCGCGTGTTTCGCGCTTGTTGGGGGAGTGAACGGGGCCGAGGATGTCGGTTGCAGATAAAGCCATGCGCAAAAGAATAATCCCGGCCGTGCACGGGCCGGGATTGAAGTGGAGCGGATGACGAGACTCGAACTCGCGACCCTCACCTTGGCAAGGTGATGCGCTACCAACTGCGCTACATCCGCATTGCTATTCAGTTGACGAGGGCGTAAACCCTCTGTGCGCGATACTGGGATCGAACCAGTGACCCCTACCGTGTCGAGGTAGTGCTCTACCGCTGAGCTAATCGCGCAAGGCTATTGCAGCTTGGAGGTGGATACGGGAATCGAACCCGTGTACACGGTTTTGCAGACCGTTGCCTAACCACTCGACCAATCCACCGTGGAGTTACCTCCAAAGTATTCGGTTTCAACCCCGAAGTACTTGGAGCGGATGACGAGACTCGAACTCGCGACCCTCACCTTGGCAAGGTGATGCGCTACCAACTGCGCTACATCCGCATTGCTATTCAGTTACCGAGGGGATAAACCCTCTGTGCGCGATACTGGGATCGAACCAGTGACCCCTACCGTGTCGAGGTAGTGCTCTACCGCTGAGCTAATCGCGCCCAAGTTCCTCTGGGGAACTGGAGCGGATGACGAGACTCGAACTCGCGACCCTCACCTTGGCAAGGTGATGCGCTACCAACTGCGCTACATCCGCATGCGTTCCACGCTGTCCGCGTTGAATGCGAGAACAAACCTTATCCGCATACTGCCCGCCGTTACAAATCGCCATGTCACGGCCACTTTTAGTGGGTTTGTGTGAATTACGCGGGTGCAATTTGATCCCGTGGTGCATTCGCTTCTCGACGGCGCACGTTTCGACACCCACCGTTATCCTCGATGACCAGCCGATTCGGAACTTTCGGCTTTGGTGTGTAATCTCTCTTCTCGTTCGGTCCTATGGCTCAGTGGAAGAGCGTTCCGTTCACACCGGAAAGGTCGCTGGTTCGATCCCAGCTAGGACCACAAAATACGCCCCAGGTTAACGGCAGCCTGGGGCGTATTGCGTTTGCACGCTAAACGCCGATATCGGCATTTGTGGGTTCGGCCCTTGGAAAAGCCCAGGTCGCGTCTCGGTCACGGGGGTAAACGCCGATATCGGCATTTAGGCTGCGTTACCCGGTTCACAGTTTTTGGGGCGGGTGTGCCGGGAACTAACGTGGATTTGAATGCGACTAGTGCTCTTAGCGCCAGTCGGCGCGTTGGTTTTACTTGAGGAGGCAGCATGCTCATCCCGACATCATTCACACGAGGTGGCGCAATCGCGGCCCTGGCGGCAACTGCAACGTTGTGCGCGGCGGCGCCGGCTTACGCCCACGACTCTGTGATTGGCTCGGACCCCGAAGATAAGGGCGTGGTCAGTGAGTTCCCCGACGCCGTCACCCTGGAGTTTTCCGGAGAGATCCAAGACGGCTTCAACACCGTGGCGCTCTCCCGGGATGTCAACGGGCAGTCCGAGGTCGTCTACTCCGGCGAGCCGGAGATCGACGGTCGGTTTGTCACCCTCGACGTGCCGGCGGACCTTGATGCGCAGCCGGGCGACTACAAGGTGGGCTACCAGATTGTCTCGTCCGACGGGCACTCGACGAAGGGGATGACCTCGTTCAGCTTCAACCCATCCGGTGAGACGGCCTCGGACGCGAGCCAGGACCCAGTTGTTGACGCAGCCGAAGGCATGAGCACCACCATGAAGGTGCTGCTCGCGCTGGCGGGTGTGCTGGTTGTAGCAGGTGCGGGCTTCGGTGCCCTTGCCAAGAGCCGCCGAATCTCTGAAACCGACACTGATACCGACAAGTAGGAGAACACCGATGAACAAACGAATCATCACCGGACTTGCAGCAGCAGCTTTGGTGCTCGCAGGTTGCTCCGATGAGACCAACAACGCAGCGGAGCAGCAGTCTTCGTTCAACGAGGCCACCTTGGAGGCGGCAACCGATGTCGCGGCCAGCGAGCTGGACAACGATGCGGTCACCCTCGAGCAGGGCGCCGTTCGCGCGAAAGCGGCGCAGGATACGGCTGACGGCAGCGACATGACGTCCATCTTCGGCACGCTGCACAACAACACCGACAAGGTCCTCTCGGTCGTGGGCTTCACCACCTCTCTCGGCGAGGCGGACTATCAAATCCACGAGGTCGTCGACGGGATGATGCGCCAGAAAGAAGGTGGCTTCGACATCCCCGCGGGTGGCACCCACGAGCTGGCTCCGGGCGGCGACCACTTCATGGTGATGGGCTACGCGCCGGCCATCGAGGCTGGCGACACCATCGACCTGACCTTGCTGCTGGAAGGCGGCGCGACCGTGACCGTGCCGGATGTTGCCGTGCGCACCATGCTGCCTGGCGACGAAAGCTACGGCGACCTCGGCGAGCACGCCGACCACGCCGACCACGCCGAGCATGCCGACCACGCTGAACACAAGCACTAAGGAGGAAAAATCATGCCGGGTGTGAGCCGGCGGGGGTTTTTGGCGGGGACGGCGGGGGTCGCCGGTGTGGCGTCGACAGGCATGCTGCTCTCGGCCTGCGATGACGATCCAGGTAATGATCCGAGCAACTCCGATCCGAACACCGAACCGTTGACGGAGGCGTCCGTCGCTTTCGACGGCGAGCGCCAAGCAGGCATCCAGACGCCGACGCAAGCGTCGCTCAACCTGGCTGGGTTCAGGCTGAAGGACGGGGTGGACGGAAGCGGCGTGGTCAGGCTGATGCGCCTATGGACAGAAGACGCCCGCGAGCTGACCGCCGGTCGCAACCCGCTGTCCAGCCTGGAGCCGGAGATGACGCAGTGGCCCGCCAACCTCACTGTCACCTGCGGGTTCGGCGAGCGCATCTTCGATATCGCGGCGCCGGACCAAAAACCGGCGTGGCTGCACGATATCCCCGCGATGCCACGCGAGCAGCTGCAACCGGAGTGGGGCCAGACCGACCTTGTGCTGCAGATCTGCTCCGACGACCCGGTTATGAGCGCCTGGGCGCTGCGTCACATGACACGCGCCGGCATGGACTACGTTGAAACCGCCTGGTTGCAGCAGGGGTTCATGAACGCGTTCGGCTCCATCCCCAAAGGTCAGACGCCGCGTAACCTCTTCGGCCAGGTGGACGGGACCGTCAACCCGCACTCGGACGATGAGTTTGCCGAGCAGGTCTTCGCGGACGACGGGTCGTCGTCGCTGGTGGTGCGCCGAATCGCGATGGACCTCGACGATTGGGAGCGGCTGGACCGCACCTCCCGCGAGGTTGTGGTGGGGCGAAAGCTTACCGACGGCGCTCCGCTGACCGGCGCGGACGAGTTCGATACGCCGGACATGGAGGCGTTGGACGAGTACGGGCTGCCCGTGATCGACAAAAACTCCCACATGGCCCGCGCCATGCCGCCCGCGGACCACCCCGAGCAGAGGTTTCTGCGCAGGCCGTACAACTACTCGCTGCCCCCGGCACCCGGTGAGCTGTCCAACGCGGGCTTGGTCTTTTTGGCCTACCAAAAGGACCCGGAGATGCAGTTCACCCCAGTGCTGCAGCGGCTTTTAGAGGTGGATCGGCTCAACGAGTGGACCACCCACATCGGCTCCGCGGTCTACTGGATCCCGCCAGGCACACGTGAGCCTGGCGGGGAAGGAAGCGGCGACACGTACTGGGGCGAAACAGTACTTTCTGGCGCCCGGGGGTAGAATCCCAGGCGTCCGGCGCGCCACCTGCGCCGTCGGGAGAGAACGTGGAAGAAGGGCGGCGTCCAGGTATGACGCAGCCCAGTGACGCGCAAAGGAGCGCACGACAGATATGTCTACCGAAGCAGCAGTTGAGTTCGCACCGTTCGAGGTTCCCGCCGGCACCGCCGTCGGCGCGGCCATGCGGGAGCTGAACCTGCCAAACAAGGGGGAGGACGCCGTCGTGTGCGTCCAGGATGAAGCGGGCGAGCTGAAAGACCTCTCGCACGTCCCCGAGGCCACCGCGACGTTCACTCCGGTGCCGGCAAATACTGAGCTCGGCCGCTCCGTGATCCGCCACTCCTGCGCCCACGTGCTCGCTCAGGCCGTGCAGGCCGAATTCCCCGGCACCAAGCTAGGCATCGGCCCGGCCATCGAGGACGGCTTCTACTACGACTTCGACGTTGCGGAGCCGTTTACGCCCGAGGATCTGAAGACGCTGGAAAAGCGCATGAAGAAGATCATTAAGCAGGGCCAGAAGTTCGTCCGCGGCGTCTACGCCTCCGCAGAAGAGGCTGCAGAAGACCTCAAGGACGAGCCGTACAAGCTCGAGCTGATCAACGACAAAGGCAACGTCGATCCGGACTCCGATGAGGCCACCGAAATCGGTGCTGGCGAGCTGACGCATTATGACAACGTCAACCCGCGCACGAACGAGGTTGAGTGGCATGACCTGTGCCGTGGCCCGCACGTGCCCACCACGAAGTACATCCCGGCGTTCGCGCTGACCCGCTCGTCCGCCGCCTACTGGCGCGGCGACCAGGACAACGCTGGCCTGCAGCGTGTCTACGGCACCGCTTGGGAGTCCAAGGAAAAACTCGAAGAGTACATGACCATGCTTGAGGAGGCGGAAAAGCGCGACCACCGCCGCCTTGGTAACGAGCTGGACCTGTTCTCCTTCCCGGACGAGGTCGGCTCCGGCCTGCCGGTGTTCCACCCGGACGGCGGCATCGTGCGCATGACCATGGAGCAGCACTCTCGCGAGCGCCATGTCGCTGCCGGCTACTCCTTTGTCAACACCCCGCATGTGACCAAGGGCGACTTGTTCCAGCAGTCGGGCCACCTGGACTGGTACGCCGACGGCATGTTCCCGCCGATGAAGCTGGACGGCGAGGTTGATGAAGACGGCAACGTGACCAAGCAGCCGGTGGACTACTACGCCAAGCCGATGAACTGCCCGATGCACAACCTCATCTTCGACTCGCGCGGCCGTTCCTACCGCGAGCTGCCGCTGCGCCTGTTCGAATTCGGCACCGTGTACCGCTACGAGAAGTCCGGCGTGGTCCACGGTCTGACCCGCGCCCGCGGATTCACGCAGGACGACGCCCACATCTACTGCACCGAGGAGCAGCTGGAAGACGAGCTGACCAGCGTGCTGGAGTTCATCATCTCCCTGCTGCAGGATTACGGCCTGGACGACTTCTACCTGGAGCTGTCCACGAAGGACCCGAACAAGTACATCGGCGACGATGAGATCTGGGAGCGCTCGACCAACATCCTGGAGTCCGTGGCCAAAAAGTCCGGCCTGGAGCTCGTGCCGGACCCGGCGGGCGCCGCATTCTACGGCCCGAAGATCTCCGTGCAGGCCCGCGACGCCATCGGCCGCACCTGGCAGATGTCCACCGTACAGCTGGACTTCAACCTGCCGGAGCGATTCGACCTGACCTACACCTCCTCGGACGGCTCGAAGAAGCGTCCGGTGATGATCCACCGCGCGCTCTTCGGCTCCATCGAGCGCTTCTTCGGCGTGCTGCTCGAGCACTACGCCGGCGCGTTCCCGGCCTGGCTGGCTCCGCACCAGGTGGTGGGCATCCCGGTGGCCGACGCGTTCGCCGACCACCTCGACGGTGTCGTCGCAAAGCTGCGCGAGCGCGGCATCCGTGCAGAGGTGGACCACTCGGACGACCGCATGCAGAAGAAGATCCGCACCCACACCACGTCCAAAGTGCCGTTCATGCTGCTCGCCGGCGAGCGCGACGTGGACGCGAACGCGGTGAGCTTCCGCTTCCTCGACGGCAGCCAAATCAACGGCGTGCCGGTCGAGCGCGCGGTGGAGCTGATCACGGACTGGATCACCGCCAAGCGCAACGACCAGCCGAGCGAGGACACCGTTGCAGCCGGCAACTAACGGCGAGACCTATGCCGACACCGGCGTAGGCGACCCGGACCGTCTCACCCGACTGTGGGCGCCGTACCGCTCCAGCTACATCACCCAGATGCCCGCGGAAGATGAGGCGGGGGAAACCGGAGGATCGTCGAGAAGCAACGGCGATCCCTTCCTCGAAATCCCGAAGATGAGCGACGAGGACGGCCTCATCGTCGCGCGCGGGGAGACGGTGTACGCGGTGTGCAACCTGTACCCGTACAACGCCGGCCACCTGATGGTGGTGCCGTACCGCAAGGTCGCCGAGCTGGAAGAGCTCACGGATGCGGAGACGGCCGAGCTGATGGCGTTTGCCAAGCATGCGGTGAAAACGCTCAAGCGCGTGTCCAAGCCGGAGGCGATCAACGTGGGGCTCAACCTGGGCAAGGCCTCGGGCGGGTCGGTGGGCGACCACCTGCACCTGCACGTGGTGCCGCGCTGGGCGGGCGACGCGAACTTTATGACCGTCATCGGCGGCACGAAGGTGCTGCCGCAGCTGCTGCAGGAAACGCGGGCGCTGCTAGCGGACGGCTGGCGCGAAGTCCACGAGACGGAATCAGGTGAACGCGATGCTTAGCGTGCACGGACGCAAACCCGCAGCAGTCGTGGTCGAACCGGTAGCCAAAGGGCTGCTGAAGATCGGCCTGACGCCGAACGCGACAACCGTGGCGGGCACCGCGCTGACCATGCTCACCGCGGTGGTGCTCATCCCCACCGGACACCTGGTGTGGGCGGCGGTGCTCAGCCTGTTCTTCGCCGCCTTCGACATGGTCGACGGCACGATGGCCAGGCTGCGCGGCGGAGGCACAGCGTTCGGCGCGACGCTGGATGCGAGCTGCGACCGGCTTACCGACGGCGCGCTGTTCGGCGCGATCGCGATGTGGCTGATCTACGTCGCGGACGCAGCGCCGGTGAATGTGGCGGTGTGCCTGGCGGTCATCGTGCTTTCGCAGACCATCAGCTACATCAAGGCCCGCGGCGAGGCCGGCGGGCTCAAGATCGTCGGCGGGCTGATTGAACGCCCGGAACGGCTGATCCTGGGACTCGGCGGCCTTGCGCTGGAGGGCTTCGGTGTGCCGAACGCCGTGGTGGTGTCGCTGTGGATTTTGTTGGTCGGCTCCGTGATCACCGTTGTTCAGCGGCTGATGTTCGCCGGACGCGACGAGGGGGCGGACGCGAAGATCGCGCCGCCAGCGGGAGCGTAAATGGGCTTCGCGCGCGAGCGGCTCGTCGCCGCGGGCTACATCGCCGGCTGGAAGATCGTCGGCGCGCTGCCTGCACCGTTGACAGCGCGGGCAGCCGAATGGGCCGCGGACCGTGCTTCCGGCGAGGGCGTTGGCATGGAGATGCTGCGGCGCAACCTCGCACGCGTGGTGGGGCCGGAAAATGTCACCCGGCAGCTGGTGCGCGACGCCATGCGTTCCTACGCGCGCTATTGGCTGGAAGCATTCCGTCTGCCGCTGATGGCGGACGACCCGGAGCTGAACGCGAAGCTTTCGGCTGGTGTGGTCGGGCGGGAACACTTGGATGCTGCCGTGGCGCAGGGCCACGGGGTTGTACTCACGCTGCCGCACACCGGCAACTGGGACATGGCGGGAACATGGCTGGCGCGAAACTACGGAGGGTTCACCACCGTTGCGGAGCGGCTTGAACCAGAGGCGCTGTTCGACGCGTTCGTGCAGTTCCGCGAGTCCCTCGGCTTCGAGGTCGTGCCGCTAACCGGCGGTGAGCAGCCGCCGTTTGAGCGGTTGAAAGAGGTGCTCGCTGACGGTGGGATCGTGTGCCTGTTGGGGGAGCGGGACTTCTCACGACGCGGGGTGCCGGTTGAGTTCTTTGGCGAGGAAACGACCTTTCCCGTCGGCCCGGCCAAGCTAGCGCGTGACACCGGCGCGTCGCTTTTGGTTGCGCACTCCTGGTTCACGGGCACGCGGCGCAACCCCGGCTGGGGCTTTAGCATCTCCGACCCGGTGGAGGTGACCATGCTCGAGGACACTGCGCAGCGCGTGGCCGACCAGTTCGCCCAAAACATTGCCGCCCACCCGGCGGACTGGCACATGCTGCAGCCGCTGTGGCCTAAAGACGCGCCGAAGCCGAGCCGCCGCCGGGAAATGGAACGGCGGCTGCGGCAACGGCGCGAACAGGGGAGGTAGTCGGCGTGCGGATCGGTCTGGTGTGCCCGTACTCCTTCAACGTGCCGGGCGGAGTTCAAGCCCACGTGCTTGACCTTGCTGCTCAATTGCGCGAGATGGGCCACCACACCGAGGTGCTCGGCCCGGCTTCCGAGGCTGTGGAGCTTCCGGAGTGGGTCACCCGCGGCGGTGCCGCGGTGCCGGTGCGCTACAACGGCTCGGTCGCGCGGCTGTCCTTCGGCCCGCAAGTGCGCCGCACCACACGGCAGTTCATTGAGCGCGGCAACTTTGACATTTTGCACGTGCACGAGCCGAACTCGCCGAGCTACTCCATGGCGGCGCTGCGCATGGCTTCCGGCCCAATCGTGGCCACCTACCACGCCTCAGCGGAATCCTCTTATGCGCTCAAGCTCGTGCTGCCGGCACTCCGCGGCAGCCTAGAGAAGATCCGCGCCGGTATCGCGGTGAGTAAGGAGGCGTGGCGCTGGCAGTCGCAGCAGGTGGGCACTGATCCCGTGATCATCCCGAACGGGGTGGACACCGCCAGATTTCAAGCGGCGCGGCGCGCTCCAGGAAGCCAAGCAATGCCAGAAGTGGTGTTCCTGGGTCGCTTGGACGAACCCCGCAAGGGCCTCGACGTGTTTCTGCAGGCCGTAGATCAGCTCCCGCGCAAGCCGCGCGTCACCGTCATCGGAGCTGGGGCGCACCGCGAGGTCGCGGACGTCGAGTTTACGGGGCTGGTGTCTGAGGAGGAGAAGGCGGAAATCCTCGGCCGCGCGGATATCTTTGTGGCGCCGAACCTCGGCGGCGAATCGTTCGGGATCATCCTCGTAGAGGCGATGGCTGCCGGCTGCGCTGTACTCGCCAGCGACATCCCCGCGTTCGCCGCGGTCTGCGGCGAGGATGCGGGGTTGCTGTTTCCGCCCGGCGATGCGTCGGCGCTCGCGCAGCAGTTGCAGTTGCTTATCGACGAGCTCCCGCTTCGCACCAACCTCTGCGCTAGAGGCGTGGAGCGGGCGAAAGACTTCGACTGGTCCGTTGTGGCGGGTCGGGTCCTGGCGGTGTACGAGGCTGTATCCATTGGGGAGAAGGTCGGGGTGGAGGGGTGGCTATGACGATGGTTTGGA
The DNA here is from genome assembly GCF_026930265.1 of Corynebacterium pilbarense. NCBI lineage: Bacteria > Bacillati > Actinomycetota > Actinomycetes > Mycobacteriales > Corynebacteriaceae > Corynebacterium > Corynebacterium pilbarense. Next base: position 177,649 of record NZ_JANRML010000001.1, read on the forward strand.
TCGCTGTGGCGGTGGTGGTGACTGTGCTGGCGGCGTGGGCCTACAACACGGCGCAGCGGCTCAACCGCCTGCATATCCGGCTTGACCGTTCGCGCGACGCCCTGCAGGCGGCGCTGGACCGGCGCTGCGCCGTTATCGCAGCGCTCTACCCTGAACTCGGCGCAGCGGCGCAACGCACCGAACAGATCAGACTAGGGCCGGACGATGTGCACACTCGTTTTGTCCAGGAGAAGCAGCTGTCGGCGGTGGTGGCAGAACGGATCGCGGGCGAGGAAATGCCGGGTCCGCTCAGCGACGCGGACATCCGAGTCGAGCTGGCCACGCGTTTCTACAACGATGCGGTGGCGGATACGCGGGCGTTGCGCCTTCGGCCGTCGGTAAGCTTTTTGCGCCTCGGCGGTACAGCGGCACTGCCGCAGTTCGTGCGGGACGACCAGTAATAGCTTCAGCAAGTCGGTGCGTATAATGCCGTCTGTTACACGTCAACCGAGGAAAAGGGGTGCGTTATGGCGGGCCACTCAAAGTGGGCAACCACGAAGCACAAGAAGGCCGCAAACGACGCGAAGCGGTCGAAGTTGTGGGCGAAGATGATCAAGGACATCGAGGTCGCGGCACGAACCGGCGGCGGCGATCCGGCCGCGAACCCCACCCTGGACGACATGATCCGCAAGGCCAAGAAGGCTTCGGTGCCTGGCGACAACATCGAGCGCGCCCGCAAGCGCGGCTCCGGTGAGGAAGCCGGCGGCGCGAACTGGGAAACCGTGATGTACGAGGGTTACGGCGTGAACGGCGTCGCCGTGCTCATCGAGTGCCTCACGGACAACCGCAACCGCGCCGCTACCGAGGTGCGTACCGCCATGACCAAAAATGGTGGCAACCTCGGCGAGTCCGGCTCCGTCGGCTACATGTTCGAGCGCACCGGTGTGGTGACCATTCAGAAGGGCGAACTCAGCGAGGACGACGTGCTCATGGCTGTGCTCGACGCCAGAGCCGAGGAGGTCAACGACCTCGGCGAGGAGTTTGAGATCACCTGCAAGCCGACCGATCTGCCGGCAGTGCGCGAGGCGCTGGCAGGCGAAGGCATCGAGATTGAGGAAGCAGGCCAGGAGTTCCGTGCGGACGTGGAGGTAGACCTCGACGTCGAAGGCGCGAAGAAGATGATGCGTATCATCGACGCGCTGGAAGACTCGGACGACGTGCAGAACGTCTACACCAACATGAACCTCTCCGACGAGGTCGTGGCGCAGCTGGAGGACTAAGTCTTTCACCGTGGCCAACGCCCGCGCCGCCGACGGTGGCGCGGGCGTTTGTTGTGTCTCCTGTGGTAGAACATATGTGTCACATGTGCGGAAGGGAGGATGCGATGTCGCTGGAAGGTCTGCGGGTCATGGGCATTGACCCTGGCTTGACGCGCTGCGGTCTTTCCGTGGTGCAAGCTGGCCGGGGCCGTCAGATCATCCCCGTGGCGGTTGGCGTGGTGCGCACCCCGTCCACTGCGGAATTGGCGGAGCGTCTTCTGCGCCTGTCGCGGGCGGTGGGTGAGTGGATCGACGACTACGAGCCGGACGTCATCGCCATGGAGCGCATCTTTGAGCGCGGCAATGTATCAACCGTCATGCACACCGCGCACGCCGTGGGCGTGATGGTGCTGGCCGCGGCGGAGCGGGGCATCCCGGTGCACATGTACACCCCGTCAGAGGTGAAAAAGGCCATCTCCGGCAACGGGCGGGCGGACAAGAAGCAGATGACGGTGATGATCACGCGGATTCTCGGCCTGTCTGAAGCACCGAAGCCCGCGGACGCGGCCGACGCGCTGGCTATCGCGGTGTGCCACTGCTGGCGCGCCCCCCTGATCGCACGGACCAACCAGTTGACCATGAAAGCGGCGAACCAATGATTGATTCTCTCAACGGCGAAGTGCTCACCATCGGGCTCGACCATGCGGTCATCGAATGCTCGGGCGTGGGCTACCGCTTCCTTGCCACCCCACAAACGCTGGGCCGCTTGACCCGCGGCGAGCGCGCCCGGGTGATGACGTCGATGGTGGTCAAAGACGATGGTGTGACCCTGTACGGCTTCGGGGACGCGAATGCCCGCGAGATGTTCCACAAGCTGCAGAACGTCTCCGGACTGGGGCCGAAGCTGGCGCTCGCCTCATTGTCCGTGTTTGACCCAGGCGAGCTGTCCTCCCACATCGCAGCCGGAGATGCGAAAACGATCCAGTCCATTCCGGGTGTGGGCAAGAAGATGGCGGAACGCATCGCTCTCGAGCTCAAGGACAAGGTGGAGGCGTTTATCCCGGCGGACGATGCACCGGCCGCTACAGGTGCAGCCGGAGCGAACAAGGGCTCGTCGCTCATTTCGGAGCAGGTGGTCGAGGCGCTAGTGGGCCTGGGTTTCCAGGAGCGTTCGGCGCGGCCGGTGGTCGACGCGTTGGTGGAGGAGCAGCCGGAGAAAGACGCTTCCGCACTGCTGCGTCAGGCGCTGAGCCAGCTAGGCAAGAAATAGGGAGGTATCGCCGTGTCGGACGTGGAAAAGACAGAGTTTGAGCTGCCGGAAGGGTTCGCGGCGAAGGCTCCGTCGCCAGTAGACGCGCACGCGCAGGCAGACGAGCATGACATCGAGCGTTCGCTACGCCCGAAATCGATCAACGAATTTATCGGCCAGCCCAAAGTCCGCGAGCAGCTCAACCTGGTGCTTGCGGGTGCGCGCAGCCGCGGGGTGACCCCGGACCACATCCTGCTGTCCGGACCGCCGGGGTTGGGCAAGACCACCATGGCGATGATCGTGGCGCAGGAGTTGGGAACCTCGCTGCGGATGACCTCGGGTCCCGCACTCGAGCGCGCGGGCGATTTGGCGGCGATGCTGTCCAACCTGATGGAAGGCGACGTGCTTTTCATCGATGAAATCCACCGCATCGCCCGCCCGGCCGAGGAAATGCTCTACATGGCGATGGAGGATTTCCGCATCGACGTGATCGTGGGCAAAGGTCCCGGTGCGACTTCGATCCCGTTGGAGATCCCACCGTTTACCCTCGTCGGGGCGACAACCCGCGCGGGTATGCTCACAGGCCCACTGCGCGACCGCTTCGGGTTCACCGCCCAGATGGAGTTCTATGACGTGGAGGACTTGACCCAAGTGGTCAGCCGCGCCGCGGACATCCTCGCTATGCGCATAGACACGGACGCGGCGGTGGAAATCGCCTCGCGTTCGCGCGGCACGCCACGCATTGCAAACCGCCTGCTGCGCCGAGTGCGCGACTGGGCGGACGTGCATGGTGACGGCCACGTCAACCTCGAGGCGGCGCGCTCCGCGTTGAGCGTGTTCGACGTGGACGAGTTGGGCCTGGACCGACTGGACCGTGCGGTTCTAGATGCGTTGATCCGCGGCCACGGCGGGGGGCCGGTGGGCGTGGGCACGCTTGCCATCGCCGTTGGCGAGGAACCCGGCACCATCGAGGAGGTGTGCGAGCCCTACCTTGTGCGCGCGGGGTTGATGTCTCGAACTGGGCGCGGGCGAGTGGCGACTGCCGCGGCGTGGGAACACCTGGGGTTGCAGGCGCCGCCAGATGCACCGGGGCAAATGTCGCTTTATTAAGGCTGGCGCGGACCGGACTGCTGGTTTTGCGGGGCTATGCCGTAGCATGTTCCGTTGTGTCTCCACCGGCACGCCCTTCACTTATGTCTCTTCCCGGGTGTTGTAGGGCTCGGTGGAGGGGAAAATTGGAGCTCGGAAAGCAGAGGAGTCAGCTCAGTGTCCAACAACACTCGGCGGTCCCGCGAGGTGAAGGGAAAGAAGCGCTGGCCTGCTCGGCTGCTCGCGCTATTTACCCTCATTGTCATCGGCGTCTACGCCCTAGTATTTTTCACCGGAACTAAAACGGCTGAGCCGAAGCTCGGCATCGACCTGCAGGGCGGCACCCGTGTCACCCTCGTTCCTCAGGGCGATGAACCGACAAGCGAGCAGCTGGAGGATGCGCGCAACATCCTCGAAAACCGTGTGAACGGCATGGGTGTCTCCGGTGCGTCCGTTGTTGTGGACGGAAACACCATCGTCATTGAGGCCGCCGGCGACGACACGGCTGAGATTCGCAACATCGGTCAGACCTCGCAGCTCTTCTTCCGTCCGGTGCTTGACCCGCCGGCCGCGGATAGCACCAAGATTGACCAGGTCACCTTGGACATGACCAACGAGTGGGTCAAGTACGGCATCTTTACCCCGCAGGAGGGCCAGGCGGTGCTCACCCAGATCGCCGCGCGTAAGCAGGCGGCGGAGAAGGAAGCTGAAAAGGCCGCCGAGAACCCGCAGGAAGAAAGCGGTGAAGGTAAGGACGTCGCACCGAAGGAAGAGGAAGCCCCGGAGGCGCCTAAGGACGTTCCGCAGGTCAGCGCCGAGCCGCTGCCGGAGCCGAACGGCCCGGTTGAGGCGGCTGAGCGCCGCCAGGAAACGACGGACATGCTGCGGCGCACCCGTCAGTCCACCGACCCGACCGAGCAGTTCGCGGCACTGACTTTGATGTCGGCGCGTTGCATGGGCCAGATCACCGACCCGTTGGCCGGCTCCGACAAGGCGGATCTGCCCCTGGTTTCTTGCGACCCGACGTCGGGCCAGCCATTGCTTCTCGACGAGGTTCCCCTGCTCGCCGGCGTCACCGACGCTGACGGCCCGCGCCTGACTGGCGAGCAGATCGACACCAACCGTGCGATCACCGGCGGTTTCAACCCGCAGTCCAGCCAGATGGAGATCAGCTTCGCCTTCAGCCAGGCGGGCGAGCCCAACGGCTCCGAGACTTGGGCGCACCTGACTAGCGAAATGCTGCAGAAGCAGATCGCGATCACGCTGGACTCCCAGGTGATTTCCGCACCGGTGATCCAGAGCCCGACCCCGGTTGGTTCCGCAACGTCTATCACCGGCAATTTCACCCAGGAAGAGGCCGAGGGCCTTGCCAACAACCTGCGCTACGGCGCACTGCCGCTGTCCTTCGCTGGTGAGAACGGCGAGCCGGGCGGCACCGCTCTGTCCGTTCCGCCGTCGCTGGGCCAGGCTTCGCTCAAGGCGGGCTTGTACTCCGGCCTGGTGGGCTTGATCCTGGTGGCGCTGTTCGTCTTCGCTTACTACCGCCTCTACGGTCTGATCTCGCTGGCGTCGCTCGTCGCCGCTGGCGCACTTGTCTACGGCACCCTGGTGCTGCTGGGCCGCTGGATCGGCTACTCCCTGGACCTTTCCGGCATCGCTGGTCTGGTTATCGGTATTGGCGCCACCGCCGACTCCTTCATCGTGATTTACGAGCGCATTAAGGACGAGGTGCGCAAGGGCAAGACGTTCCGCTCCGCCACCGCATCCGGCTGGCAGCGGGCGAAGGACACGGTCATCACCGGCAACATGGTTACCCTGATCGGTGCGGTGATCATCTACTTCCTTGCCGTTGGCGACGTGAAGGGGTTCGCCTTCACCATGGGCCTGACCACCGTGTTCGACCTGCTTGTCACCTTCTTGGTTACCGCGCCGCTACTGATCATCGCGTCTCGCAGCGGATTCTGGTCCAAGCCTTCCGTCAACGGCATGGGAAAGGCGTTCAAGACGGCTGAGGCACGTCGGGCGCAGGATGGCGTCGATAAGCACACGCTCCAACCGGCCGCAACGATTGAGGAGAACTAAACATGTCGAGCACCAAGGCAACTTCGACACACACCTCCACCGAGGCAGCGGACGCAGGCAACACCGTCGCCGCACCCGTGAAAGCGAAGCGATCGGCGGAGACGCTGTACGACGGCACCGGCGCCATCGACTTCGTTGGCCGCCGCAAGCTGTGGTACGGCATCACGCTCGCGCTTGTGGTGATCTCCCTGCTGGCCATGCTCTTTCGCGGCTTCAACATGGGCATCGACTTCGAGGGCGGCACCAAGATGACGATGCCGGCCGGCGAGCTCGTGGCCGAAGAGGTGGAGGACACCTTCGTCGACGCCACCGGCGTAACTCCGGAGCTGACGCAGATCGTCGGCTCCGGCGACACCCGCACGCTTGAGATCAACTCCGGGCACCTGACGCAGGAGCAGATCGACGCAGCACGCCAGGCGATTTTCGACGAGTACCAGATTGAAGACCACAACGGCGAACCCAGCGCCGACGCGATCGGCGACTCCACGGTCTCCGAATCCTGGGGCTCAACTATCACCAACCGCATGCTGCTCGCGATGGCCGTCTTCCTCGTCGCTGCCGCCGTGTACGTCGCGGTGCGCCTGCAGCGCGAAATGGCGGCCGCCGCGATGGCCGCGCTCATCGTGGACGCTGTGCTCATCGCCGGCATCTACGCACTGTTCGGGCTTGAAATCACCCCGGCGATGATCATCGGCCTGCTCACCGTTTTGACCTTCTCCCTCTACGACACGGTCATTGTCTTTGACAAGGTGCGCGAAAACACTTCTGGTGTGTTGGATTCGCGCCGCTCCACCTACGCCGAAGAGGCTAACCTGGCGGTGAACCAGACGGTGATGCGTTCTATCTCCACCTCCGTCATTTCTGCACTGCCGATTGTGGCGCTGATGATCGTGGCCGTGTGGATGCTCGGTGTGGGCACCCTGAAAGACCTCGCGCTGATCCAGCTCATCGGCGTGATCGAGGGCATCTTCTCCTCGCTGTTCCTGGCAACCCCGCTGCTGGTGAGCCTGGTCAACCGTAAGAAGAAGTACAAGGAGCACAACGCAGCCGTGGAGCGCTTCCGCGCCCGCGGTACCGGCGAGCTCGAAGACGAGGCCGTCGAAAAGGTCGCCCCCGAAAAGCGCCAAGTTGCTGCTCCGGTGCGCCGTGCCGGAAGCTCTTTCGACAGCGCTGATGGGGCTATCGGTTCCTCAACCTGGCGTCCGGGCAGGTAGACGGCGGTAAACCATGTCAGGACGTTTCACCCGTGCGGTCGCAGCGGTGGCTGCAGCAGCTGTGAGCATCTTCGCTCTAACCGCGTGCGACACAAATGACAGTGAGAATGAAGAGTCGAAGAAGCTGTTCGGCTACCAAGCGCTCGGCGAGTTGCGCACCACCAACGCTGGCACATTGGAAGGTACCACCGACCTAGCGGAGCAGCTTTCCGTGCGCCTGTATCCGGGGGTGTACGTGCCGGGGCCGAGCGGGCAGATGATTCCGAACACGGACTTGGTTACCACCCAGGTCCTGCCGAGCGATCAGCGCAAGGTGATCTACACGCTGTCCGACGCCGCAGTGTTTTCCGACGGCACACCGGTGACCTGTTCCGACTTCCTGCTCACGTTTACCGCGGGGCACTATCCCAGCATGTTCGGCTCCCACATGCCTCTGTTCGACGACACTGAGGAGCTGTCCTGCGCCCCAGGGGCCAAGGAATTCACGCTCACCTTCAAGGAGAAGCGTGGCGCTCGCTGGCGCGGGCTTTTCGACGCCGGCACCGTGCTGCCCGCTCACGCAGTGGCGGCCAAGTTGGGCAAAAGCCTCGAAGAGCTCGACAGCGACTTGCAATCCAACGATTTTTCCCGCCTGAAGCCAATCGGCGACGTGTGGCGCCACGGCTTCAGCCTTGCCGAGTTCGATCCTGCACTGCAGGTGTCCTTCGGGCCGTTCAAGATCGCGGAGGTGGGGGAGCAGGGTGAAGTGACGCTAGTAGCCAACGAGCACTACTACGGTGATGCGCCGCAGACCCCGGAAATGGTGATCTGGCCCGGATCCGCTGATTCCGGCGAGTTGGCAGAGGACGAGGCGCTGCGCATCGGTGACTTGCGGGAAACCTCGCCGGCTTGGCACGACGTGGACGCCGAAGGCAACCGCCTCAGTGTGGACAGCCAGATCGGTGAACTTACAGAGTCGCTGACGTTCCCGCTCGTCGGTATGTGGGCGATCCACGAGAACCGCCAGGCGTTTGCCAAGTGCGTGGACCCGCGTGCCGTCGCAAAGGCATCGAGCGACGTTGCTGGCATTGACGTGCCGGTCGCGCCGTTGCACGTGCTGCCCCACGCCGACCCGCTGTCCGCGCGCGTCAAGGACGTAGCGGCGCCGAACCTCGACGTGGACATTGAAGGCGCATCCGCGCTTTCCGGCACAGAGATCCGCATCGGCTACCCGTACCCGGACGCGCGTTTCGCCGCCATGGTGGAATCCATCCGCCGCACGTGCGAGCCCGCGGGAATTACGGTGAAGGACGTGACCGAGGGCGGAAAAACGCTCGCGGATCTGCCACGGGCGGAGTACGACGAGTGGGGCAATGAGACCTGGACCGACGGCGCGGCCGACGTAATTCTGCACGCCACGGACCCCATGCGGGAGTTCCCGTCCGCCAACAACCGCGCCCAGGAACTCGGTGCGCTTCGCGCGCAGGAAGCGCACCTGTGGAAGCAGCTGCCGTCCATCCCGCTCGCCGCGCAGCCCCGCACCTTCGCCGTGGATGGCGCAGTGCGTAACGTGGTGCCGTACACAGGTCTTGCCGGCATCGGCTGGAACATGGACCGGTGGCAGCTGAACACAGAGACAACCCCGGCCGAGAAGTAACAGGAGAATCCACACCAATGGCCCCCACACCTATCGACGGCAACCGCTACGCCACCGCCCGCGACGCCCTGAAGGATAAGATCCGTCAGGTGCAGGACTTCCCAGAAGAGGGCGTCCTGTTCGAGGACCTCACCCCGGTGCTCGCGGATCCGGCAGCGTTGAACATTGTGATTGCGGAAATGGCCACCGCCAGCCGCAAGCTCGGCGCCGACCTCATCGGCGGCTTGGATGCGCGTGGGTTCCTGCTCGGCTCGGCTGTGGCGTATGAGCTCGGCACCGGCATCCTGGCCATCCGCAAGAAAGGCAAGCTGCCGCCGCCGGTGATCACTCAGGAGTACACCACGGAGTACAGCTCGGCCGCACTGGAGATTCCGGCGGACGGCGTGGACATCACCGGCAAAAGCATCGTGCTTGTGGACGACGTGCTGGCCACCGGCGGCACCCTCGTCGCCGCTCGGGACTTGATCGAGCGCGCCGGCGGCACCGTCGCAGGCTATGTGGTCGTCCTCGAGGTGTCGGGCCTCGGCGGGCGCAGCAAGCTTGGCGACGCTCCGCTGGTGGTTCTCGGCGAAGAGCAGCCAGATAACGCGTAGGATTACGCTTTTAGTCGCTGGAGAAGTTCTGGAATCGGAGGCTAGGAATGACTGACAAGCCGGTGAAGAGGACAGGCCCCTCCGTGCGCAGCATGTCTGCCCGTCTGGCGCGGTCGCTGACGGGCAACAGCCGTTCGAAGACAAACCCGGTGCTGGACCCGCTGCTGTCGTTGCACCGCAAATTCCACCCCAAGGCAGACGCGGAACTGCTCGACCGCGCGTATTCCACCGCGGAGCGCTTGCACGAGGGAGTTTTCCGCAAATCGGGGGATCCGTACATCACCCACCCGCTTGCGGTGGCGGCCATCTGTGCCGAAATTGGCATGGACACCACCACGCTGGTGGCGGCGCTGCTGCACGACACGGTGGAGGACACCGACTACTCCCTCGACGACCTCACCCGCGACTTCGGACCCGAGGTGGCCAAACTGGTCAACGGCGTGACCAAGCTGGACAAGGTCGCGCTCGGTGCGGCGGCCGAGGCGGAGACCATCCGCAAGATGATCGTGGCGATGGCGGAAGATCCGCGCGTGCTGGTGATCAAGGTGGCCGACCGCCTGCACAACATGCGGACCATGCGCTTTCTGCCACCTGAGAAGCAGGCGAAGAAGGCGCAGGAGACGCTCGATGTCATCGCCCCGCTGGCGCACCGCCTGGGCATGGCGAGTGTGAAGTGGGAGCTGGAAGACCTGGCTTTCGCGATCCTGCAGCCGAAGAAGTACGAGGAGATCGTGCGCATGGTCGCGGACCACGCGCCGTCCCGCGACAGGGCGCTGCGGGAGATCACCGACGTGCTGCAACGTGAGCTTGCCTCCAACGGCATCACCGCCGAGGTGATGGGGCGACCGAAGCACTATTGGTCGATTTACCAGAAGATGGCCGTGCGCGGCCACGACTTCAACGAGATCTTCGACCTGGTGGGCATCCGCGTGCTGGTAGAGACCGTCAACGACTGCTACGCGGCGATCGGCGTGGTGCACTCCCTGTACTCCGTGATGCCGGGCCGGTTCAAGGACTACATCTCCAACCCGCGTTTCGGTGTGTACCAGTCGCTGCACACCACGGTGATGACGCCCACGGGCCGCCCGCTCGAGGTGCAGGTGCGCACCCATGAGATGCACTACAACGCCGAGTTCGGCGTGGCGGCGCACTGGCGCTACAAAGAAACGAAGGGCTCGCACAAGGGCGACCAGTCCGAAGTGGACCAGATGGCGTGGATGCGCCAGCTGCTGGATTGGCAGAAGGAAGCAGCCGACCCGAACGAGTTCCTGGATTCCCTGCGCTACGACTTAGCGAGCCAGCAAATCTTCGCCTTCACCCCGAAGGGCGATGTGGTGGACCTGCCCGCGGGTTCCACCCCGGTGGACTTCGCGTATGCGGTGCACACCGAGGTCGGACACCGCTGCATCGGCGCCAAGGTAAACGGCAAGCTGGTGACGTTGGAAACTGAACTTAAATCCGGCGACAGGGTGGAGATCTTCACCTCCAAGGACCAGAACGCGGGACCGTCGCGCGACTGGCGGGATTTTGTGGTTTCCCCGCGCGCGAAGGCGAAGATCCGCCAGTGGTTTGCCAAGGAGCGTCGCGAGGAGCAGCTCGAGGCTGGCCGCGACGCGCTGGCCGCGGAGGTGCAGCGCGGCGGATTGCCAATGCACCGTCTTTTCACCAACGAGTCCATGCGACAGGTTGCGACCCGCCTGCACTACCAGGACGTGGACGCGCTGTACACGGCGATCGGCGCGGGCAACGTCTCCAGTCAGCACGTCGCGCACCTGCTGATGGACATGTTCGGCGGCGACGACGACGCTGTTGACGCGCTCACGGCACGTACCCCGATGTCGGCGTTGGTGCGCCCGCAGGCCAGCGGCGACGGCCCCGCGATCCTGGTGGAGGGCAGCCCGGATGTGATGGCGAAGCTGGCTAAGTGCTGCCAGCCGGTGCCCGGGGACGCCATTTTCGGTTTTGTCACCCGCGGCGGGGGAGTGTCGGTGCACCGCACCGATTGCACCAACGCCACCAAGCTCAAGGGCGAGCCGGAACGCCTGGTCGATGTCGAGTGGGCGAACCAGCGCTCGCACAAGAGCTCGTCGCGGGCCACCATCCAGCTGGAGGCACTGGACCGAAACGGCCTGCTCACAGAGACCACCGGGGTGCTTTCGGAGGCAAAGCTGCCTATCCTGGCCATGTCGTCTCAGGCGGGAGACGACCGCATTGCCATGATTCGTTTGACCATCGAGGTCTCCGATATCAAGCAGCTGGGGTCCATCATGAATCAGATCCGCAACATCGAGGGAGTCTTTGACGTCTATCGCGTCACTGCTTAACGACGGCCAAAGGTTCCCCTCACCCTCACCCAAGCCTGCCTCCAGGTTTCCAGCAGGTGAATTGTTGGTGCACGCGAGGTTATTTCCCCAGCAAAAGTGAGCGCGGTCTGGGTGGTTGCCCTGCGGGAACGCCGGAAAAGAGATACAAGGAAAGGACACCGTCCCCCGAATTTGAGGAGTTCCCCGTGTTTGATTTCCGCCGCGCTGGCGCGCTGATCGCCGCAACCACCACGACCGCCGTCGTGCTCACCGCAGCACCGTTCGTTGCAGCTGCTGAGGCTGACCAGGTCACCATCAACGTCGCCAACATCACCGACTTCCACGGTCGCCTGGAGTACAACGAGCGCAACAAGGAGATGGGTGCCGCCAACGTCGCCGGCATCATGAACTACATCCGCTCCAAGAACCCGAACACCATTGTCACCAACTCCGGCGACAACCAGGGCGGCTCCGCGTTTATCTCCGCGATCTCTGACGACAAGTACACCATGGACTTCGTCAACGCCATCGGCACCGATGGCACCGCGGTGGGCAACCACGAGTTCGACAAGGGCTACCAGGACCTGATCGAGCGCATCATCCCGGGCACCAACGACAAGCAGATCGGTGCGAACATCTTCAAGGAGGACGGCACCCGCGAGGTCAAGCCGTACATCATCGTCGAGCGCGATGGCGTCAAGATCGCGCTGGTGGGCACCACCTCCAACCTGACCGTAGCCAAGTCCAACCCGGAAAATGTCAAGGGGCTGGACATCAGGGACTCCGCGCTGCAGGTCAACGAGGAAGCCAAGAAGATCAAGGACAACGGCGAGGCAGACGTCGTCATCGCGTTGATCCACGATCCGGCCAAGGAAGCCTCCGAGAAGCTCGACAAGGACTACGTGGACTTCGTCTTCGGCGGAGACTCCCACATCCAGGACATGAACGTGGACGCGGATGTTCCGTACTTCCAGTCCTACGAGTACGGCAAGATCGTCACTGATCTGAAGTTCACCTTCGACAAGGAGACGAAGGGCATCGTCTCCCACTCCGCGGAGCAGTACGACATCACCGACTTGGAGAAGCTCGGTATCACTCCGGACGAGGAGGTCGAGGCTCTTGTCGCGGAAGCCAAGGCCGAGGCTGACAAGCTCGGCGAGAAGGTCGTGGCCGAGGTTGGCGCTACCTTCAAGCGCGGCTCCAATCCGGGTGACAAGCCTGGCACCAACCGCGGCACTGAGTCCACCGCCAACAACATGATCGCCGAGTCCGCTCTGGTCGCCCTTGAGAAGTTCCTCGGGGAAGACATCGACCTCGGCGTGATGAACGCAGGCGGTGTCCGCGACGACCTCGTGGAAGGCGAAGTGACCTACAAGGAGGCATTCAGCGTCCAGCCGTTCAGCAACAGCATCGATGTCGCAACCCTCACCGGCGCGGCTATCAAGGAGGCCCTGGAAAACCAGTGGCAGACCCCGGAGGCCGCAGAAAAGTCGGGTCGCCCGCGCCTGGACATGGGCCTGTCCGACAACGTCTCCTACACCTACAACCCGGACGCCCCGCGCGGTGAGAAGATCACCTCTATCTCCATCGACGGCAAGCCGATGGAGATGGATAAGAAGTACCGCGTGGCAGCATCTTCCTTCCTCTTCGACGGCGGTGACGACTTCATTGACCCGGCTAAGGCGACCGAGCGCAACACCGTGGGCTACAACGACCTGCAGGCGTTCGTTGACTACCTCGAGTCCGGCGCTGCCAAGATCCGCAAGGGCCAGAAGGACGTCGGCGTTGTGCTCCCGGAGGGCGGCCTGAAGGCTGGCCAGAAGAACACCATCGAGCTGACCTCCCTGAGCTACTCCTCCGAGGGTGAGCCGATGGCGAAGACCGCTTCCGTCAAGCTGGGCGAGGCAACCGCCGAGGCCGAGGTGGACAACGAGGTCACCGACGCCGACAAGGGCTTCGGCGAGCAGGGCCGCGCAAAGGTCGAGCTCGAGATTCCGGCCGAGGCCGCAGGTGAGCAGACCCTGGAGATCACCACCGACGCAGGCACCAAGGTGTCCCTGCCGGTGACCGTCGCTCAGGCTGACAAGCCGGCAGAAGACGACGGCAAGGACAAGCCGGCAAAGGAGAACGGTTCCTCCGATGCACCGATCGGTGTCATCCTCGGTGTGATCGCCGCTGTCCTGGTACTGGTGCTCCCGCTGGCACTGGCATACCCGATCGACTCCGTGCTCGGCCCGATCGCGCTGCTGAACAACAACAAGTAAGACGAGCATGAGCCTGATCTGATACAGGTTGCACGCGACAGCGCCGCCGATTCCCCACAATTGGGAAACGGCGGCGCTGCTGTATTGGGGGGGGGACGAAAAGAACCGGCTGCCTAGAACCGGTTACCTCTGGAAAATTCCGTTGGTAGCCGGTTGTAGGGAGCCGGTTGTGTCTACCCGCAGCGGCGCGAGGACTAGCGCGCGAACTTAGACGCGATGGACAGCACCTGGGTGAGCATGCCGATGATCGCGGTGACCACGGCGATCCAGCTCTTCAGCTCCTCCGGGCTCATGTCCTCGATGGAGGAACCTTCCTCATCGGACGAGGACAAGCTGTCCTTGATGGTCTTCTTGTCAGAGTCCTTGTTGTTGGAGTCCTTGGACTTGCTCTCCGCGGTGTCGTTGACCGTGGGAGCAGCGTCGGCGACTGCGGCGCCGGAAACCATGACCGCGGTGGCGGTTGCTGCCGCTGCAAGGCTGGTGCGAAGCTTCATCGAATTTTCCTCACTTGTAAAAATGTGTGTTCTTCTCGGAATGCTAATGGGTGCGCTGGTGGTGCGCTACACCGGACAGCAGAATTTGATGCGATTCCCAGAGCTACGTCGCTTCAGCGCGCACAAGCGTTACTGGACCGTGCTACTTCACGTTCGCCTTTTTGACGCGGACCTCGTCGGCCGGGGCGCCTTCCTGCTGATCACCCTCAACGCCAGCCTCGGCGATCTTGTCCAGGGTGGCAAGACCCTCGTCGTCGATCTGGCCGAAGTAGGTGTACAGCGGCGGCAGCACGGAGTCGCCGTAGTTGAGGAAGAACTGGGAGCCGTTGGTGTCCACGCCGGCGTTCGCCATGGCGATGGTGCCGCGGTCGTAGCGCTGCGGCTCGCTGCTTTGCTGCAGCAGCATCGTCTTGGCCTGCATCATCTCTTCCTCCGAGGCACCCTCCGGGATGCCCGCCTCGGACAGGTCGATGCCCTCAAGCGCCTTGTCGGTGGGCAGCTCGTTAGCGAACTGGAAGCCCGGTCCGCCGGCGCCGGTGCCGGCACGGTCGCCGCACTGCAGCACCTTCAGGCCGTCGCCGGTAGTCAGGCGGTGGCAGACGGTGTCGTCGTAGAAGCCTTCCTCAGCGAGGTACTCGATGGCGTTGACAGTGCAGGGGGAAGCCGCACGGTCCAGCTCCATGCCGATCGGGCCCTGGTTGGTGTCCAGCTCGACGGTGAGGGTGCCCTCGGTGGATACGCCCTCAGTCTTCGGGGTGCCAACGCCGTCGCCGCCCTGCTCCGCAGCCTCGTTGTAGGTGCAGTTCACAGTCGGCGGCAGTGCCTGCTCGCGCTTAGTGGCGATCGGTTCGAACTCCGACGCGTCGAACGGCTCCTGCTCCTCGGTGGTGGACTCGGAAGCAGCGGTGGTTTCGCTGGCTGCGAGATCCTCGCCGCTGTCGTTGTTGGCCGCAAAGTAAATGCCGCCGCCGATCAGCGCGATCACTGCCGCGGAGATTGCCGCCACCGACCACGGGCGGGACTTTTCTTTGCGGTCGCGCGAATCCAGCTCGCTTTTCAGGTGGGACAGGGCTTCTTTGCCACGCTGTTCGTTCGATGCCACTGGGGTTTACACCTCGCCAATTTGTTGGGATGGGCGGAGCTGGACGTCGTTAAGCATCCGCCCCTTGAACGGCTAGAAAGCCTAGCAGCACCGATATAGTGGCCAGCATGAGAATCGCCGGTTTCGCCGCAGGACCCTTTCAAACCAACTGCTATGTCGTAGCTCATGGGGATCGCGCGTTTGTGATCGACCCGGGGCTGGGCGCGCACGAGGCGGTCAGCCAGCTCGCGCAGGAGCAGGGGCTGACCGTCGAGGCGGTGGTGCTCACACACGGCCACATTGACCACATCCGCGATGCCGCAGCGTTCGGGGTGGAGACATTTATCCACCCCGCGGACGCGTTCATGCTGCTGCGAGGTGAGGGAGTCAGCGAGCAGGCACGCCAGCTTTACGACGCCTCCGCCATGCCCCCAATAGAAAACCCCACGCCGCTCGAGGATGGGCAAGCGCTGCAAGTCGCGGGCGTGGAGTTGCGCGTCGTGCACGCACCGGGGCACTCGCCGGGCTGCGTGATGCTTGTTGCAGACGAGGTGGTCTTCTCTGGTGACGTGCTGTTCCGCGGGTCTATCGGCCGTACGGACCTGCGGGTTTCGGACCCGGAGCAGATGCGTCAGTCCCTCCGCGGTCCGGTGTGGGACCTGGCCGATGAGCTGCAGGTGCTACCCGGCCACGGCCCCGCTACGACGGTAGCGCAGGAGCGCGCAACCAACCCGTATCTGCGCCAGGCCAACGCGGACCGCTAAACGGGTACTCGCTCCGGGCGGGGGAGGGCTGGACTAGACTTGCCCGGTGTGAGCGAGAACAAGAACGACCAGTTTCAGAAGCTTTCCGCCCCGAAGGGTGTGCCGGATTACGCGCCGCCGCAATCGGCGGCGTTTATCCATGTGCGCGACGAGTTTGCCCGCCAAGCGCGCATCGCCGGCTACCAACACATCGAGCTGCCGGTGTTCGAGGACACGACGCTCTTCGCCCGCGGGGTGGGCGAATCCACCGACGTGGTGAGCAAGGAGATGTACACCTTTGAAGACCGCGGCGGCCGCTCCGTCACGCTGCGCCCGGAGGGCACTGCCGGCGTGATGCGCGCGTTTATCGAGCACAACATGGACCGCGGTTACCTGCCGGTGAAGCTGAACTACTACGGCCCGTTCTTCCGCTACGAGCGCCCCCAGGCCGGCCGTTACCGCCAGCTGCAGCAGGTGGGCGTGGAGGCCATTGGCATGGACGATCCGCTGCTGGACGCTGAGGTCATCGCGTTGGCCGACCGTAGCTACCGTGCTATCGGCCTGAGCGGGTTCCGCCTTGAGCTGACCAGCCTGGGCGATAGGAACTGCCGGCCGGCGTACCGCGAGAAGCTGCAGCAGTTCCTCTTCGATCTGCCGTTGGACGATGAAACCCGCAAGCGCGCGGAGATCAACCCGCTGCGCGTGCTGGACGACAAGCGCGAGGAAGTCCGCGAGATGACCGCGGATGCGCCGCTGATGCTGGATCACCTCTGCGACGATTGCCGCGCCCACTTCGACGCTGTCACCGCGGCTCTGGACAGCTTCGGTGTGCCGTACGTGATCAACCCTCGCATGGTGCGCGGGCTGGATTACTACACCAAGACAACTTTCGAGTTCGTCCACGACGGCCTGGGTGCGCAGTCCGGCATCGGCGGCGGCGGCCGCTACGACGGTTTGATGGCCCAGATCGGCGGCCCGGATCTGTCCGGCATCGGCTACGGCCTCGGCGTCGACCGCGCCGTCCTCGCCCTTGAGGCTGAGGGCGTCGAGTTGGAAGAGGCTTCGCACCGGGTGGATGTGTTTGGCATCGCCATCGGCGACGAGGCCCGCGTGAAGATGAGCAAACTTATCGACGAGCTCCGCGCCGCCGGCGTCTCCGCCGACATGTCCTACGGGCAGCGCGGGCTCAAGGGCTCGATGAAGGGCGCCGACCGCGCCGGCGCGAGGTACGCGCTCGTGCTCGGGGAGCGCGAGCTGGAGGCCGGCGAGGTGGCGGTGAAGAACCTCGCGGAGCACTCGCAGGAGTCCGTGGCGCTTTCGGCGCAGGCGGTGACCCAGGCGGTCACCGGCGCGGGAGCTTAAGTTCTAGCACTCGGTGATGTTCACCGGCAGGCCCAGCTGCACCGCCAGGCCGCCCATGGACGTCTCCTTGTACTGCGTCATCATGTCGCGGCCGGTGGCGGCCATGGTCTCCACCACGTCGTCGAGGGTGACAATGTTGGTGCCGTCGCCAAGCTTGGCCAGGCGGGCGGCGTTGATGGCCTTCACGCCGCCGATGGCGTTGCGCTCGATGCACGGCACCTGCACCAGCCCGCCGACGGGGTCGCAGGTCAGGCCCAGGTTGTGCTCGAGGGCGATCTCCGCGGCGTTTTCGACCTGGGCAGGCGTGCCGCCGAGGGCGGCGCACATGCCGGCGGCCGCCATAGACGACGCCGAGCCGACCTCGCCCTGGCAGCCCACCTCGGCACCAGAGATCGACGCGTTCGTCTTGATGATCGACCCAACCGCGCCCGCGGTAAGCAGGAAGTCGCGGGCGCGCTCCGTGGAGAAGTCGTCGGTGAAGTCGCGGCAGTAGTGCATCACCGCGGGGATGATGCCGGCGGCGCCGTTCGTCGGCGCGGTGACCACCTGGCCGTGCGCGGCGTTTTCCTCGTTGACGGCCAGCGCGTAGAGGTTGACCCACTCCATCGCGTCCAGCCCGCGGGCAGTGGACGCTTCGTACTCGGCGGTGAGCAGGCGGTGGAGACGGTTCGCGCGCCGCCTGACGTTCAGCCCACCGGGCAGGGTGCCCTCAGTCTTCAAACCGTGTGCGACGCATTCCTGCATCACGTTCCACACCGCGTCCAAATGGGTGTCGAGCTTTTCGCGGCCGTGGATGGACTCTTCGTTGGCGCGCATGATCTCGGCGATGGTCAAGCCGGTCTCGTCGCAAAGCTGCATGAGCTCCGCTGCGGTGTTGAAGGGGTAGGGCACCGACGGAATCTCACGGGCGGAGGCCACGCCGGTTTCGTCGCGGTGTGCCTCCATCTCCCAGCGGTCCTGAATGAAGCCGCCGCCGACGGAGTAGTAATCCTCGCGCTCGGCAAGCACATTGCCGTTAGCGTCCCAGGCGTCGAAGATGAGGCAGTTCGGGTGCGCCGCCACAGGAGCAGGGTCGAACCGCAGCACGTATTCGACGGTGCCGGCGGGCCCGGAAATGCTGCCGGTGGCGGGAATCGGCTCTCCCGGTTTCGGCTCGACATCAGCCGACGTGGTGGTCGGGGTGTAGCCGACAAGGCCCAGCAGCGCTGCGCGGTCGGTGCCGTGGCCGACGCCGGTGGCCGCGAGAGATCCGCGCAGCTCCACCAGCACCTTGGCCGGGAAGCTGTCGAGTTTTTGTATGAACGTTTGGGCGGCGCGCATCGGACCGACTGTGTGGGAGGAAGACGGGCCGATGCCAATGCTGAACAGGTCGACAACGCTTACAAAGTTTGCAGACATGTCGCGGATACTACAGCACGAAAAGGTGTGCAGCGCCACAGCGAAACCGGGTTTATTAGGTTTCCTGCGCAAGGGCCGGAATGTCGGTCGCGCCCAGCACCGAGATAGGCTTCTGTGTCGGCTTTCCGTGTTCGGTGATGATGGCGAGGCGGGGAACCGCACCGGACTCGAGCGGGGTGCTCAGCGCCTCTACGGCAGCCGCCGCGGTGACGTTGCGCGGCAGGAAAATCGGCTGGTCCAACTTGCCGCTGTGTTCAATCACATCTGCCACGGTGCCTGCCGCGATAGTGTCGTCGTCACGCAGCTCTGCCGCCAGCCACCGCGCAATCGCATTGGTGGTGAGGAGGCCGACGCACTCGCCGCCTTCGTAGACCGGGAATTGGGCGAGGCCCTCAGAGGCGATAATCCCCAACGGCTCGTGGATGTCGGCGTCAGGGGAGAAGGTGACCACCCGCTGGTGCTCAACCACGTCCAGCGCCAGCGTCGGTGCGAGCAGGGAATCCCGGATCCGCTCGATCTCAGCGACGGTTTCCGGCAGCGGCTCGGCGATCGGGCGCAAGTTGTCGTACTCGCCGTGGCTGATGGCGTTGCGCAGATCGGCGAACTCCTGCAGCGTCTCGGATTGCTCCAGTGTGACAATGCCCTTCTTCGCCGCGAGGCGGGCCATCCACGAAAAAGAATCGGACCGTTTGGCATCGAGTTCGGTGCGCAGGAATTTCTCGATGGAGTTGAACGCAGCAAGAAACGGCACGGCGCGGTTGGGCTCAGCATTGCTCATGCCGGCCACTGTAGCGCCGTGCCGTTTGGAAGGAGGGCCGAATAAGAGGCGGTCTAGCTCTTGTACACGCCGCGGTTGAGCGTGTCGCAGGCCGACATCTGGCCGGTTTCGTAGCCGGACTTGAAGGCCTGCATGCGCTGCTCCGAAGAACCGTGGGTCCACGCATCGGGATCGACCTCGCCGCCGGAGCGCCTCTGAATGTTGTCGTCACCGATGGACTGTGCCGACTGCAGAACCTGCTGCAGCTGCTCGTCGGTGATCGGCTCAAGTGCTGCGTTCTCACCCTTAGACGCGTGGTGTGCCCACAGCCCCGCGTAGCAGTCGGCCTGCAGCTCGATTGCCACGGCCGCGGAATCCTCGCCCGGGTTCTTGTAGTCGCTCAAGCCGAGGGTGCCCTCGAGGTTCTGGATGTGGTGGCCGTACTCGTGTGCGGTGACGTACTCCTGCGCAAGCGGGCCGTTGGAACCGCCAAGCTGAGACAGCTGATCGAAGAAGCTCACGTCCAGGTACGCGGTGGCGTCCTGCGGGCAGTAGAACGGACCGGTATCAGCGCTTGCGTAGCCGCAGCCGGAATTCACGCTGCCTTTGAAGAGGGTCATTTCCGGTTTGGTGAACTGGGTTTCGGACTGGGTGGGCAGGACATCGGCCCAAATGGCGTTCAGCGATCCGATGGTCGCTGCCGCGCGGCAATCGTCGTACTCGTTGGAGGAACCCTGCTCCTGGCAGTGCTCCAGCGAGTACTCGCCCTGGGACTGCGACTGGGAGTCGTTGCCTCCGCCGCCGAGGATGCCGTTGAACGCACCGCTGAAGTACAGCAGCGCCAGCAGGACCAAAATGATGGTTCCGCCGCCGCCTCCGCGCAGAAGGAGCGGCAGCAGCATCATCGCGCCGCCGCCCAGGCCGCCGCCTCCGCGGCCACCGCCGGAGCTGGTGTTGACGTTGCCGCCTTGGCCCTGTGCGTAATCGCCTCTGAAAGTCATGGTCAGAATTGTGCCAAATATCTAGGGCACGTGTTGGATCTGGGGCGGTTTAGCCGCGGTCCAGTCCCGCACGAGGTGTCCAGTTATCGAGCGCGCTTCAGGGGGCCGGACGCGCGTCGTTACAGCGCCGGGTAAACTTTGCCAGGTTAGATTCGCCATCACGTGGAAGGACGTGGAAACCGTGCTGCGCACTCACCTTGCGGGGAACCTGAATAAAGAACTCGAAGGCCAAACTGTCACTCTCACCGGCTGGGTGGCCCGACGCCGCGACCATGGCGGCGTGATCTTTATCGACCTGCGCGACCGCTCCGGGCTGGCCCAGGTGGTCTTCCGCGAGTCCGCGGTTGCAGAGGCCGCGCACGACCTGCGCAGCGAGTTTGTTGTCCAGGTAACCGGCACGGTTGAGCCGCGCCCGGAAGGCTCCGCGAACCCGAACCTCGCCTCCGGTGAGATCGAGGTCAACGTCACCGACCTGAAGGTGCTGAACAAGGCGGCTGCACTGCCGTTCCAGATCGAGGACGCATCCTCCAGCGAGGTCGGCGAGGAAGCTCGCCTGCGCTACCGCTACCTGGATCTGCGCCGCGAGCGCCAGGCGAAAGCGATGCGTCTGCGCGCGAAGGCGAACCAGGCAGCGCGCCGTGTGCTGGACAACCACGACTTCACCGAGATTGAAACCCCGACGCTGACGCGCTCCACCCCGGAGGGCGCGCGTGACTTCCTCGTGCCGGCTCGTTTGAAGCCGGGCTCCTGGTACGCGCTGCCGCAGTCGCCGCAGCTGTTCAAGCAGCTACTCATGGTGGCCGGCATGGAGCGTTACTACCAGCTGGCACGCTGCTACCGCGACGAGGATTTCCGTGCGGACCGTCAGCCGGAGTTCACCCAGCTAGACGTTGAGGCCAGCTTCGTGGACCAGGACGACATCATCGAGCTCGCCGAAGAGATCCTGGTGGAGCTGTGGAAGCTGATCGGCTACGACATCCAGACTCCGATCCCGCGCATGACCTACAAGGAGGCGATGGAGAAGTACGGCTCTGACAAGCCGGACCTGCGCTTCGACATCCCGCTGGTGGAGTGCACCGAGTTCTTCAAGGACACCACTTTCCGCGTGTTCAAGGCCGAGTACGTCGGCGCAGTGGTCATGGAAGGCGGCGCCTCCCAGCCGCGCCGCCAGCTCGATGCGTGGCAGGAGTGGGCGAAGCAGCGCGGCGCCAAGGGTCTTGCCTACATCCTGGTGCAGGAGGACGGCGAGCTGACCGGCCCGGTGGCCAAGAACATCACCGACGAGGAGAAGGCCGGCATCGCCGAACACGTCGGCGCAAAGCCGGGCGACTGCATCTTCTTCGCCGCCGGCGAAACGAAGGCGTCCCGTGCGCTGCTGGGAGCAGCCCGCGGCGAGATTGCCCGCAAGCTGGACCTGATCAAGGACGGCGACTGGGCGTTTACCTGGGTCGTCGACGCGCCGCTGTTTGAGCCGGCCGCCGATGCCACCGCTTCCGGCGACGTCGCGCTCGGCCATTCCAAGTGGACCGCCGTGCACCACGCCTTTACCTCCCCGAAGCCGGAGTTCCTGGACAACTTCGAAAAGAACCCGGGCGAGGCGCTCGCCTACGCCTACGACATCGTGTGCAACGGCAACGAGATCGGCGGCGGCTCCATCCGTATCCACGAGCACGATGTGCAAAAGCGCGTATTCGAAGTCATGGGCATCACCGACGAGGAAGCAGACGAGAAGTTCGGCTTCCTGCTGGATGCGTTCCAGTACGGCGCCCCGCCGCACGGCGGCATCGCCTTCGGTTGGGACCGCATCGTGTCCCTGCTCGGCGGCTTCGAATCCATCCGCGATGTCATCGCCTTCCCGAAGTCGGGCGGCGGCGTGGATCCGTTGACCGATGCCCCGGCACCGATTCCGGCGGAGCAGCGCAAGGAGACCGGCGTGGACTTTAAGCCGAAGAAGGATGCCGAGGGCAAGGGCGGCGAGGCCGAGGCGGCAGGCGCCGAGAAGTAGGCCAGCGATGGGCGATACGCAGGAGATCATCCGCGCAGCCGCCGACATACTGACCAAGCGCTATGGCGGCGAGCAGCAGCTTGTGGACGTCGAAAGGCTCGACGGCTCAGGGCTGGCTGACGTGTTCCGGGCGCGCGTGGTCAACAACCCGTTTTTTCAGCACCGCTCGGTAGTGGTGAAGCATTCGCCGGCCACCGGTGACGAGCTGGCGGATGCGGCATTTTTGCGCGAGACGGTGGCGTACCAGTTCGCGACGTCGTTAAGCGAGGAAGTGCGCCCGGGCCCGGTGCTGCTGGGTTACGACACCGCACAGCGCATCCTGATCATCTCGGATCTGGGCGACGGCCGCACACTGGCCGACTTGCTGCAGGACGCGGACCCGGAAACCCACGTGGATCTGCTGCGCCGGCTCGGCCGAGCGCTGGGCAGGATGCATGCCGGCACCGCGGACGACGAGGACGCGTTCAACGTGCTGTTCCAGCGCATGACGCGTTCGCGGAAGAACGCGGCGAACTTGCAGCTGCTGCGCGATCGCCTGCTGTCGCACCGCATCCGCATCGGCGTGGAGTTTTTGGAAAACGCCGGCATCGAGATCCCGGGGGAGGTCCGGTTCGCGGCCACAAACGTGCGCACCCGTCTGCTGCGGGGAGGCATGCGCGCGTTCACACCGTTCGACCTGACCCCGGACAACGTCATTCAGACCGGCAACTCCTTCCACTTTTTGGATTACGAGTGGGCAGGCTTCAGGGATGTGACCTTCGATGTGGCATTTGTGGTTGCACGCTTCCCGGTCTTTCTTGCGGCGCAGCCGTTTAATGCGGAGGCGACCGAGGCGTTCGTTGACGCTTGGGTGAGCGAAGTGCGAGGCATCTGGCCCAGCGTGGAGCACCCGGATACACTCCAGGCGCGGATCACTGCAGGCCTTATCGGTTGGGCAATGAGCAGTGTGGCGATGCTGGATCCGGTCAGCCCGGCCGATTTGTTGGAGCACGACGCCAAGCTCAAAGAGGACTTCGAGGCTGCCGGTCTCGACGTGGCTGACCTCGGGCCGCTTGAGGCGGGCGGAGAGACAGATGAGCATCCCGCAGACCATGCCGGTGACGTTCTGCGTCCGTACTCGAAGGGGCCGTTCACCGCAGACGAGGCGCTAGTGCGCAGGGATTTGCGTGAGACGTTCGAGTCCCTCGCAGCATTCGCGGGCACCGGCAAAGACCCCGCGTACCAAACGATAAGCCACTTCGCCCAGACGTTGGCTGAGCGCCTGCGATAAGGAGAGGTTTGGGTGGAGCAAGAGGGACTTTTCTCCGCGGCCGCAAGGCAAGACGGCCGCGGTGAGCTGGGAAACCGCGGCACCGCCTTTTTCGAGGCAGGGGCAGCTGCCCCTTTGGCCGCGCGCATGCGCCCGCGGACCCTCGACGAGATCGCGGGCCAGCGTCACCTGCTCAGCGAAGGCAAGCCGCTGCGCAGGCTTATCGACGGCTCTGGGGCCGCCTCGGTGATCCTCTACGGCCCGCCGGGCACCGGCAAGACCACCATCGCATCGCTGATCGCGTCTGCGATGGGGCAGAACTTCGTCGCCCTGTCGGCGCTGTCCTCGGGCGTGAAGGAAGTGCGTGCCGTAATTGACGAAGCACGGCGGGACCTGATTCGCGGCGAGAAAACCGTGCTGTTCATCGACGAGGTGCACCGGTTCTCCAAGACCCAGCAGGACGCGTTGCTGGCCGCCGTGGAAAACCGCACCGTGCTGCTGGTAGCGGCGACGACGGAGAATCCAAGCTTCAGCGTGGTAGCGCCGCTGCTGTCGCGTTCGCTGCTGCTGAAGCTGGAGTCTTTGAACGAGGAGGACCTGCGCGGGGTGCTGGACCGGGCGATGGCAGACGAGCGCGGATTCGGCGGCGAATTCGAGCTTGACGGCGCCGCACGGGATCAGCTGGTCCTCCTCGCCGGCGGCGACGCCCGCCGGGCGCTGACCTATCTGGAAGCCGCGGCCGAGGCGGTGCAGCCGGGGGAGACCATCACCGTCGACACCGTCAAAGAAAACGTGAACCGTGCGGTGGTGCGCTACGACCGCGACGGCGACCAGCACTACGACATCGTCAGCGCGTTCATCAAATCTATCCGCGGCTCCGACGTGGATGCCGCACTGCACTACCTGGCGCGGATGATTGAGGCGGGAGAGGACCCGCGGTTCATCGCCCGCCGCCTGGTCATCCACGCGTCCGAAGACATTGGCATGGCGGATCCGACTGCGTTACAGACCGCCAATGCGGCGGCGAACGCGGTGCAGTTCATCGGCATGCCCGAGGGAAGGCTCGCCCTTGCGCAGGCGACGATCCACTTGGCCACGGCGCCGAAGTCGCCGTCGGTGATCCAGTCCATCGACCGGGCGCTGGCGGATGTGCGCGCAGGCCACGCCCCGCCAGTGCCGGCGCACCTGCGCGACGGGCACTACGAAGGCGCGAAGGCCATGGGCAATGCGGTGGGATATGTCTATCCGCATGATGATCCTTTGGGCGTCGTTAAGCAGCAGTACATGCCCGACGGTCTCGAAGATGCTGTCTACTACGAACCCACCGACCATGGTGCAGAGCGGCGCATCAAAGACTTCATCGGTAGGTTGCGTGCCCTCGTCCGCGGACGGTGACACCGGGCTGCGTGCGGGCGCGGGGTAGAGTAAGCGCGGATAAAAACCGGCGCTGCTGAAAGGACAATCACGCGTGCAAACCCATGAGATCCGAGAGCGGTTCACCAACCACTTCGTCGAGGCTGGCCACACCCCGGTGCCGAGCGCCTCGCTGATTCTGGATGACCCGACGCTGCTGTTCGTCAACGCCGGCATGGTGCCGTTCAAGCCGTACTTCCTGGGCGACCAGACTCCGGATTTCAAAAACGGCACCGCCACCTCCATCCAGAAGTGTGTGCGCACCCTGGACATCGAGGAAGTGGGCATCACCACCCGCCACAACACGTTCTTCCAGATGGCCGGCAACTTCTCCTTTGGCCAGTACTTCAAGGAAGGTGCGATCACGCACGCCTGGACCCTGCTCACTGGCGCTGTCGAAGACGGCGGGCTGGGCCTGGATCCGGAGCGCCTGTGGGTGACCGTTTACCTGGACGACGACGAGGCGGCCTCGATCTGGCGCGACAAGATCGGCATCCCGGAAGAGCGCATCCAGCGCATGGGCATGGAGGACAACTTCTGGTCCATGGGCATCCCGGGACCGTGCGGCCCCTGCTCTGAGATCTACTACGACCGCGGCCCGGAATACGGCGTCGAGGGCGGCCCGATCGCCGACGACAACCGCTACATGGAGATCTGGAACCTCGTGTTCATGGAGTCCATCCGCGGCGAGGGCGACAAGAAGGGCAACTTCGAGATCGTCGGCGAGCTGCCGCAGAAGAACATCGATACCGGCATGGGCATCGAGCGTGTGGCTTGCCTGCTCCAGGGCGTGGACAACGTCTACGAGACCGATCTCCTGCGCCCCGTGATTGACGCCGCTGTCGAGCTGACAGGAGCGAAGTACGACGCCGGCAACAAGGACAACGATGTCCGCTTCCGCGTCGTCGCCGACCACGCGCGCACCGGCATGATGATCATCCTCGACGGCGTGACCCCCTCCAACGAGGGCCGCGGCTACATCCTGCGCCGCCTGTTGCGCCGCATCATCCGCTCCGCGTGCCTGCTGGGCGCCACCGGCCCGGTGATGGAGACGCTGATGAACACCATCATGGACACCATGACCCCGTCTTTCCCGGAGATCGCGGACAACCGCGAGCGCATCCTGCGCGTGGCGGTGGCCGAGGAGAAGGCGTTTTCCAAGACCCTGGAGGCGGGCACCTCGCGTTTCGACGAGGCCGCGTCCGCCGTGTCCGCATCCGGTGCCAAGGTCCTGCCGGGTGCGCAGGCCTTCGAGCTGCACGACACCTACGGTTTCCCAATCGACCTGACCGTCGAGATGGCGCGCGAGGCCGGCCTGGACGTGGACATGGACGCCTTCAACGCTGCGATGCAGGAGCAGCGCGAGCGCGCCAAGGCCGACAACAAGGCGAAGAAGCACCGAAACGTGGACGAATCGCTCTACCGCGAGTGGGTGGATGCGAACCCGACCGAGTTTGTCGGCTACGACCAGCTCACCCACGACGCGAAGGTGATCGGTCTTGTGCGCGGCGGCGAAAAGGTCGGCGAGGTCTCCCAGGGCGACGAGGTCGAGGTCATCCTCGATGTCACCCCGATGTACGCCGAGTCCGGCGGCCAGATGGCCGATCGTGGCCGCCTGCTCATGGGCGAGACCATCCTCAACGTCAACGACGTCCAGCGCGTGGGCAAGAAGCTGTGGCTGCACAAGGCCACAGTGCAAAACGGCGGGCTCGATCTAGGCTCCACCGTCACCGCCGAGGTCGACGGCGCGTGGCGCCACGGCGCGCGACAGGCGCACTCCGCGACCCACCTGATCCACGCGGCGATCCGCCAGGTGCTCGGCCCCACCGCAGTCCAGGCTGGTTCCTTGAACAAGCCGGGTTACCTGCGCTTCGACTTCAACTACACCGACCAGCTCACGGATGCACAGCTGCAGGAAATCGCCACCATCACCAACCAGGCGGTGGACGCGGACTTCGCGGTCAACACCATCGAGACCTCTCTGGACCATGCGAAAGAAATGGGCGCGATGGCGCTGTTCGGCGAGAGCTACGGCGACACCGTGCGCGTGGTGGAGATCGGCGGGCCGTTCTCCGTCGAGCTGTGCGGCGGCACCCACGTCGAGCACGCCTCCCAGATCGGCCCGGTGGCCGTCCTCGGCGAGTCCTCCGTCGGCTCCGGCGCGCGCCGCATTGAGGCCTACTCCGGCATGGATTCCTTCAAGTACCTGTCCAAGGAGGCTGCACTCGCGTCCGGCCTGGCGGCGGAGTTGAAGGCGCCGACCGAGGAGCTGCCGGACCGCATCGCCCAGCTCAGCGAGCGTCTGCGCGCGGCAGAAAAGGAAATTGCGAACCTGCACCGCCAGCAGCTTTTGGCATCCACCGCCAACTTGGCGGATGAGGCGCAGACGGTGGGCGAGCACCGTGTCGTCGCAAAGCAGCTGCCCGAAGGCATCAACACCGGTGACCTGCGCACGATCGCCAACGATTTGCGCGGCAAGCTCCAGGCAGAAGACGCTGTGATCGTGCTGCTGTCCCAGGTGGACGGCAAGGTCTCCCTGGCCGCTGCCGCAACGCAGCAGGCTGTGCAGTCCGGTGTGAAGGCTGGCGACCTGGTGAAGCTGATCGGGCAGTACGTCGACGGTAAGGGCGGCGGCAAGCCTGACCTGGCGCAGGGCACCGGTGCGAACCCGGCCGGAATCGAGGATGCGCTGCGCGCGGTGCGTGAATCGCTCGCGGAGTAGACAGCGATGTAATGCGTGACACGCCGAGGCGGCACCCCGCCGGTTCCCCAGGAAACGGTTAGGTTTAACCGAGGCCAGTTGACCGCCCAGCCGTTAACCGGCCTGTTCCCGTAGGCGCCGAAGGTGGAAAGGACACACGGATGAAGGTGCAGCCAGACACCCCGGGGCTCAACGACCCGGGGAAAGGGCGCCGCATCGGCATTGATGTGGGCACCGTCCGCATCGGTGTGGCCTCCTCCGACCAGGACGCGACGCTTGCCACCCCGGTGGAAACGGTTCGCCGGGTCACCGGATTCAAAGACCGCGACGGCGAGGACATCGAGCGTTTGCTTGAGCTTATCGACGAGTTTGAAGCCGTGGAAGTTGTCGTCGGCCTGCCGTCGAACCTCAACGGCGACGGCTCTAAGAGCGTCAAGCACGCAAAGGAAATAGCCTTCCGCATCAAGCGCCGCAGCGACGTGCCTGTGAAGATGGCGGACGAGCGGCTGACCACGGTCGCCGCCACCCAGGCGCTGCGTGCCTCCGGTGTGCGGGAAAAGGACGCGCGCGCCGTGATCGACCAAGCGGCGGCGGTAGAGATTCTGCAAT
Organism: Corynebacterium pilbarense; assembly: GCF_026930265.1. Lineage (NCBI taxonomy): Bacteria > Bacillati > Actinomycetota > Actinomycetes > Mycobacteriales > Corynebacteriaceae > Corynebacterium > Corynebacterium pilbarense. Next base: position 206,130 of record NZ_JANRML010000001.1, read on the forward strand.
CATGGCTGGACGGCCGTAAAAACTACCTCAAGGAGAATTAACCGTGACCCCACGACAAGCCGCCATGCGGCGCACACGAAGCACCGCGGTGCTGGTTACTTCGCTCCTGCTGATCATCGGCCTGATCGCCTGGATTGCCATCGCCCGCGGCAACAACGTGTCCGACTTCGAGGGCACAGGCAACGGCGAAGAGCAGGTAGTGCAGATCAAGGAAGGCGCAAGCCTTTCCGCGCTTGGCCCCGAGCTGGAGGAACGCGGCATTGTCGCCTCCGACAACGCGTTCCAAACTGCCGCGGCAAACAACGCGAACGCCGACAATATCCAGCCGGGCTTCTACCGCCTGCAGGGAGAGATGAGCGCCGACTCCGCGGTGGACGCGCTTTTGGATCCGCAGCAGCGCATTACTCCGTTGCAGGTCTACGGCGGGGCCACCTTGATGGACATCAATATCCTCGGCGGACAGAAGCGCTTCGGAATTTTGACCATGATTCAGCAGTCCGCCTGCGGCGAGGAACCGGGGCCGGACTGCGTGAAACTGGAAGAGCTGAACAAGGTTGCCGCGGAAGCGGATCCAGAGGCCCTTGGTGTTCCTGAATGGGCCCGCGAGACCGTTGCCGGCCGGGCTGGCGACGCGAAGCGGCTCGAAGGCCTCATCGCCCCGGGCGAGTACATCATCGACCCGCACGCGAGCGCCGAGGAGATCCTCACCGATCTGATCACGCGCTCTGCCAAGCAGTACGAGTCCACCGACATTGTCGGCCGTGCCAAGGCGATTGGCCTGACCCCGTACGAGCTGCTCACGGCAGCGTCCTTGGTCGAGCGCGAGGCTCCGGCTGGCGAGTTCGACAAGGTCGCCCGAGTGATCCTGAACCGTCTGGACGAGCCGATGCGCCTGGAATTCGACTCGACGGTGAACTACGGCCTGCCTTCCGTTGAGGTTGCCACCACCGACGAGGACCGCGGACGGGTCACCCCGTGGAACACCTACGCCATGGACGGCCTGCCGCAGACCCCGATTGCTTCTCCGTCCATCGAGGCCATCGAGGCGATGGAGCACCCGGCCGAAGGCAACTGGCTGTTCTTCGTCACCGTGGACAAGGACGGCACGACCATTTTCAACGACACGTTCGAGCAGCACCTTGACGACACCCAGCGTGCGGTGGATTCTGGCGTGCTGGATTCGCAGCGCTAACCCATGGAAGCCACGCACCGCGCCGCGGTCCTCGGCTCGCCGATCGAGCACTCGCTCTCCCCGGTGCTGCACAGCGCCGGGTATCAGGCGTTGGGCTTGGACGGCTGGGAGTACACCCGCATCCTCTGCGAAGCGGACGACCTGCCAGGCATTGTGGGGGAGGCGGACGAGACGTTCCGCGGTTTCTCGGTGACCATGCCATGTAAGTTCGCGGCGCTGGACTTCGCGGACGAGGTCACCGAGCGTGCGCAGCAGATTGGTTCCGCGAACACGCTCACGCGTATCGACGGCGGCTGGCGCGCCGACAACACCGATTGCGAAGGTGCCCTGGTGGCGCTGCAGGAGCTGCTGGGAGAGACGACCCCGGCAAAGCGCGCAGTTCTGGTCGGTGCGGGCGGTACAGCTCGAGCCGTGATGTGGGCGTTGCGCGAGATCGGATGCGAGCAGGTGACCGTGGTCAACCGCTCGGACCGCGCAGCGGAGCACGTGGAACTGGCACAGGGCATGGACGTGTCCTTCTGCACCTTCGACGCCGACCTTGAAGCGGCTGCTTTGGAAGCGGACGTTGTCGCCTCCACCGTTCCCGCGGATGCACTGGAACAACATGCCAAGGCACTTGGGCATGCTCCGGTGTTCGACGTGATTTACAACCCGTGGCCGACGTCGTTGGCCGTGAGCGCCGCCTCGAACGGCTACCCGGTGGTGGGTGGGCTGTCCATGCTGGCGGGGCAGTCGTACGCCCAGTTCGAGCAGTTCACTGGCATTGCTGCTCCACGGGCGGAGATGCGTGAGGCGCTGTTGCGCCACTGGGAGCAGACCCACTAACCTCACCGGCGTGGGGATTGGGGGATTCGCCGCCTATGCGGCAGGGGCAGTTTTTCTTGCATGGTCGGCGCTGCTGTGTGTCTTTGACATCCGCGAGCGCAGGCTGCCGGATGCGCTGACGGGGCCGCCCATGGTCGCAGCTTTGGCCGCCTGCTTGTGGGAACCGTCCCTGGCGTGGGGGCTGCTGTGGCCGGGGTGGTATCTGCTGGTGGGCCGGGGCATCGGTGGGGGAGACATCAAGCTCGCAGTCCCGCTCGGCGTGGCTTGCGCGGCGGTCGGTGGGCCCCTTGGAGTCGTTGCCGGGTTTGGGCTATCAGGTCTCTTCACCGTAGGAGTGGCGGTGGTGTTTCGGAAACGTTCTGTGCCGCATGGCCCGTCGATGCTCTGCGCGCTGTGGGTGCTGTTTCCTTTTTTGTGTATGTATTCGGGGGTTTGAAGGCAGATGCGCGCAGTGCTTGTGCAAGAATGTCGCCATGCTTCGTTGGACAACGGCCGGTGAGTCGCACGGCCAAGCCCTCATTGCGCTGGTGGAAAATGCGCCGGCGGGTCTGCCGGTGCGCAAAGACGAGATTGCCCATCAATTGGCGCGACGCCGCCTCGGCTATGGGCGTGGCGCGCGCATGAAGTTTGAAGCCGATGAGCTCACCCTCCTCACCGGAGTGGTGCACGGCACTTCAATCGGCAGCCCCATTGCCATCCAGATCGGCAACACGGAGTGGCCGAAGTGGACCACGATCATGTCGGCGGAGCCCGTGGACATGCAGGACCCTGATGTGGCGAAAGCGATGGCGTCCGGGCGCGGAGCGTCGCTGACCCGCCCGCGCCCGGGCCACGCGGACTTTGCCGGCATGATTAAGTACGGCTTTGACTCCGCGCGTCCGGTGCTCGAACGCTCGTCTGCGCGCGAGACTGCCGCGCGTGTGGCTGCGGCGACGGTGGCCCGCAGCTTCCTGCGCGAAACGTTGGGTGTCGAGGTGTTCTCGCACGTGATCTCCATCGGCGAGTCCGCACCGTACGCGGGCCCGCACCCGAGTTTCAAAGACATCGAGGCTATCGACGCCTCCCCGGTGCGCGCCTACGACAAGAACGCGGAAGCGGACATGGTGGCCCGCATCGAGGCGGCGAAGAAGGACGGCGACACCCTCGGCGGCATTGTCGAGGTGATCGTGGACGGGCTGCCCGTCGGCCTGGGCTCGCATGTCTCCGGCGAGCGTCGCCTGGACGCGCGCCTGGCTGGCGCGCTGATGGGGATCCAGTCGGTGAAGGGCGTCGAGGTCGGCGACGGTTTTGAGGAAGCGCGCCGCCGTGGCTCCCAGGCGCACGACGAGATGGTGCGGGGCGCCGACGGCATCGAACGCTCCACTAACCGCGCAGGCGGCCTCGAGGGAGGCATGACCAACGGCGAGCAGTTGCGTCTGCGTGCGGCGATGAAACCGATCTCGACGGTTCCGCGCGCGCTGCAGACCGTCGATATGTCCACCGGCGAGGCCGCGACCGGCATCCACCAGCGCTCGGATGTGTGCGCGGTGCCCGCTGGCGGTGTGGTCGCCGAGGCGATGGTCGCGTTGGTTTTGGCGCAAGCCGTGTCCGAGAAGTTCGGTGGCGATACTGTGGACGAGGTGCGGCGCAACGTGGAGGCCTACCGCGCGTACGCTGCGGACCGGCTCACGTTTGCCCAAGAGGAGGACATGGCATGACCACCCAGGCCGGGGGAGCCCCGGTAGATATCGTGAACGACTTGGTGGATGAACTTGCCCCGGAACCTGCGGAAAGCGAGAAGGGGTCGACGCCGTTTGACGAGGAGGACGCGCCTAGCGCGACCGAACTTGTCGCTGCGGCGCCGACGATGGTGAACGCCGCACCGCGGGTCGTGCTGGTTGGCATGCCGGGGGCCGGAAAGTCCACCATTGGCCGCCGCATCGCCAGCGCGTTGAACCTGCCCATCGTGGACTCCGACGTGCTGATCGAGCAAGGCGAGGGCAAGGCCTGCGGCGAGGTGTACGCGCAGCTGGGCGAGGAAGCTTTCCGCGAGCTTGAGGTCGGCTACGTCGCCCGCGCGCTCGCCACCGGCGGGGTAGTCAGCCTCGGCGGCGGTGCGGTTGTCTCCGAGCAGGTGCGCACGCTACTGCAGCGCCACACCGTTGTGTGGATAGACGTCACCGCGGAGGAGGGCATCCGCCGTACTGCTGAGGACGCGTCGCGTCCCGTGCTTGACGGCGACGACCGGGAGCAGCGGTACCGCGACCTGATGAAGCAGCGCGAGCCGTTGTACCGCGAAGTCTCCAGCTTCCGCGTGCGCACGGACGAACGCCCGCCCCAGCGTGTGGTGGCGGAAATCCTCGGGTTCATCGACGTGGATTAACGTGGTCTAACTCATCAGAAAGGCGAGACGCATGGCCGTAGTTGAGGTCACGGGCCAAAACCCGTACTCCATCCATATAGAGCGCGACAATGTGGACCAGGCTGCCCAGCGTGTCGCACGCATCGGCGCCCGCCGGGCGCTCATCGTGCACCAGGCGCCACTAGCAGAAGCGGCAGTGCAACTCGCCCGCACGCTTGATGCCGGCGGAGTGCAGCCGGTGACGGTCTGCGTGCCAGACGCGGAAGCCGGCAAAGACCTGGCGGTCCTTTCCAATCTCTGGGATACGCTCGGTGAGCGCGGTTTTTCCCGCCAGGATGTGGTGGTCGGCCTCGGCGGCGGCGCGGTGACGGATCTCGCAGGCTTCGCCGCGGCGACGTGGATGCGCGGCATCAAGGTCGTGCAGGTGCCCACCACGCTGCTGGCCATGGTGGACGCGGCCGTCGGCGGCAAGACCGGAATCAACACTTCCGCCGGCAAAAACCTCGTCGGCGCGTTCCACGAGCCAGACAGCGTCTTCATCGACCTCGCCCGCATCGACACCCTCCCGGAAGCGGAGGTCGTCTCCGGCTCTGCGGAGCTGATCAAAACTGGCTTTATCGCGGACCCGCGCATCCTCGAGCTCTACCAGGACGGTGCCGATAAGCACTGGCCAGAGTTGGTGGAGCGTTCCGTGGCGGTGAAGGCGAGCGTTGTCGGCCAGGACCTGAAGGAGTCCGGTCTGCGCGAAATTCTCAACTACGGCCACACGCTCGGCCACGCCATCGAGCGCCGCGAAAACTACTCTTGGCGGCACGGCAACGCGGTTGCGGTGGGCATGATGTTTGTGGCTCACCTGGCATTGGGCAGGAAGCTTATCGACGCACCGTTGGTCGCCCTCCACGAAGAAATCCTGACCACAGCCGGTCTTCCCACCCGCTACGAGGCGGGTGCATTCGACGAGCTGCACGACGCAATGCTGTTGGACAAGAAAAACCGTGACGGCCGCATCCGCTTCGTCGTTCTCGACGGGTTGGGCTCTTGCACCCGGCTCGAGGATGCGACGGCGGACGAGATGCGTGCCGCCTTTGATGCGATTTCGGAGTGACGATGAAGATTTTGGTGCTCAACGGGCCGAACTTGAACAGGCTGGGCAAGCGGCAGCCGGAGATCTACGGGTCGGTGACGCTGGCGGACGTCGAGAAGCGTTTGCTTGATCGCGGCGGCGAGCTCGGCTTGGAGGTGGAGTGCCGCCAGTCCAACCACGAGGGCGAATTGATCGACTGGGTGCACGAGGCGGCGGACAACGGGTGGGCCGTGGTAATCAACCCCGGCGGATTTACCCATACCTCCGTCGCGCTGCGTGACGCGCTGGTAGAACTGAAAGATCACCACGGCTTTATCGAGGTGCACATTTCCAACGTGCACGCACGCGAGCCGTTTAGGGTGCACTCCTACCTTTCGCCGATCGCCGAAGGCGTCATCGCCGGGTTGGGGGTGGACGGCTACCGGCTCGCGCTCGACTACTACGCAAGGAGGCTCTGATGGCACTGGCAGACACCCGATTTGAAGACCGCCGCCGCAAACTGTCCACGAAGCTGGCGGAGCGCCGCATCGACGACATGCTGGTCACGCACCTGACACATGTGCGCTACCTTTCGGGCTTTTCTGGCTCGAACGGCGCCATGCTGGTGTCGAAGGACCGCACCGCCGCCATTGCTACCGACGGGCGCTACACCACCCAGATTGGCGAAGAGGTGCCGGACATCGAGGCCACAATTGAGCGCAACGTTGGCGTCGCCATGCTGTCCAAGGCCGCCGAAGGCCACCGCGTGGGTTTCGAGGCCGACTATGTTTCGGTAGCCCAGCTGGAAAGGCTGCGCGAGGCCTGCCCCGAGGGCGTCACCCTAGTGCCGGTCAGCGGGGTGATCGAGGACATCCGCTTAACCAAAGACAACCTGGAGCTCAAACGCTTGACGGAGGCGGCGGAGCTGACGGTCGAGGCGCTCGATGGACTGCTGCAGGCCGGTCAGCTCCGCGCTGGCCGCACCGAGCGGGAGGTGGCTGCGGACCTGGAGTACCGCATGCGGGTCCTCGGCGCGGAGCGCGTCAGCTTCGACACCATCGTCGCCTCTGGGCCGAACTCGGCGAAGCCGCACCACAGCGCGGGCGACCGTGTCATTGCGGACGGTGACCTAGTCACCATCGATTTCGGCATGCACCGACTCGGCTTCAACTCGGACATGACGCGCACGTTCTCGATCGGTCAGATTGGCGAGCTTGAGCGCGAGATCTACGAGGTGACCCTCGCCGCCCAGCTGGCGGGAGTGAAGGCCGCGGTGCCGGGGGCAAAGCTTGTGGACGTGGACAAGGCCTGCCGCGACGTGATTGCAGAAGCCGGCTACGGCGAGTACTTCGTGCACTCCACCGGCCACGGTGTGGGCCTAGATGTGCACGAGGCTCCCAGCGCCGCGAAGACCGGCACAGGGGTGCTCGAAGAGGGCATGACGTTAACTATCGAGCCAGGGATCTACATCCCGGGCAAGGCGGGCGTGCGCATCGAGGACACCCTCATCATCACCTCGGCGGCGCCGAAGGTGATCACGGAGTACACCAAGGAACTGACGGTGCTGTAACATTGCTGTGTTTGTACACGCCCCGATACTCCCAGGAGGAAGGTACTCAAGATGGCAACTACCGCCGATTTTAAGAACGGCCTGGTGCTGAAGAACGAAGGCAAGCTGCAGCAGATTGTCGAATTCCAGCACGTGAAGCCGGGTAAGGGTCCGGCGTTCGTGCGCACCAAGCTCAAGGATGTCGTTTCGGGCAAGACCGTGGAGAAGACCTGGAACGCGGGCGTGAAGGTGGAGACCGCGACCGTGGACCGCCGCGACATGACCTACCTGTACAACGACGGCACCAACTACGTTGTCATGGACGACAAGACCTTCGAGCAGTTCGAGCTGCCGGCGGAGAAGTTCGGCGATGCAGCCCGTTTCCTGCTGGAGAACATGCGCGTGCAGGTGTCCTTCCACGAGGGCGACGCGCTCTTTGCGGAGCTGCCGATCTCTGTGGACCTGAAGATCGACCACACCGAGCCGGGCCTGCAGGGCGACCGCTCCTCCGGCGGCACCAAGCCGGCCACCCTCGAGACCGGTGCCGAGATCCAGGTGCCGCTGTTTTTGGAGACCGGCAACGTGGTCAAGGTGGACACCCGCACCGGCGAGTACCTGTCTCGCGTGAACAACTAATGCCCGATTACAAACGACACGGCGCGCGCTACCGTGCGCGCCGCCGGGCAGTAGACATTCTTTTTGAGGCGGAAACCCGCGACGTCGACCCCGTCGCCATCGTTGAGGACCGTGCGCAGCTGTCGCAGAACCCGCTCAACGCCGTCGCGCCGGTAGCGGACTACACCCGCAACATTGTCGCGGGAGCCGCGGAGAAGCTGGACGATCTCGACGACGCGATCGAGCGCCACCTCTCCGAGGACTGGGAGCTGTTCCGCCTGCCCGCCGTTGACCGACAGATTCTGCGTGTTGCCGCGTGGGAGATTCTCTTCAACGACGAGGTGGACGCACCCGTGTCCATCGCCGAGGGCGTGGAGATGGCCGCGGAGTACTCCGGGGCCCAGGCAGCGCCGTACATCAACGTCGTGCTCGACGGCATCGCCCAGCGCGCAGCATCCAACTCGCCGTTCGCCGGCGAGGGGGCGGAAGACGCCTACCCGGTAGAGGACGAGAGTGTCCCCGCCGATGAGCACTCGGAGGACCCCGGGCTGGAGCAGTCGGAGGACACCGACGCAGCCACGGCCCACGAGATCGCCGAGTCCACCGAGGACTTGGAGGCTGGGGATCCCGCGGCGGAGGAACCTCGCACCTAGGATCCAGAAAAGGTCGAGCGAAGGAGGTCGAGTACGCGCCTATTGCGCGGTATTCTCGACCTCCTTCACTCGACTTTCAGGGCGAACACCACCGAAAGGAAACGACATGTCGAAACTCACCATCGAGGAAGCCAAGCAGTTTTTCGTGGGCCCCGATTTCCAGCTCGCGGATGTGGACCCGGCCGCCACACCAGACGTCTCGGACGTGGACGACGCCTTCAACGACTACGACGACGACCTGGACGAGCTGCAGGAGATGCTCTTCGCCAACGGCCGCGCCGGAAACGACAACGCCGGTTCGATTCTGCTGGTGCTCCAAGGCATGGACACCGCCGGCAAAGGCGGTATTGTTCGCCACGTTATCGGCGCGACCATGGACTTGCAGGGCGTGCACGTCCAGGGCTTCGGGCGGCCGACGGAGGAGGAGGCGGCGCACGACTTCTTGTGGCGCTTTACTCCACACCTGCCCAAGCCGGGACAGATCGCGGTATTCGACCGTTCGCACTACGAGGACGTGCTGGTGCAGCGGGTGAAGCAAATGGCGCCGCCGGAGGAGATTGAGCGCCGCTACGGCGCGATCGTGGAGTTCGAAAACGAGCTGGCCGCCAACGGCACGAAGATCATCAAGGTGATGCCCCACATCTCGCGCGAGTTCCAGGCGGAAAACCTCAAAGAGCGCATCGAGCGGGCGGACAAGCACTGGAAGTACAACGCGAGCGACATAGACGACCGCAAGCTGTGGAGCCAGTTCATGGCCGCCTACCAGATCGCCATGACGCGCACGTCTACCGAGGTCGCGCCGTGGTACTGCATCCCGTCCGACAACAAGAAGTACTGCCGCACGGTGGTCAAGGCATTGCTTTTCGACGCACTAAAGTCGCTCAACCTCGAGTGGCCTGCCGCCGACTTTGACCCCGAGGTTGAGCTGGAGCGCCTGGAGAACTCTTAGTCGGCGGAGTCTGTGTCGGCGTCTGCGGGGGAGACGCCTGCGGCTTCGGCCTGCTTCTGGATTTCGCTGACCAGGGCGCGCATCGCGTCCTGGGTGGCCAGCACGCCGTCGACGGCGGCCTTGAGCGCGTTGGAGAGCTGGTCGTCCGCAAGCCCTGCGCCTACCTGGATTTCGGACTCGGTGCGCACGACGAGGTTCTCGGTGCGGTTGACCACGAGCGCGCGGGCATCCAGGTAGGAGCTGTTGACCTGGTTCGCCGCCAGGTACAAGGTGGCGTCCGGGTCGTCGGCTGGTGTGTCGGTGACGGAGTCCGCGCGGACGATGAGCACGGAATCCAGCAGCACGAAAAGAAGGTTGTAGCCGTTGACGTTGGCGTGGCCCGCGCGGCCTGAGGGGTCGTCGGCGACCTCCACGTCGTGGCCGGCCATGGCCTTGATTACGCGGTCGATGGTGACGAGCGTTGCGTTGCTCATTACTGCGGCTCCTCCCAGGTGACAACGGTGGGGAAAGTGTTCTTCAAAAAGTCGAAGGCCTGCAAGGTGGCGTCGATAGAGCTGACGATGAAGGCGCCAAGCTGGTTGAACGACGCGCCGTCGGCGATACGCATCGCGCGGATGGCGCTGATGGCCAGCTGCTCCTCGCCGCGTTCGAAGAAGCGCAGGGTGGGCGCGAAGTGCGTTTGGTTGTGTTCGTTGCAGGCGTAGAGCACTTTCGGCGCCATCTCGCGGGGGAACTCTCCGCGCCACAGCGCCTCGAACACGAGGTGGTCGCCGTCGATGGCGACCACGATGGCGGCGTTGATGAAGCCGGAGCGCACCACCTGGTCTTCGATGCGGTACTCGAGGTTTTCCTCCTCGAAGATCGCGGCGACGGCCTCAGGCGTGACCTTCTCGGTCACGTTGCGTTCTGGGTGCTCGCTCGGCTGGACGGGCTCTTCGGTTTGATCTGTAGTCACGCCTGCGAGACTAGCAGCTGCTCGCGGCCCAACTCGTGGCGCAGGGCGGCGTCGAGGGTCGGGTAGCGCAGCTTCCAGCCGCGCTCGGCGGCCACAGTGGGCAGGACCCGTTGGTCGGCCAGTGCGAGCTCGTGCGCGCCTTCTTCACCCAGTAGCAGTTTCGGGCCGAACGTCGGGATGGAAAACACGTCCGGCCGGCGCAGCAAACGCGCGAGAGTGGAGGACATCTCGGCGTTGGTCACAGGTTCCGGGGCGGTAGCGTTGACGGGCCCGGAGACCGTGTCGTCTATTAGCGCGCGCACGTAGAAATCGGTGAGGTCGTCCAACGCCACCCAGCTCATCCAAAGATCCCCGCACCCGAACCGCGCGGAGAGCCCCGCGTTGACGCTGGCCTTGAGCACCGGCAGCAATCCGCCCGCGCTGGAAAGCGCCAGCCCGGTGCGGATGTGCACGCTGCGCAACCCCTCGACGCGGGCCGCCTCTTCCCATGCCTCGCAGACCTCGGCTAAGAACCCCTCGCCGGGCCCGTCAGCTTCGGTGCGAGGCACGCTGCCTGCATCGGTGCCGTAGTAGCCGACCGCGGAGGCGTCGACGAAGACGTCCACGCCGGAGTCCGCGGCCAAGCGGGCGAGCTTGCGGGTGGGTTCCACACGCGAGTCGCGGATTTTGCGCTTCTTTTCCTCGGTGAACCGGCCCATGATGGTCTCGCCCGCGAGGTGGATCACCCCGTCGACGCCGCGCAGCAGGTCAGGTGCCGGATCGTCCATGTCCCAATGCCGCTCGCCCAGGCCCGCTGATCCGCGCACCAGCGGGATCACGGTGTGCCCGGCGGTGGTCAGTTGCGCGCGCAGGTGGGTGCCGACGAGGCCGCTGGAGCCTGTCATGGCCACGGTCTTCGGAGCAGCATCCGGCAGGGAGGCGGAACACGGTGGTGCCATTGCGTATCGACGCCGCTTCGCTTTGCACCCGCATCGGCAGGAACCCGGGGGTGAGGCGGGTGGCGGCGCCCAGGCGGGTGTGCCAGCGCCACACGGTGTCGCGGTCGAAGGGCAGGGTGTACTCAGCGCGGATGCCCATGGAATCCTTCCCGGCTTCTGCATGCAGGTGCTAAGGTGAAACGCGGTCCCAAGACTACACACGGCCCCGGCAAGTGGGGTCGGTTCGAAATCCTTTAAATTCCGCACTGTGAGGCGGGGAAGGAGGTTCGATGAGTGAGAACGAACGGTCGACCGTCGAGTTGCTGAACGCTCAAGACGTCGGCCGCACTGTTGCACGCATCGCGCATCAGATTATTGAGAAAACGGCGTTGGACGATGAGACCAGCCCACAGGTTCTGCTGTTGGGAATTCCGTCCGGGGGAGTGCCGCTGGCGCAGCAAATTGCAGTAGCCGTTGAAGAATTTTCCGGGGTGGAAATCCCCGTGGGCAGCCTGGACACGACGCTGTACCGCGATGATTTGCGCAACCGTCCCCACCGCGCGCTGCGGCCCACCAATATCCCGGTAGATATCGACGGGGCGGTGGTGATCCTGGTCGACGACGTGCTGTACTCCGGCCGCACCATCCGCGCGGCGCTGGATTCTTTGCGCGACATCGGCCGCCCCGCAGTTATTCAGCTGGCGGTACTGGTGGACCGCGGCCACAGAGAACTGCCCATCCGCGCCGACTACGTGGGCAAAAATATTCCGACCTCGAAGGACGAGGACGTCACCGTGTCGCTGAAGCCGCTCGACAACGAGGACCGGGTCACCCTGGCCAGGCCTGCAGAGGGAGGCACGAAATGAAGCACCTGATCGACATCGCGGATCTGTCCCGCGAGGAAATTGTCGGCCTGATGGACGAGGCGGACCGTTTCCGCGAAGCGCTGGACGGCCGCCAGATTAAGAAGCTGCCCACCCTGCGGGGCCGCACGGTGATGACCCTGTTTTACGAAAACTCCACCCGCACCCGGTCATCGTTTGAGACCGCGGGCAAATGGATGAGCGCGGACGTGATCAACCTGTCCGCATCCTCGTCGTCGGTGAAGAAGGGCGAGTCGCTCAAAGACACCGCCGCGACCCTTGAGGCGATCGGTGCAGACGCGATCATCATGCGCCACCCGGCCTCGGGCGCATCATCGCTGTTGCGCAAGTGGCTGCCGGAAACCAGCATCATCAACGCTGGCGACGGCCAGCACCAGCACCCCACCCAGGCACTTTTGGACGCGGTGACCATGCGCCAGCACATCGGCGACGTGGCGGGAAAGACCGTGCTCATCGTCGGAGACATCCTGCACTCGCGCGTGGCGCGCTCCAACGTGGACCTGCTGCACACCCTCGGCGCCGAGGTTGTGCTGGTGGCACCGCCGACGCTGCTGCCCACCGGAGTGCAGTACTGGCCGGCGCGCGTCTCACACGACTTCGACGCCGAGGTCGAGCAGGCGGACGTGGTGATGATGCTGCGCGTGCAGGCTGAGCGCATGCACGGCGGTTTCTTCCCGTCGCACCGCGAGTACGCCACCCTGTACGGGCTGAGCAAGGACCGCGCGAACCGCATGAAGGACTCGGCGCTGATCATGCACCCGGGACCGATGCTGCGCGGCATGGAAATCAACTTCGACGTCGCGGACCGCGACAACGCCGTGGTGCTGGGCCAGGTCTCCAACGGTGTCTACACCCGCATGGCCGTGCTGTTTACCCTGCTGGCCAGCTCTGACGAGCGGGGCAACGCTGAGGAAGGAGCCATCAAGTGACCACGCTCGCTTTGAACAACGTCCGCCCGTACGGCGAGGACGTGACCAACATTCTCATCGATGTCACCGACGGCGTGATCGACGCGGTCGGGGAGAACCCCTTCGACGACGCTGACGAGGTCGTGGACTGCGGCGGCAACGTCTTGCTGCCGGGCCTGGTGGACATGCACGTGCACCTGCGCGAGCCGGGCCGCGAGGACACCGAAACCATCGCTACCGGATCCGACGCCGCGGCGAAGGGCGGGTTTACCGCCGTGTTCACCATGGCTAACACCTCCCCAGTGATCGACCAGCCGTTCCTCGCTGAGGCGGTGTGGAACAAGGGCCAGGAGTACGGCAAGTGCGACGTTTACCCGGTCGGCTCCATTTCCCAGGGGTTGAAGGGTGAGCAGCTCACCGAGATCGGGCTGATGTCCCGCAGCGGCGTGCGCATGTTCTCCGACGACGGCAAGTGCGTCAACGACCCGCAGCTGATGCGCCGCGCCATCGAGTACGCCAAGGCGCACGATGTGGTCCTCGCGCAGCACGCCGAGGACCACCGCATGACCGAAGGCTCCGTCGCCCACGAGGGCGAGCAGGCCGCACGTCTGGGCCTGCGCGGTTGGCCGCGCGTGGCGGAGGAGTCCATTGTGGCGCGCGACGCGATCATGACTCGCGACTACGGCGGCCGCTACCACCTGTGCCACGCCTCCACTGAGGGCACCGTGGAGCTTCTGCGCTTTGCCAAGAACCAGGGCATCGACGTCACCGCCGAGGTCACCCCGCACCACCTCATGCTCACCGACGAGAAGCTCGCGACGTACGACGGCCTGTTCCGCGTGAACCCGCCGTTGCGCGAGGCCCGGGACGCCGAAGCGCTCAAGCAGGCGCTTCTCGACGGCACCGTCGACGTAGTCGCCACCGACCACGCCCCGCACGGCTCCGAGGACAAGTGCGTGGAGTTCGAACACGCCAAGCCCGGCATGCTCGGCCTGGAGACTTCGCTTGCCGTGGTCCACCGCATCTTCGTGGAGACGGGCGAGGCCGATTGGCGCTTCGTGGCCAAGGTCATGAGCGAGCGTCCGGCTGAGATCCTGAGGCTTGAAGATCAGGGCCGACCGATCAACGTCGGTGAGCCGGCCAACCTGGTGCTGGTGGACCCGCAGTCACCCTGGACCGCCTACGGCGATGAGATGGCGTCCAAGGCGTCCAACACCCCGTACGAAGGCATCGAATTTTCCGCCCGCGTGGTTGGCACCTGGCTGCGCGGCACCCAAACCTACGACGCGAAGAAGGCGTAAACCATGTCTGACAACACCACCAAGCAACCCCAGCGCACGCGCGCGACGCTCGTGCTTGACGACGGCTCCGCCTTCCCCGGCTTCATCTTCGGGGCGACGCCCGCAGCGGACACCTCGGACGAGATCGCCGGCGAGGTCGCCTTCACCACCGACATGTTCGGCTACGAGCGCGAACTGTGCGAGGCCGAGCGACAAGGCCAGATCCTCGTTTTTGCCTCCCCGCAGGTGGGCAACGTCGGCTGGACCGGCGAGGGCGCGTCCGGCAGCACCGAGATCACCGCCGCAGCCGTCATCGTGCGCGACGTCGCGCGCATCGCCTCCAACCACAACGCCCAACGCACCCTGGCCGAAGAGCTTGCGGCGCAGGGTGTTACCGGCCTGTGGGGCGTGGACACCCGGAAGCTCGTCCGCCACCTGGCAAACGCCACCCGTGAGGGAAAGACGGTGCGGGGCCAGGTCACCGTCGATAAGCACGAAGCCTAAGAGAAAGACCAGGAGATACAGACATGAAGCGCAACGACTTAAACCACGTCCTGGTTATCGGCTCCGGCCCGATCGTGATCGGCCAGGCCTGCGAGTTCGACTACTCCGGCACCCAGGCGTGCCGCGTGCTCAAGAACGAGGGCCTGCGGGTGACGTTGGTGAACTCCAATCCGGCGACGATTATGACCGACCCGGAGTTCGCCGACCACACCTACGTGGAACCGATCGAGCCCAGCTACATCGACCGGATCCTCGCCCGCGAGGCAGAGCAGGGCCACCCGGTGGACGCGATCCTGCCCACGCTCGGTGGCCAGACCGCCCTGAACGCCGCGATCAAGCTGGACCGCCTCGGCATTTTGGAAAAGCACGGTGTGGAGCTCATCGGCGCCGACATCGAGGCCATCGAGCGTGGCGAGGACCGCCAGAAGTTCAAGGACATCGTCGAGAAAATCGGCGGCGAATCCGCCCGCTCCCGCGTGTGCTACACGATGGAAGAGGTCGAGGAAACCGTCGCGGAACTGGGCTTCCCATGCGTGGTGCGCCCCTCGTTTACCATGGGCGGCCTCGGCTCCGGTCTGGCCTACGACATGGACGATCTGCACCGCATCGCCGGCGACGGCCTGGTGGCCTCGCCGGAGGCGAACGTGCTGATCGAGGAATCCATCCTGGGCTGGAAGGAAATCGAGCTGGAACTTATCCGCGACTCCGCGGATAACTGCATCGCCATCGCCACCATTGAGAACGTGGACGCGATGGGCGTGCACACCGGCGACTCCGTCACCGTGGCTCCGGTGCTGACCATGACCGAGCCTGAGGTGACCACCATGATCGAGCAGGGCAAGGCCATCATCCGCGAAGTCGGTGTGAAAACGGGCGGCTGCAACATCCAGTTCGCCATCAACCCCAAAGACGGCCGGATGATCACCATCGAGATGAACCCGCGCGTGTCGCGTTCGTCCGCGTTGGCGTCCAAGGCCACCGGTTACCCGATTGCGAAGATGGCTACATTGCTCGCCATCGGCTACACCCTCGACGAGATCCCCAACGACATGACCGGCGGGGAGACCACGGCGCTCGCGGAGCCGTCGCTGGACTACGTCATTGTGAAAATGCCGCGCTTTGCCTTTGAGAAGTTCCCGGGCTCCGACGAGACCCTGGGCACGTCCATGAAGGCTGTGGGCGAGGCCATGGGCATCGGCCGTAACTACATCCAGGGCCTGAATAAGGTCATGCGCTCGATGGAGGACAAGCCGAACGGCTTCTGGACCCGCCCGGACGAGTACTTCGCCGGCGAGCGCGCCACCGACGTCGCGGCGGTGCTCGAGGATCTGAAGGTGCCCACCGACAAGCGCCTCTACGACGTGGAGCTTGCGCTGCGTCTCGGCGCCAGCGTGGACGAGGTGTACGAGGCCTCCGGCATCGACCCGTGGTTCCTGGAGGAGCTTGTCGCACTCATCGACTTTAGGCAGCAGCTTCTCGACGCCCCGGTGCTCGACGCCGAGCTGTTGCGCGAAGCGAAGGCGTTTGGACTGTCCGACGCCCAGATCGCCGCGCTGCGCCCGGAGCTGGCGGGGGAGTCCGGTGTGCGCCAGCTGCGCTGGTCGCTGGGCATTACCCCGACGTTTAAGACGGTGGACACCTGCTCCGGCCAGTTCGACGCGAAGGTGCCGTATCTGTACTCCGCCTACGAGCTGGATCCGGACGCCGAGTCTGAGGTTGTTGCTTCTGATGCTGCTTCGAGCGACAGCGACAAGCAGAAGGTCATCATCCTCGGCTCCGGCCCGAACCGCATCGGCCAGGGCATCGAGTTCGACTACTCCTGCGTGCACGCTGCGCTGGAGCTGTCGCGTGTGGGCTACGAGACGGTGATGGTCAACTGCAACCCGGAGACCGTTTCCACCGACTACGACACCGCGGACCGCCTCTACTTCGAGCCGCTGACGTTCGAAGACGTCATGGAGATCTACCGCGCGGAGTCCGCCACCGGCACCGTCGCAGGCGTGATCGTGCAGCTCGGCGGCCAGACGCCGCTGGGTCTGGCGCAGCAGCTTGAAGACGCCGGCGTGCCGGTGGTCGGCACCTCGCCCAAGGCTATTGACATGGCGGAGGATCGCGGCGAGTTTGGCAAGGTGCTCGACGCGGCGAACCTGCCGGCGCCGGCCTTCGGCACTGCCACCACCTTCGAGGGCGCCCGCGAGGTTGCGGATCGCATCGGTTACCCCGTGCTGGTGCGCCCCTCCTACGTGCTCGGCGGCCGCGGCATGGAGATTGTTTACGACGAGGACAACCTGCGCGACTACATCAACCGCGCCACCGAGCTGTCCCCGGACCACCCGGTGCTGGTGGACCGCTTCCTGGACAACGCCATCGAGATCGACGTCGACGTGCTCTGCGACGGCACGGACGTCTACCTCGGCGGCGTGATGGAGCACATCGAGGAAGCCGGCATCCACTCCGGCGACTCCGCCTGCGCGCTGCCGCCGATGACGCTGGGGCCAGACGACATTGCCAAGGTCCGCCGTTCCGCAGAAGCTCTCGCGCACGGCATTGGCGTCGAGGGCCTGATGAACGTGCAGTTCGCGCTCAAGGACGACATCCTCTACGTCATCGAAGCCAACCCGCGCGCGTCGCGCACCGTGCCGTTTGTGTCCAAGGCCACCGGCGTGCACCTGGCCAAGGCCGCAGCGCGCATCATGATGGGCACCACGATTGCGCAGCTGCGTACCGAAGGGTTGATCCCGTCCGACTACGACGGCGGTTCGCTGCCGATGGAGCACCCGATCGCAGTGAAGGAAGCGGTGTTGCCGTTTACCCGGTTCCGCCGCCCGGACGGCGCGCTGCTGGACACCATCCTTGGCCCGGAGATGAAATCTACCGGCGAGGTCATGGGTCTGGCGCCGTCCTTCGGGATGGCGTACGCCAAGGCGGAGGCCGCGGCATTCGGCGAACTACCCACCGAAGGCACTGTGTTTGTCTCGCTTGCCAACCGCGACAAGCGCACCCTGATTTTCCCGATTCAGCGCCTGTCCACCATGGGATTCAAGGTCCTGGCAACGGAAGGCACGGCGCAGATGTTGCGCCGCAACGGCATCGAATGCGAGGTCGCGCTCAAGGGGTCGCAGGTGCGCGAGGGCGCTGAGGGTAAGTCCATTGTGGACCGCATCCTGGATGGTGAGATCGACCTGGTGCTGAACACTCCAGCTGGCTCCGCAGGCGCGCGCCACGACGGTTACGACATCCGCGCGGCGGCCGTTATCGCCGATGTGGCCATCATGACCACCGTGCAGGGCGTCACCGCAGCAGTGCAGGGCATCGAGGCGACCCGCGCCAAGGAGTTCACCGTGACCAGCCTGCAGGAGCTCGAGCACGGCAAGACGGAGGCGAAGTAATGACGGCACAGGGCTTCGGCGAGCGCCTCGTTGAGGCCGGGCGGGAGTATGGCCGTCTGTGCGTGGGCATCGACCCTCACGCCGCGCTGCTTGCACAGTGGGGTCTCGAGGACAATGTCGAGGGCTTGCGGGTGTTCTCCGAGACCTGTGTGGAGGCGTTCGCTGGCCACGCCGCGGTGGTCAAGCCGCAGGTGGCGTTTTTCGAGCGTTTCGGCTCGGCCGGATTCGCGGTGCTTGAGGACACGCTCGCGCAACTGCGTGAGAGCGGAACCTTGGTAATCGCCGATGCGAAACGCGGCGACATCGGGTCCACGATGGCGGGCTACGCGGCGGCCTGGCTTGCGCCGGGTTCTCCGTTGGAGGCCGACGCGCTGACCTTGACGCCGTACCTTGGTGTCGGCTCGCTCGACCCGGCGATCGAGCTGGCGGCCCAGCACGGCAAGGGCGTGTTTGTCATGGCCGCCAATTCCAACCCGGAGGCGGTGGCGCTGCAGACCGGCACTATCGACGGGAAGATGCTCGCTCAGCGGATGGTGGATGAGTGCGCGGAGTACAACCGTGGAGACGATGCTGAATACATTGGGCACGTCGGTGTGGTCGTCGGGGCGACTGTGCAAAACCCGCCGGTGCTGGATCAGCTGAACGCGCCGGTCCTGATGCCGGGCGTGGGTGCCCAAGGAGCAACGATGGACGATGCCCAAGCGATTGCGGGTGAGGTTGGACACCTCGTTTTCCCTAGCGTTTCCCGCTCCGTCCTCGCGGCGGGACCGGAAGTCGCTGAGCTGCGTAAACGTGTATCTGACCTGGGGAAACAGGCAAAAGGCTAGGGTGCATTTACCGCCTAGCAAAATCCCTGGTAGTTTAATTCCGTCGCACGGTGACGTGGAGAAATGCGGTGCACAACGCGCTCCGCAGCACCGTTGCAGAAAAAAGCAGTGTTAGACTGTGCCGGACGTGGCGAATTGCACCGATGACATTCGGCGGAGTGCGCCCCGGATCCGGCACATGTCGGACTGGATAAATGTTCGTAACTATCACATGGAGGAACCCGTGGCACTTCCACAGTTGACCGATGAGCAGCGCAAGGCAGCACTTGAGAAGGCTGCTGAGGCCCGCAAGGCTCGCGCCGAGCTGAAGGCATCCCTCAAGCGCGGCGAGACCACGCTGAAGGACGTCCTGGACAAGGCTGACACCGACGAGATCATCGGCAAGACCAAGGTCTCCGCACTCCTCGAGGCTATGCCGAAGGTGGGTAAGGTCAAGGCTCGCGAGATCATGGAGGAGCTGGAGATCGCTCAGACCCGTCGTCTGCGTGGCCTCGGCGACCGTCAGCGTCGCGCGCTGCTCGAGCGCTTCGGCTACGAAGAGAACTAAACGTGTCCGAGGTGGCTCCCCGCGGGCAGCTGGTCGTCCTGGCTGGCCCGTCTGCGGTGGGAAAGTCGACGGTGGTGGGCGGCCTTCGCAGTGCCGTACCGGATTTGTACTTCTCCGTCTCCATGACTACCCGCGCGCCGCGTCCGGGTGAGGTGGACGGTAAGGACTACTTCTTTGTCACCCCCGAACACTTCCAGGGCCGAATTGACCGCGGAGAGATGCTGGAGTGGGCTGACATTCACGGAGGCCTGCAGCGCTCCGGCACCCCTGCCGGTCCGGTGCAGGAGGCTATGGAAGCCGGGCGTCCCGTTCTCGTCGAAGTTGACTTGGCAGGCGCACGCAACATCAAGCGACTGCTGCCGGAAGCACGGACCGTGTTTTTGGCGCCGCCGTCGTGGGACGTGCTCGTTCAGCGCCTCACCGGGCGCGGTACTGAGACTCCCGAGGTGATTGAGCGCAGGCTCACCACCGCCCGGAAGGAGCTCGACGCTCAGGGTGAATTCGACACCGTGGTGGTCAACGACGACGTGGATGCGGCGGTGGCGGCCATCGCCGGCATTCTTCAAGGCACATCTTCCAACAACAGTTAGCGAGTGGGTTACACGTGAGCAACACAACTAAGGATCTGTCCGAGACGTCCGCTGCCGAGGAAACCCCTCAGCAGGAAAACGTCTACGACACTCCGGAGGGCATTACGGCGCCCCCGATCGACGAGCTTTTGACGAAAGTGTCGTCGAAGTACGCGCTCGTCATCTTCGCAGCGAAGCGTGCCCGCCAGATCAACAGCTTCTACCAGAATTCCGAGGACGGTGTCTTCGAGTTCGTGGGACCGCTGGTTTCTCCTGAGCCGGGCGAGAAGCCGCTGTCGATCGCTCTGCGCGAGATCGAGGCAGGCCTGCTCGAGCACGAGGAAGGCCAGTAAGCCTGTCGCGCAGTAGTAGCGCACGGTAGATGACCGCCGCCGCCCAGCAACACCGCTGGGCGGCGGCGGTTTTGTATGCTTAGGGCTCATGAACGAAGCCCAGAATCCGGCCCAGAACCCGACGCAGCCGCTGCGCGTAGTCATTGGAGTATCCGGCGGAATCGCCGCGTACAAGGCGTGCCACCTAGTTCGGAACTTCAAGGAGGCGGGGGACAACGTTCGCGTCATCCCGACCACAAACGCGCTGAACTTCGTTGGCGCCGCCACGTTTGAAGCGCTGAGCGGCAACCCGGTGGACACCGGCGTATTCACCCGAGTAGACGAGGTGCAGCATGTGAGGGTGGGGCAGGAGGCGGATCTGATCGTCGTTGCTCCGGCGACGGCGGACCTGATTGCTCGGGTGGCCGCCGGGCGGGCAGATGATCTGCTTACCTCAACCATCCTCGTGGCTACGTGCCCGGTGGTGCTGGCGCCTGCCATGCACACGGAGATGTGGCTCAACCCGGCGACGCAGACAAACGTCGCAACGCTGCGCGAGCGCGGGATTACCGTGCTCGAGCCCGCGCACGGGCGGCTTACCGGTAAAGACACCGGTCCTGGGCGCTTGCCGGAGCCGGATGTGATCGCCCAGCTGGCACGCACTGTGCTGCATACGAACGGCGCGAAAGCGTTCGCGCAGACGCTCGCGGGCAAGCGTGTGCTGATCAGCGCCGGCGGCACCCAGGAGAACATCGACCCGGTGCGCTACATCGGCAACCGCTCCTCCGGCAAGCAGGGCTACGCCCTGGGGGACATCGCCGCGCAGCGCGGCGCGAAGGTGACCATCGTGGCGGGTTCAACCGACGAGCTGGAACCGCCGTCGGGCACGGAGGTGGTCAAGGTCGGCTCCACCCGGGAGATGCGTCAGGCGATGGTGGATCGCGCACCGGACGCTGACGTGGTGATCATGGCGGCCGCGGTGGCAGATTTTCGTCCAGAAGCGGAAGCGAACACGAAGCTGAAGAAGGGGCAGGCGGACGACGCGTTGTCCACGATCCGACTCACGGAGAACCCGGATATCCTCAAGGACCTCGTGGACATGCGCGAGGCGGGTCAGGTCGCCGCGACCATCATCGGTTTCGCCGCGGAGACGGACAATGAGCTGGAGAACGGCCGCGCGAAGCTCAAGCGAAAGGGTGCGGACATGCTCATGCTCAACTCCGTGGCCGGCGGCGGCGTGTTCGGGCAGGCCCGCAACCGGGGCTGGCTGCTCAGCGCCGACGGGGGCGAAGAGGAGATTCCGGATGGCACCAAACACGAGGTCGCAGTACACATCTGGGACGCGGTAGAGCGTCTCGCGCAGTGACATTGCACATTTAGACAGCTTGGTCTATCGTGGGCATGACTTAACGACGTGCCGTTCCCGTTTCAGCCCGTACGAAGCTGAGCCGCCCAGCAGGTGCGCCGGAACGCAACCCGTCCGCCCAGATGCAAAGGAAAGACTGCTTTGTCCACTGATACGTACTTCCGCTTGTTCACAAGCGAATCGGTCACTGAGGGCCATCCCGACAAGATCTGCGACGCGATCTCGGACGCGATCCTGGACGACATGCTCGCCCAGGACCCGGAAGCGAAGGTGGCCGTGGAGACGCTCGCCACGACCGGTCAGGTGCACGTGGTGGGAGAGGTGCGTACCTCCGCCTACTCAAACATTGCCCGGATCGTGCGCGAGAAACTGGTGGAGATCGGCTTCGACTCTTCCGAGGTCGGCTTCGACGGCCGCAGCTGCGGCGTGAACATCGCCATAGGCGACCAATCCGCGGAGATCCACGATTCCGTGGTGACCTCCCAGGAGGTTCGCGAGAACACCTCCACCGGCGCGGAGGACCAGACCGGCGCGGGCGACCAGGGCCTGATGTTCGGCTACGCCACCAACGAGACCCCGGAGTTCATGCCGCTGCCGATCTCCACGGCGCACCACCTGGCGCGCCGACTGTCCCAGGTGCGCCACGAGGGCATCGTGGACGGGCTGCGCCCGGACGGCAAGACCCAGGTGACCTTCGCTTACGACGGCCAGACCCCGGCGTTCATCGACACGATCGTCATCTCCACGCAGCACGACCCGGACTTCACCGGCGAGCCGCTGGAGGCGGCGCTGCGCGAGCACGTGATCAACTGGGTGCTCAAGGACGCCGACCTGGAGCGTTACTACCGCGAGGACACCAAGGTGCTGGTCAACCCGTCCGGCTCCTTCATCCAGGGCGGCCCCATGAGTGATGCAGGCCTGACCGGCCGCAAGATCATCGTGGACACCTACGGCGGCATGGCCCGTCACGGCGGCGGCGCGTTTTCTGGCAAGGACCCCTCAAAGGTGGACCGCTCCGGCGCGTACGCGATGCGCTGGGTGGCCAAGAACATTGTCGCCGCGGGCCTGGCGGAGCGCGTCGAGGTGCAGGTGGCTTACGCCATCGGCCGCGCGAACCCGGTGGGCCTGTACGTTGAGACGTTCGGCACCGCCACCGAGGGGCAGACGGACGAGAGCATCCAGCAGGCGGTGGAGAAGGTCTTCGATCTGCGTCCGGAGGTGATCATCCGCGAACTGGACCTCAAGCGTCCGATCTACGCGCAGACTGCCGCGTACGGCCACTTCGGCCGCACGGACATCGACGTGCCGTGGGAGCGCACCGACAAGGTCGACGACTTAAAGGCCGCCGCAGGCGTCTAGTCCTGCGCAGTATTCTCAGCCGCTTGGCTTTCCTGCCAGGCGGCTTTTTCTCGCTCGGAGCGCTTATGGTTGCGCAACGCGACCACGCCGACGACGATGCCGATGACCACCGGCAACCAAATCTTGGAGTACTCCAGAAGCCACAGCACCCACTCGGGCACCTCCGGCAGGTCGAGATCTGGCCAGTTGATGTCGGGCAGCGGTAAATCGAGCTTCGGCAGCTCAGGTACCGGCAGGTCCATGTGCGGCAGCTGCCAGTCCGGCAGGTCCCAGTCGGGCAGGTCCCAGTCCGGCAGAAAACCCAGCAACCACTTGAGAAACCGGGAGAGGATCGGCCCGAGCACAAGCACCGCGAGCGCCCAGCCGCCCTTGCCCAAGCCTTCGGCCATGGGGATCAGGGTGCGTTTGAGCTCGCTGGAATCCATGGTTTCGCGCCGTCGCGCGCCGCGGGAGCCGACAGGCGGGTCGAACTCCACCACCGTGTCGCCTTCGCGGAACTCCACGCTCAGCAGCTCATCCAAGCCACTGACCCGCAGCTTCAGGTGCGGCTTCGCACGGTCGAGCCCCACTAGCATCGGTGTTTCCAGCTCGTCTTTCGGGCCGTCGCCGAACAGCGGTAGACGGGTGCTGTTGACGTCGTTGTAGCGGTGCTGCACAGCGCCGTCGACGCGCACTTCCATGCGCTCGGAAGGGTTCGAAGCCCACAGCTGGATCCGCTCTTTGAACGAACTCTCCGCCGTCGCCAGGGTGCCCGGCTTGTCCGCCTCCTCGCCGGGCCAGCTCGCGTCCTCTGCGGCGAAGTCGCGGTCGAAGCCGACGCGGACCTCGATCAAGCCGTATTCGGGGTGGTTGAGGCTCCAGGTTTCCATCGGCTACACCTCCGCATTGCTTCTCGACGAGCTGCCGCCCACCAACGACCCAAGACCCATCGCCGCCGCGCAGGTAAGCGTCACGGCGATGGAATAGAAGAACGTGCCGTCGTTGAAGTAGAGGGCCTTGGCAATCCAGAAGCCCACTCCGGTCAGCAGCGGCAGGGACCAGTTCGGGCGAAACGCGATGCCGTCGATAAGCCCGGCGATGATGGCCACCGCGAAGATGTAGGCCACGACCGGCCATGGGCTGCTCACCGCTGGGATGAGCAGCAGTGGCCCAAGGGCGTAGGCAGCGAACATGGCATAGGGGATGGCTTTGACCCATCCTTTGCGGGCGTCGTTGTCCTGCTGTTCAGTCACGGGCAGGAGTATAGGAACTAATCCGCGCGCGTGTAGACGTGACCCGCCTCGGGGCGCTTAATCATCTCGTCCAAGCCGACCGGGTTCAGGCCCTTGGCGCGCAGGCCGTCGATGACGCACTCCGCCGCATCGACGGTGGGCTGGTGGATGTCGTGCATGAGAATGATGGAACCCTCGCGGGCACCTTCCACCGCACGCTTGCAGGTGGTGGTTGGATTGCGGTGCTGCCAGTCGGCCGTGTCCACGTCCCAAATGGCCAGCGACATGCCGCGCTCGCCGGCGGCGGAGGCCACGCGCGAGTCGTGGGACCCGTAGGGCGGGCGCATCCAGTGCGGCTCAACACCGGCCTGCTTCTTCAGTGCGTCATCCGTGCCGTCCAGCTGGGCGGCGATTGCGGCATCGGACTGCCGGGCCAGGTCAGGGTGGGAAAAGGAGTGGTTGCCGATGGTGTGGCCCTCGTCGCGGATCCGGCGCAGAATCTGCGGGTAGGCGTTGGCGTTGCGGCCCACCACGAAGAAGGTGGCGTGCGCATCTTTGCGCTTGAGGATATCCAGCAGGCGCTCGGTGGAGCCGGGGACCGGGCCGTCGTCGTAGGTGATGGCGACGCAGTTGTAGCACTTCGGCGGCACCGGCGAAGGCGAAGGCTCCTGCGCGGGCGCCACGGTGACGTCGGCCGGTTTCGCCGGCTCCGGCGGGCGCAGGTGCGGGGGCACGGCCTGCTTCACCTGGTCAGGCAGGCCGTCGAAGGCGCGGCGCCAGCCGTCTTCCACGGCGCTGCGTGCGCGGTCGGAGGAACCGGTGATGAAGGCGGAGCTGCCGTCGATAGGCGAACCTGTTCCCTGCGCGAGGATGGGGCCGAAGGAATTGCCGGGGATGATCTGCGTGCCTTGCCGCAGGGCCAGCTGCGTCACTTTGGCCGCATCAGCAGAGGCGGGGGTAGGCGAGATCGCTACAGCGGCGAGGAGGGCGGCAGAGGCGACTACGGAAAACAGGCGTTTCATCAGGGTGGCGAGGTCTTTCAAACGCGCGTGAGAATGATTCTTTCAGCCTTATTAGTACCCCAAACAAGCCCCGAGCGGGCGATTGGGGTACTCGCGCTCGAAGGCGGTGTCGGGCGGTGGTTTAGAATCCGGGGTCATGTCTGACACGCCCGCCGCCGAAACCCCAGTCGCGCGCGTGTTGCCCATGCTCGGTCTCGCGCATCTGGACAGGCCCTTCGACTATCTGGTGCCCTCCCAGGATGCGGACGCGGTGCAGCCCGGGGTGCGGGTGCGCGTGCGTTTTGCGGGCCGGCTCGTGGACGCGGTGGTGCTCGAGCGCGCCTCGCAATCGCGGCACGAGGGGTCGCTGCGCTTCATCGAGCGGGTCATCTCGCCGGAGGTTGTGGCTCCGGCGAAAACGCGCGAGCTTATCGACGCGCTCGCGGACCGTTACGCGGGCGTGCGATCCGATATCTACCGCTCCGCTATCCCGGCGCGCCACGCGAAGGCGGAGGAAACGGACACCTCTACTCCCTGGGAAGAGTTGGGGGAGGCCGGGGAGCCGGACTTGTCGGCGTGGACCGCGTACACCTTTGGCGAGTCCTTCGTGGACGCGGTGGTGGCCGGCAAGATTGCGCGGGCGGCGTGGCAGGTTGCACCGGGGGATGACTGGGCTGCGGCGTTGGCGTCGCTGGCAGCGAAGGTGGCGTTGGACGGTGCTGGCGCGCTGATCGTGGTGCCGGACCAGAAGGACGTGAACGCGTGCGAGGCAGCGCTGAAACAGATCGTCGGTGCGCGGCAGGTGACAACGCTGACGGCCTCGCAGGGCCCGCAGGCGCGGTACTCGCGCTACTTATCGGTGCTGCACGGGCAGGGCCGGATTGTGGTGGGCACGCGCTCGGCCGCCTTCGCGCCGGTGGAAAACCTGCGGTTTGCGGCGCTCATGTTCGACGGCGACGACAACCTGGTGGATCCGCGCGCGCCGTACGTGCACGCGCGCGAGGTGCTGACCACGCGATCGGCGCAGGAGGGGAGCTCGTTGATTCTCGGCGGGCACGCGCGCACGGCCGAGGCGCAGCTGCTGGTGGAATCCGGGTGGATGCACGAGCTGGTCGCCCCTCGCCAGAGTTTGCGCACCCGTTCGCCGTACATCCACGCGGCGGGGGATTCGGACTTTGAGATGGAGCGTGACCCGCGCGCGAAGCAGGCCCGCCTGCCGTCGTCGGCGTTCCAGGCGGCGGCCAAAGCGCTCGAGCGCGGTGCCCCTGTGCTGTTCCAGGTGCCGCGCACCGGCTACATCCAGTCGCTCGCGTGCGGGCAGTGCCGGACACCGGCGCGCTGCAGGTGGTGCAACGGGCCGCTCGGACTGCCCTCCGGCGGCGAGGCCGCGGCGCCGACGTGCCGGTGGTGCGGGCGGATGGACCCGGCGCACGTGTGCCCGGCTTGCGGCTCGCGCAGGCTGCGCGCGGTGGTGCTGGGCACGGAGCGCACGGCCGAGGAGCTGGGGCGCGCCTTTGCCAAGTACAAGGTGATAACCTCAGGCGGCGACAACGTGCGCGCGCAGGTGCAGCAGGGTCCGGCGCTGGTGGTGGCCACGCCGGGTGCGGAGCCGCACGTTGAGGGAGGCTACGGCGCGGCAGTGCTTCTAGATACCTGGGCGCTGATGCAGCGGCCTGACCTGCGCGCGATGGAAGACACCTTTGCCAAGTGGATGGGGGCGGCCACGCTGGTGCAGCCGCACAGCGCAGGCGGGGAAGTGGTCGTGGTGGCCGAGCCCTCGCTGCCCGTGGTGCAGCACCTGATCCGCTGGGACGCGCCCGGGTTTGCAGCCCTCGAGCTGTCGCTGCGGCGCGAGGCCCGCTTCCCGCCGGCGGTGCATGTGGCGGTGGTGGACGCCCCGCGCGACGGGTTAGACGAGTTCTTCGCGCGCACCGAGCTACCCGAGCACGCCGAGCTGCTCGGCCCCGTGGACCTGCCGCCGGGGGTGCGGCTGCCGGGCGAGTGGAACCGGGAGGCGCTCGGCCCCGCGCAGCGGATGCTGGTGCGCACCCCGCTAACCGGGCGCACCGCGCTGGGCAAGGCCCTTCGAGCGGGCGCGGTGGCGTGGACGACGGCGAAGCAGGACCTGCCGCTGCGCATCCAGGTCAATCCGGTGGACATCGGCTAGCTAGTGGGTACTGGTACTGCAGCCAGTACACTTTGGCTCCATGGCTATCCGCGACATCCGCCTGTTCGGCGACCCAGTGCTCAACACCGCTGCAGCGGAGGTCACCGTTTTCGACGCCGCCCTCGAGCGGCTAGTCGCCGACATGTTGGAAACCATGGACCACGCTGGCGGGGTGGGCCTGGCCGCGAACCAGATCGGGCTTGCGCGCCGGATCTTCGTGTTCGACTGCCAGGGCATGCGCGGGCACATCGTCAACCCCGTATGGGAACCGTTGGGCGAAAAGGTGCAGACTGGCATTGAGGGCTGCCTGTCGGTGCCGGGCGTGCGCGGGGAGGTCACCCGCCACAGGACAGTGGTGGCCCGCGGCCAGGATTGCTACGGGCGACCGCTTACCCTGCGCGGCACCGGGTTGTTGGCGCGCTGCATACAGCACGAAGCGGACCACTTAGATGGCGTGATGTTCATGCGCAGGATGGAACCGGAGCAACGCAAGGAAGCGATGGCGGCGATCCGGGCCGCCGACTGGAGCTAAGGAGAACGTTTTTTATGCGACTCGTATTCGCCGGCACCCCCGAACCCGCCGCCGCGGCACTCGAGCGGCTCATCGCCTCCGACCACGAGGTCGTCGCGGTGCTCACCCGCCCGGACGCGCGCCGCGGCCGTGGGCGGACGCTGCACCCGTCGCCCGTCAAGGCGCTCGCGCTCGAGCACGGCATTGCAGTGCTCACCCCGGAAAGCCTCACGCGTGACGACGCCATCCGGGAGCAACTCAAAGAGCTGGCCCCAGACGCGATCCCGGTGGTGGCCTACGGCAACCTCATTCCGGCGGACATGCTGGACATCCCGAAACACGGGTGGGTGAACCTGCATTTCTCTCTGCTACCTCAGTGGCGCGGGGCGGCACCGGTGCAGGCTGCGATCGCCGCAGGGGACGCGGTCACCGGTGCGACCACCTTCCGTATCAACGAGGGCCTGGACACCGGCGACATCCTGGACACGTTGGAAACAGAAATCGGGGAGGCGGAAACCAGCGGCGAGCTGCTGGAGCGCCTCGCCTACGCGGGTGCTGACCTGCTGGTTGGAACCATGGACGCGCTGGGCGCGGGCACCGCGGCTCCCACGCCGCAGCCGGAAGAGGGCACCTATGCCCACAAGATCGCCCCGGCGGATGCCCGGGTGGACTGGAACCAGCCGGCCGCCGTGATCGACCGCGGAATTCGCGCCCACACCCCGGCGCCGGGCGCGTGGACGATGCGCGGGGAGAACCGCTTTAAGCTCGGCCCGGTCACCCCGACTGGAGAGGGCTCGCTAGCTCCGGGTGAGGCCGCGTTTGGCAAGAATGAGGTGCTCGTGGGCACCGCCGACGGCGACGTGCGACTGGGCACGATCCAGCCGCCGGGCAAGAAGATGATGAACGCGGCGGACTGGGCCCGCGGATTGGCCGCTGACGCGAAAGAAGGAGTGGTGTTCGAGTGAGCGGAGGATTCAGGTCGCGCTCCGCGGGGCGGCGCGAAGACAAGCCGGCGCACCAGCGCAACCGGCAGCAGGGCCGCGGTGCAGCGCAGCAGCCGCGCAAGCAGGGCGGCGGGCGCCAGCGTTACACGGTGAAAGGGCGCCCGGCCAGCATCGGTGACCCGGCGCGCGAGGCGAGCTTCGAGGTGGTGCTGCGCGTCGCCCGTGACGGCGCCTTTGCCAACCTCACCCTGCCCGGCATCCTGCGCGAGCGGAAGATCACCGGCCGCGATGCCGCGTTCGCCACCGAACTGGCCTACGGCACGCTGCGCAGCCTCGGGGTGCTCGACGCGGTGATCGCGAAGAACTCATCGCGCGAGCTCGAGCACATTGCGCCCGAGGTGCTCGCCGCGCATCGCCTTGGCGCGTACCAGCTGCTGTACACCCGGGTGGGCGACCACGCTGCGGTGGACACCTCGGTGCGGCTGGTTGCGGCCGCCGGCCACGAGAAGGCGAAGGGCTTCGCCAACGGTGTGCTGCGTTCCATTGCCCGCACGCCCGCCGACGAATGGCTGCGCACCCTCGCCCCGGGCAGCGAGCTAGGCGCGCTGGCGTTCACCCACGCCCACCCGGAGTGGATCGCGCGCTCCTTCGCCGAGGCGCTCGGAGACGAGCGCGAGGAGCTGGAGGCCGCGCTCGAGGCGGACTCGGCCCGCCCGGTCGTGCACCTGGTGGCGCGCCCGGGAGAGATTTCCGCGGAAGAGCTTGCGCTAACCACCGGCGGCGAGCAGGGCAAGTACTCGCCGTACGCGGTGTACCTGCCGGAGGGGGACCCAGGCCAGCTCGAGCCGGTGCGCGAGGGCCTCGCCGCGGTGCAGGACGAGGGTTCGCAGATCATCGCGCGTGCTGTCACCGAGGTCCCCGTCGAGCATGACCAAGGCCGTTGGCTTGACCTGTGTGCGGGCCCCGGCGGCAAGGCTGCGCTCATCGGGGCGATCGCGGCTATCGACGCCGCCACGGTCGACGCCGTCGAAGTCAGCCCGCACCGCGCGGAGCTGATCTCCAAGACGGTGCGCGGCCTGCCGGTGACCGTCCACACCGCCGACGGGCGCGACCCGCAGCTCGAGCCCGGATACGACCGCATCCTGGTGGACGCCCCCTGCTCCGGGCTGGGCGCGCTGCGTCGACGTCCGGAGGCGCGCTGGACGAAGTCTGAAGACGACATCGCGGAGCTGACCCAGCTGCAGGAAGAGCTGCTCGAATCCGCCGTAAACCTGGCCAAGCCGGGTGGGGTGGTGGCCTACTCCACGTGCTCGCCGGATGTGCGGGAGACCCGGAGGATCGTCGAAAAGCAATTGGCGAAGGGCGGCGTTGAGGAGCTGGACGCCCGGCAGTGGGCCGCCGGCATGGAGGATGTGGGCGAGGGCCCGAGCGTGCAGATGTGGCCGCACCGCCACGGCACCGACGCAATGTTCTTCGCTGTGCTGCGCAAAAGCTAAGGTAGGACCCATGATTCAGATCGCCCCATCAATTCTGGCCGCGAACTACGCCGCGCTCGGCGACGACGTGCGCAAGGTGGCTAACGCGGACCTGATCCACGTGGACATCATGGACGGCCACTTCGTGCCCAACCTCTCCTTCGGCCCGGACGTGACCAAGGCGGTCAACGGGGTCACCGACCAGTTCCTGGACATGCACCTGATGATCGAGGAGCCGGAGCGCTGGTTCGAAACCTACGTCAACGCCGGCGGCGATCGTCTCGTGTTCCACGTCGAAGCCGTGGGCGACCACGTCGCGGCCGCGAAGCAGTGCCGCGAGCTGGGTGTGCAGTCCGGATTTGCAATCAAGCCCGGTACAGCCATTGAGCCGTACCTGGACGATCTGGAACACTTTGACCAGGTCATGGTCATGAGTGTGGAGCCCGGTTTCGGCGGCCAGAAGTTCATGCCGGAGGTGTTGGGCAAGGTGATGGCGCTGCGCGACCGCATCAAAGAGGCGGGCCTGGACACCATCATCGGCATTGACGGCGGCATCGCGGGCGCGACCATCGCGCAGGCTGCGGAGGCTGGCGTGGATGCGTTCGTGGCCGGTTCCGCGGTCTTCGGCGCCGACAACCCGGCAGAGGCGGTGGAGCGCCTGCGCGAGCTCGCCCGCGAGGCGAAGCAAGGGTGACGGAGGAACTCGGCGCCATCTCCGCCGCGATCGAGGCGGGCGAATCCGTCCGCGGCACGACCTCGCCCAACCCGCCGGTAGGCTGCGCGCTTGTCGACGCCTCCGGTGAACTCATCGCCACCGGCGCGACCTCGCCGGCAGGCGGGCCGCACGCGGAGATCAACGCCCTTGAACAGGCGGGAGAGCGCGCCCGGGGTGCCACCGCCGTGGTGACCCTGGAGCCGTGCAACCACACCGGCCGCACCGGCCCCTGCTCGCAGGCACTGGTGGAGGCGGGGATCACACGCGTGGTGTACTTCACCGCCGACCCGAACGAGGCAGCCGCCGGCGGGGCCGAGTACTTGCGCGCCCACGGCGTGGAGGTGGACTTCCAGCCGGTGCGGGTCGCGGCGCTGCAGCCCTGGCTGCGCTCGGTGCACCTGGGCCGCCCGAGCGTGACGCTGAAGTTCGCCTCCACGCTCGACGGCTTCACCGCCGCGGCGGACGGCACGAGCAAGTGGATCACCGGCGAGGATGCCCGGGAGCTGGTGCACGCCGACCGCGCGAAGCTCGACGCGATCATCGTCGGAACCGGCACCGCTATCGCCGACAACCCGTCGCTGACCGCGCGGTTCCCGGACGGCACCCTGCGCGAGCACCAGCCGCGCCGCGTGGTGGTCGGCTCTCGGGAGGTGCCCGAGGGCAACCTCACCCGCTTGGGCTTCAAGCAGTACGCCACACCCCAGGAAGCGCTAGAAGCGCTGTGGGAGACCGGTGCGCGCGACGTGCTGGTGGAAGGCGGCGCGTCACTCGCCGCGAGCTTTCTCGAGCTGGATCTGGTTGACGCGGTGCAGGCCTACATCGCGCCCGCGCTCCTCGGCGCCGGCCGTGGGGTACTGGACCGCGCCATTGCAGACACTATCGCCGACGCCCGCCGCTTCCGCACCACGCTCGTGCGACCGGTGGGAAACGACGTGTTCATAGAAATGGAGAGAGATGTTTACGGGACTCGTTGAGGAAATCGGGGTGGTAGAAGAGCTTGAGCAGCTTGACGACGCCGTCCGGATCGCCGTCCGCGCCCCCAAAGTCACCGAAGATGCCGCACCCGGCGACTCGATCGCCGTGGACGGGGTGTGCCTGACGGTGGTAGACAACGTCGACGGCACCTTCACCGCGGACGTGATGCGCGAAACCTTGAACCGCTCCCGGCTCGGCACCTACGAAGCCGGTTCCAAGGTGAACCTCGAGCGGGCGCTCGCCGCGGGTCAGCGCATGGGCGGCCACATCGTCCAGGGCCACGTCGACGGCGTGGCAGAGGTGGTCTCGCGCACCCCGTCGGAGCACTGGGAAGTCGTGCGCTTCACGCTGCCGCGCCAGCTTTCCCGCTACGTCGTCGACAAAGGCTCCATCGCGGTCAACGGCACCTCGCTGACCGTCTCGGCGGTGGGTGAGGGCTACTTCGAGGTCTCGCTGATCCCAACCACGCTGCGCGACACCACCGCCGGCGCGCTCGCACCCGGCGACCCGGTGAACCTGGAGGTGGACATCGTGGCCAAATACGTTGAGAAAATGGTGCAGGGATAGGCTTGGACGGTATGACGTTGAATACGGTCGAGGAGGCTCTGGCCGCCATCCGCGCTGGCAAGAGCGTTGTTGTGGTGGACAGCGAGGACCGCGAGAACGAGGGCGACCTCATCTTCGCCGCCGAGGACGCCACCCCGGAACTGGTTGCCTTCATGGTGCGCCACACCTCCGGCTACATCTGCGTGTCCATGTCGGACGAGCGCGCCACCGCGCTCGAGCTGCCGCCGATGGTGGCGAACAACCAGGACCTGCACGGCACCGCGTACGCCGTCACCGTGGACGCGGCCACCGGCACCACCGGCATCTCCGCGCGCTCGCGCGCAACGACGATCGCCTTGCTTGCCGACGACTCCGCCACCGCCGCGTCCTTCACCCGCCCCGGCCACGTGGTGCCCCTGCGCGCCAAAGCCGGCGGCGTGCTGGAACGTCCCGGCCACACGGAGGCGGCCGTGGACCTGGCGCGGCTCGCGGGCAAGACTCCGGTTGGTGCGCTGTGCGAGATCGTCTCCGAGGACGACCCGACGGACATGGCGCGTTTCGACGAGCTGCGCCGGTTCGCCGACACCCACGGGCTGCCAATGATCTCCATCGAGCAGCTGGCTGAGTACCGCCGCCACCACGAGCGAACCGTCGAGCGTGTCACGCAAGCGAAGCTTCCCACCGAGTTCGGCGAGTTCACCGCGGTGGGCTACCGCGACACTGTCTCCGGGGTGGAGCATGTGGCGTTGGTTGCCGGAGGCGTCGACAAGCTTGCGCATGCCTCCGACGTACTGGTGCGGGTGCACTCCGAGTGCCTTACCGGCGACGTGTTCGGCTCCACGCGCTGTGACTGCGGCCCGCAGCTGCGCGAGTCCATGCGGCGCATCCAGGCCGCCGGCCGCGGTGTGGTGGTCTACCTGCGCGGGCACGAGGGCCGCGGCATCGGGCTGATGGCGAAACTGCAGGCCTACCGGCTGCAGGACGCGGGCCTGGACACCGTGGACGCGAACCTGGAGCAGGGGCTGCCGGCGGACGCACGGGAATACTCCGCGGCAGGGCAGATCCTGGCGGATCTGGGAGTGGACACCCTCGAGCTGCTCACCAACAACCCGGACAAATCCGACGCGCTGGCGGGTTACGGACCCGAGGTGGCGCGCCGCAGTAGGATCGAGATCGTTCCCACACACGACAACATCGAGTACCTGCGCACCAAGCGCGACCGGATGGGCCACGACCTGCCTGGCGTAGCCGAGTGGCTCCACGCCCATCCGGGGTACGGAACTTAAAACGGACCCAAAAGGAGCTGTAAGTGGCATCGAGCGGAGCACCCGAGGACTATTCCATACAGGCGGAGGGCATGACCATCGCCGTGGTCTACACCCGCTGGAACGACAAGATCGTCGACCTGCTGCGCGCCGGCGCGCGGGATGAGGCCCGGGAGCTCGGCGTAAAGGTGGAGGAGTACGCCGTCGCAGGTGCCCTCGAGCTGCCGGTGGTTGCGCAAGCCTGCGCCAAGCGTTACGACGCCGTGGTCGCCCTCGGCTGCGTCATCCGCGGCGAAACGGCCCACTTCCAGTACGTGTGCGACTCCGTGACCGCCGGACTGACCCGCGTGGCGCTGGACGAGCAGACCCCGGTGGGCAACGGCGTGCTCACCGTGGACGACGAGGACCAGGCCTACGAGCGCGCCGGCGGCGAAGACGCCAAGGAAGACAAGGGCGCCGAGGCCATGCGCGCCGCCGCTGGCACTGCCGCGGAGCTGCGCAAAGTTCGCGCTCTGCCGTTGAAGGGTTAAGGTAACTCGGAGGACGTGGGGCGG
This sequence comes from Corynebacterium pilbarense, assembly GCF_026930265.1. NCBI lineage: Bacteria > Bacillati > Actinomycetota > Actinomycetes > Mycobacteriales > Corynebacteriaceae > Corynebacterium > Corynebacterium pilbarense. The sequence continues at coordinate 240,518 of NZ_JANRML010000001.1, forward strand.
CCTTTGGGACGTCGACACGCAACAATGCTCGAGCGCTTGTAAGGAGTAAGGCAGTGGCTGAACAGCACCAAACCGCGGGACTTTCGGACCGGGACGAGGTTGCCTACCTCAACGCGCTCGACCCGCACGCCACCACCACCACGAAACCCTGGGAACTCGAGCTGACCTCGAAGTTTCTGCGCAAGGTGGCCGTGGGTTGGATTGTTCTGGTCATGGCTGTGCACGTGTTCATGTCCTGGGCCGTGGACGCCGAGTTCACCGGCGTAGCCATCACCAGCATGGACAAGTTCGCCTTCATCGGTGTCGGCCTGATCATCTCCGTGCTGTCCTGGATCGCGCTGACGCGCCCGCGGGTGCGCGCGAACGAGGACGGCGTGCAGGTGCGCAACATCATCGGCACCCGCTTCTACCCGTGGGCCGTGATCTACGGGCTGAGCTTTCCCAAGGGTTCGCGCATGGCCCGCCTTGAGCTGCCGGAGTTCGAGTACGTGCCCCTGTGGGCCATCCAGTCCGGCGACAAGGAGCACGCCTTGAAGGCCGTGGAAGAGTTCCGCGCGCTCGAAGCCAAGTACATGCCGCAGGACTAAGCGTTGGCGGACCCGCAAAGCTACCGCCCGGCGCCGGGCACCATCCCGACCGACCCCGGGGTATACAAGTTCCGCGATCGCGACGGCCGCGTCATCTACGTGGGCAAGGCGAAAAACCTGCGCGCGCGTCTGAACAACTACTTCCAGCCGCCGCACACGCTGCACCCGCGCACCCGCCAAATGGTCTACACCGGCGCCTCCGTGGAGTGGACCGTGGTGGCCTCCGAGGTGGAGGCGCTGCAGCTGGAGTACACGTGGATCAAGCGCTTCGACCCGTGGTTCAACGTGATGTACCGCGACGACAAGACGTACCCCATGCTCGCGGTGAGTGTGAGGGAGCGCTACCCGCGCGCGTTCTTCTACCGCGGGCCGAAGCGCAAGGGCGTGCGCTACTTCGGGCCGTACTCGCACGCGTGGGCGGTGCGCGAAACCCTCGACCTGCTCACGCGAGTATTTCCCATCCGTACCTGCTCCAATGGCGTGTTCAACCGGCACGAGTCGCTGGGGCGACCGTGCCTGCTCGGCTACATCGACAAGTGCGCCGCCCCGTGCGTCGGGCGCGTGGACGAGGCCGGCTACGACGAGATCGTGCAGGGCTTTTTGGGCTTCATGTCGGGCCGCACCGACCAGCTCGTGCGCGGGATCACCGCGCAGATGCAGGAAGCGTCCGAGAACTTGGAGTTTGAGAAGGCCGCCAGGCTTCGCGACGACCTCGGCGCTGTAAACAAGGTCATGGAACGCCAGACTGTGGTTTTGGGGCAGGACACCGACGCCGACGTCATCGCCTTCGACACCGACGAGCTGGAAGCGGCGGTGCAGATCTTCAACGTCCGCGACGGGCGCATCCGCGCCCAACGCGGCTGGGTGGTGGAAAAAACCGGCGACGAGCCCGGAGCCGCCGAACGTCTGGAGGAGGGGCAGGCCGACCCGACCCTGCCGACGCTGATGCAGAACTTCCTTGTGCAGTACTACTCCGACGCGGTGGATCGTGTGCGCCAGGAACAGGAGGAGGACCGCACGATTGAGGCGCAGAAGGTGCGCCGCCGCGGCGTGGACCAGGAGTCGCGCGCGAAGGCAAAGACGCCGATGCCGGTGCCGCGCGAGATCCTCGTGGAAACGCTGCCGGCAGAGCTGCCCGAGGTCGCCGAGCTGCTCGCGGAGTTACGCGGCGGCCCGGTGGAGATCCGCGTGCCGCAGCGCGGCGACAAGCGGGCGCTGATGGAGACGGTGCACAAGAACGCCTCCGAGGCACTGCACCAGCACAAACTCAAGCGCGTCGGCGACCTCACTGCTCGCTCTCAGGCGCTGCAGGACATCCAGGACGCCCTCGGCATGGACGAGGCGCCGCTGCGCATCGAGTGCACCGACATCTCGCACATCCAGGGCACGGACGTGGTGGCGTCGCTCGTCGTGTTCGAGGACGGCCTGCCCAAAAAGAACGACTACCGCCGCTACCGCATCAAGGAGGCCGCCGGCGACGGCCGCTCCGACGACGTCGGCTCAATCGCCGAGGTGACACAGCGCCGCTTCAAGCGCTACAACGAGGACAAGCTGGCGAATCCGGACGAGGTCGCAGATGCGCAGACCTTCGCGGACGAGGCGGACGAATCCACCGGGGCGAAGCGCTTCGCCTACCCGCCGCAGCTGTTCATCGTCGACGGCGGCAAGCCCCAGGTCAACGCCGCGCAGGCCGTGTTCGACGAGCTGGGCATCGTGGACGTGCAGCTCATCGGGTTAGCCAAGCGGCTGGAAGAGGTGTGGGTGCCGGACGACGACGAGCCGATCATCCTGCCGCGCAACTCCGAGGGCATGTACCTGCTGCAGCAGATCCGCGACGAGGCGCACCGCTTCGCCATCACCTACCACCGCCAGCAGCGCTCCAAGCGGATGCGTGCCTCCGCGCTGGACGCGGTTCCGGGGCTTGGCCCCGCCCGTCGCACGGACCTGGTCAAGCACTTCGGGTCCGTGAAGAAGATCAAAGAGGCCACGGTAGAGGAGATCCAGCAGGTCAAGGGCGTCGGCCCGAAACTCGCGGAGACTATCTACCAGCACCTGCACCAGTAAAAGCAGACTGCTAATCGACGGCGCTGCGCCCCGTCCTTGTCTAGGATGATGCCTATGCCCACGACATCCTCCGCACACGCATTGCCCCAGGAAGATACCGCGACACCGATGCGGCCCGTGATCATCACGGGTCTATCCGGCGGCGGCTTGTCCACGGCAGCGAAGGTCTTCGAGGACAAGGGCTTTTTCGTCTCCCAGAACCTGCCGCCGCAGCTGATTCTGGAGTTGGTCGACTTGGCCGCCGCGGACGATTCCCCGGTGGAGCGGCTCGCGGTAGTCAGCGATATCCGCGCGGCGAAATTCAACGGCGCGCTGCTTAGCACCATCGCGACGATCCGGGAGCGCGGCCACGAGCCGTTCGTGCTGTTCTTGGAGGCTCGCGACGACGTGCTCATCCGCCGCTTCGACTCGGTGCGCCGCACCCACCCTCTGCAGGGCGACGGCACCCTGCAGTCCGGCATCGAGCACGAGCGGGAGGAGATGGAGGACCTGCGCGCCGCCGCGGACGTCATCATCGACACATCCAACTTGTCGGTGCACGACCTGCGCCGCGCGGTGGAGGCCTCCGTCGGCGAGCTGCCGGTGGGCCGTCAGCACGTCACCATCGAATCCTTCGGGTTCAAGCACGGCTCGCCGCGCGACGCTGATATTGTGCTTGACGTTCGTTTCCTGCCTAACCCGTACTGGGTGGAGGAGCTCCGGGAGTTCCGTGGCGTCGACCAGGCGGTATCCGACTACGTGCTCAACCAGGACGGTGCCCGCGATTACGTGGACAACTTCGTCGAACTGCTTTCCAGCACGTTGCGCGGCTACCGCCACGAGGGCAAGGATTTCATCACCGTCGGCATCGGCTGCACGGGCGGGCACCACCGCTCGGTGGCGGTGGCGGAGGCCGTCGGGAAGCGATTGCGGCAGCAGGGCAAGGTGGATGTCAACGTGATCCACCGCGATCTTGAGCGCCACTAAGCGAGTCGGTTAGGCCGTAAGAAAGAAGGGTCCATTGAGCCATACGTCGTTCACCTGCCTTGGGGGAGGGCACGGCCTGTACCAGACGCTCACCGCTGCGCGTGAGGCTGGCGCGTCCAAGATTAACGCTGTGGTCACCGTCGCGGACGACGGCGGCTCCTCCGGCCGTCTGCGCCGCGAGATGGAGATCGTTCCGCCGGGAGATCTACGCATGGCGCTCGCGGCCTTAACTGCCGACGGTGAGGGCGGCGCTCAGTGGCGCGACACCCTGCAGCACCGCTTCGGCGGGCACGGCGCCATGGCTGGCCACGCGCTAGGAAATCTCCTGATCACGGGGCTGGCGGAGCGCCTCGGCGACACCCAGGCAGCGCTGGACCAGGTTGCGGAGTGGACCGGATCGGCCGGCCGCGTGATCCCGGTGTGCCCGCAGCCGCTGGACATCGAGGCGGACGTGGCGGGCCTTGACGACGACCCGCGCGTGCTGCGCTCCGTGCGCGGACAAGTGGCGGTGGCTACGACGCCCGGGGCGGTGCGGCGCGTTCGCCTTACCCCGGCCCAGCCGGCGGCGAGCGAGGCGGCGGTGCAGGCGATCATGGACGCAGACGTGGTGACCATCGGCCCCGGCTCCTGGTTCTCCTCGGTGATCCCGCACATCCTCGTGCCCGACATCGCGGAGGCGCTCAACGAAACCTCGGCGACGGTGGTGGTAATCCTGAACCTTTCGCCGGAGGCGGGGGAGACCCACGGGTTCACCACCGAGCGGCACATCCACGTGTTTTCCCAGCATGCCCCGCAGCTGCACGTGGACTACTTCCTCGCCGATGAGAACACCGCCACCTCCGAGGGCGAGCGCGATAACATCGCGCGCGCCGCCTCCCGTCTCGACGCCGAGGTTGTCTTCGCTCCCATGCGCGAAGTGGACGCCGAAGGCGCCCCGCTGAACCGCCACGACCCGACGCATTTGGCAGCTGCACTCAAGGCCCTCCGGCCGGCACGCTAGAATGCTGGGCGGTTCAAAGCTTCAACACACATAAACGAGGGGAGGCGCCGGTGGCGCTTACGGCGAAGGCCAAGGACGAACTCCTGCGCGCCACCGGTGGCGGTCTCGAGGCGCGCGCGGCGGAGGCGACCGCGTTGATCCGGTTCGGCGGGGAGCTCCAGCCGTCCGAGAACGGAGTCGCGATCGTTGCCGACTTCGAGGAGGAGGCGGTTGCCCAGCGCCTCGCTGTCACGCTGACAGACCTGTGCGCAGTCGAGGCGAGTGTGGAACTGCTCCCGCCGACGTCTGGAAGCCGCGAGTCCCGCTACGAGGTGCGTGTCTGCGACGGCGCCGCCGACGTCATCCGCCGCCTGAAGCTGGTTACCGCGTCCGGGCACCCAGTGGTGGGGATGCCGCGCCAGATCATCTCCGGCGACATGTCCGGGGTGGAGGCCGCGTGGCGCGGCGCATTCCTCGCCCGTGGGCGCCTGGCCGAACCGGGCCGGACTGCCAGCCTCGAGGTCGCCTGCCCGGGCCAGGAGGCGGCGCTTGCGCTTGTGGGGCTTGCCCGCCGCATGGGGCTGACCGCCAAGACGCGTGAGACCCGCGGCATCGAGCGGGTGACGCTTCGCGACGGCGAAGCCATCGGCATCCTGCTGAGCCGCATGGGCGCGCCGGCCACCCGCATCGAGTGGGACACCAAGCGGGAATCCCGCGCCGTGAAGGCGAAAGCCAACAGCAGGCTCGCCACCTTCGACGACGCGAACACCCGCCGCTCGGCCCAGGCCGCGGCGGCGGCCGCCGCTCGCGTGGAGCGCGCCATGGAGATCCTCGGCGACGACGTTCCGGAACACCTCGCCGAAGCCGGTTTCCTGCGCGCGGAGCACCGCCACGCCTCCCTGGAGGAGCTGGGGCGCTTGGCGGAACCGCAGATGACCAAGGACGCCGTGGCCGGGCGCATCCGGCGGCTGCTCTCACTTGCAGACAAACGCGCCGCCGAACTGGGCGTGGAGGACACGCACGGGAGCCCGACCACCTAAAACCCGCGAGAGTGATGCACTTCATAATGGGTTCTTGCGGCCCGCGTCGGGGGTAGAAGCGACGGGAAAAGCTCCCCCTGGCGCTCGAAACCGGGCATAAACCAACATCTGAGGCGGGTGCTGATTGCGGTTAGCACCCCTGGTTTCGTCGATAGGCAAAAAGCTCTCTGCAGGTGAGAGACCTGCTCATTACACTCGGGGGTGGACCGACAGACCACGAGCACGAGGAGTGTTGACTGTGACTACCCGCATTGGCATCAACGGTTTTGGCCGCATCGGCCGCGCAGCGCTGCGCATCATCGAGGACGAGTACAAGGGCGAGCTCGAGGTTGTGAAGATCAACGATCTCACCGACAACGAGACCCTGGCGCACCTGATGAAGTACGACACCGCGTACGGCCAGTTCAACCACGAGATCGAGCACGACGACGACTCCATCACCATCGACGGCCGCCGCATCGAGGTCTCCGCGGAGAAGGACCCGGCAAACCTCGCATGGGGCGACGTCGACGTGGACATCGTGCTCGAGTGCACCGGCGTGTTCCGCAAGGGCCCGCAGGCCAAGGCGCACATCGATGCTGGCGCGAAGAAGGTCATCATCTCCGCACCGGGCAAGGAAGTCGACGGCACCTACGTCTGGGGTGTCAACCACACCGACTACACCGGCTCCGAGGAAGTCATCTCCGCTGCGTCCTGCACCACCAACTCCCTGGCACCGGTGGCCAAGGTGCTCGACGAGGCCTTCGGCATCGAGCGTGGTCTGATGACCACCATTCACGCCTACACCGGCGACCAGCGCCTGCAGGACGCGCCGCACAAGGATCTGCGCCGCGCCCGCGCCGCTGCCCAGAACATCGTGCCCACCACCACCGGCGCCGCCAAGGCCGTCGGCCTGGTGCTGCCGAACCTGGACGGCAAGCTTGACGGCTTCGCCATGCGCGTGCCCACCATCACCGGCTCCGCCACCGACCTCACCGTCACCCTGAACAAGGAGACCACCGTTGAGGAGCTCAACGCGGCGGTGAAGAAGGCGGCCGAGGACGCCGAGTTCGGTCTGGCGCTGAAGTACACCGAGGACCCGATCGTCTCCTCCGACATCATCGGCAACCCGCACGGCGCCATCTTCGACGCGGGCATGACCCGTGTGAAGGACGGCAACCTGGCCAAGATCATCTCCTGGTACGACAATGAGTGGTCCTACACCGCCCAGTACATCCGCCTGACCAAGTTCGTGGCGGACAAGCTCTAAAGGCTTCGGTCTCTGGGCCCGTGGTGTCTTCCGGCACGGCGGGCCCGTTTTTCATACGATGGTGAGTGTCTACAGAGCAAAGGAGATACCTATGACCAAGAACTTGCAGCAGCTTCTCGACGAAGGCGTGGACGGCCGCCACGTCCTGGTGCGGTCCGACTTCAACGTCCCCCTGGATGATGAGGGCAACATCACCGACGCCGGCCGCATCGACGCCTCCCTGCCCACCTTGAAGGCGCTGCTGGACGGCGGCGCCAAGGTGATCGTCATGGCGCACCTGGGCCGCCCGAAGGGCGAGGTCAACCCGAAGTTCTCCCTCGCCCCGGTGGCGGAAGCGCTGTCCGAGCGCCTGGGCCAGTTCGTGCCGCTGGCGGGCGACGTCTCCGGCGAGGACGCCCACGAGCGCGCCAACGGCCTGACCGAGGGCGAAATCCTCCTGCTCGAAAATGTCCGCTTCGACGCACGCGAGACTTCCAAGGATGAGGCGGAGCGCACCGCGTTCGCCGAAGAGCTTGCAGCACTCGCCGCCGACAACGGCGCGTTCGTCTCCGACGGCTTCGGCGTCGTGCACCGCGCGCAGGCCTCCGTCTTCGACGTGGCCAAGAAGCTTCCGGCCTACGCCGGCTACCTCGTGGACAAGGAGGTAGCGACGCTGTCTTCCGTGAAGGATGACCCGCAGCACCCGTACGTGGTTGTGCTGGGCGGCTCCAAGGTTTCCGACAAACTCGGTGTGATCGAGGCGCTGGCGGAGAAGGCCGACAAAATCATCATCGGTGGCGGCATGTGCTACACCTTCCTCGCCGCACAGGGCCACAACGTGCAGAAGTCGCTGCTGCAAGACGACATGGTGGATACCTGCAAGGAGCTCATCGAGCGCTTCGGCGACAAGCTTTTGCTGCCGGTGGACGTCGCAGCCGGCGCGGAGTTTGACAAGGACACCGAGAAGAAGATCGTCGGTCTGGACGAGATCCCGGAGGGCTGGATGGGTCTGGACATCGGCCCGGAGACCGCCAAGATCTACGCTGAGGCCATCAAGGACTCCAAGACGGTGTTCTGGAACGGCCCGATGGGCGTGTTCGAGTTCCCGAACTTCGCGGACGGCACCAAGGCTGTGGCCGAGGCCATGATCGCGGCGACGAAGGACAACGACTCCTTCACCGTGGTCGGCGGCGGCGATTCCGCGGCGTCGGTGCGCACCCTCGGCCTGGACGAGGGCGGCTTCAGCCACATCTCCACCGGCGGCGGCGCCTCCCTCGAGTTGATCGAGGGCAAGGAACTGCCGGGCGTTTCCGTACTGAACTAGGAGGTTTGCTACCTATGGCACGCACGCCACTTATCGCGGGCAACTGGAAGATGAACCACGATCACCTCGAGGCCATCCAGAGCGCCCAGAAGCTCGCCTTCGCGTTTCCGAAGGACGGCTACGAGTACGTCGACATCGCGCTGACGGTCCCGTTCACGGACCTGCGTTCCATCCAGACCCTGGTGGAGGGCGACAAGCTGAAGATCACCTACGGCGCCCAGGACGTCTCCGAGCACGACAACGGCGCCTACACCGGCGACATCTCCGCGGCGATGCTGGAAAAGCTTGGGTGCTCCTGGGTGGTCGTCGGCCACTCGGAGCGCCGCGAGTACCACGGCGAGACCAACGAGCAGGTCGCGGCGAAGGCCGCCAAGGCCGTCGAGCGCGGCATCGCCCCGATCGTCTGCGTCGGCGAGCCGCTCGAGGTGCGCGAGGCGGGCGAGCACGTCTCCTTCGTGGTGAAGCAGGCGCGCGAGTCGCTCGCGGGCGTGGACCTGTCCAAGGCGGTCATCGCCTACGAGCCGGTCTGGGCGATCGGCACCGGCAAGGTCGCTTCAGCGGAAGACGCCCAGGAGGTCTGCCACGGCATCCGCGAGCTCGTGCGCGAGCTTAGCGACGACTCCGTCGCCGACGCGATCCGCATTCTCTACGGCGGCTCAGTCAAGCCCGACACGGTCGCCGAGATCATCTCGCAGCCGGATGTGGACGGCGGCCTGGTCGGCGGCGCCTCCCTGGACGGGCAGGACTTTGCCAAGCTCGCCGCGGCGGCCGCCAACGCGGTGATGTAAGTCGCTGCTGGGTTCGTATTAGCGGTGGTGTAAGCTCATCGGGAGTTTGCACCATCGCCCATTTTGAAAGGTGTCGCACACATGGCTTTAGCCCTTGAGATTGTGCTGGTGATCGCCGCGATCCTCATGACCGTCTTCGTCCTGCTCCACAAGGGTAAGGGTGGCGGCCTATCCAGCCTGTTCGGCGGCGGCGTCCAGGCAAACCTGTCCGGTTCGACCACGGTGGAGAAGAACCTCGACCGCGTCACCGTGCTGTTGGCCCTGATCTGGATCCTCTGCATCATCGGCCTGAACCTGATTCAGACCTACGCGGTCTAAGCGCGCGGCTCCACGCGCGAAACTAGACGCGAAACTAGAACGGTCCTGTTGCGTCCTTCGTGGCGAACAGGACCGTTTCTTTGCGCCCGATAGCGCCGGCGACCGGCCAGTCGTCGGCGGCCTCGGCGCCGTCGTCGGCATGGCTCGCGGCCTCCGCCTTCTCGGCGCCGGAGACCAGCAGCCACACCCGGTCGGCGGACTGCACCGCCGGCAGGGCCAGGGTGGCGCGCTCGGCGGGTGGCTTCGGCGAGTCCGTCACCGCCACGACCATCGCGTCGCGCTCGCGCACCGCGTCGGTGTGGGGGAACAGGGAGTTGATGTGGCCCTCGCCGCCCATGCCCAAAAGGTGCAGGTCGAAGCCGCCGTCGCCGACGAGGTTGCGGTAGCGCTCCACCGCGGCGTCCATCGGGCCGCCGTCGAGGCCGTAGCCGTGGATGTTCTCCTCCGGGATGTCCACCTTGGACAGCAGCGCCGCCCGAGCTTGGCCCTCGTTGGAGTCGGGGTGGCTGGCGGGCACGTTGCGCTCGTCGCCGAAGAAGACCTCCACACGCGACCAGTCGATGTCCTCGTCAGCGAGGCGCTCTAGCAGGGCGATGCCGGCGGTGCCGCCGGTGAGCACCACACGCGCGGTGCGACCCTCGGCGTGGATGTCTGACATGAGGGCGCTAAACCGTGAGGTTGCTTCGTCGAGAAGCGATGCAAGGTCGTTAAAGCTCATTGTGCACTCCTTGAAGTCCGCGCAGCGCGCGCTCGTAGGTGGTGTCCGGGCCGAGGTGGCGCAAGTCCTCGGCGAGGCTTTCGGCCTCGTTGCGCTCGCCCATCGCCACGAAAGAATCGGCGAGGCCGGGCGCGGAAATGCGCACGGTGTGGCTGTCCTGGACCGCGACCTCCACGTCGCCGCCGTCGCAGTGCAGCACGAGGCGGGCGATGGGGAAGTCTCCGGCCGCCTCGGCTTCGCGGCGGGTGACCTTCACACCCAGGCTGGAGGCGAGCCAGCCCGCGGCGAGATCCACGCTCGGGTCTCCGGCAGCGCCCGCGATCTCGGCGCTGTTCACGCGCGTGCCAGGGTGGCGGTCCAAGGCGGATGCGACGATGCCGCGCCATGGGGTGATCCGCGACCACATCATGTCGGAGTCGCCGTGCTCGTAGCCGTCCGTGAGCTGCTGGAGGGTCACGTCGTTCGTGCCGCGGCGCAGGTTCGTGATGCGGCGTTGCGCGATCCTGCCCAGCTGCGTGCCGGCCGGGTGCTTCGGGGCCTTCTGCGGCCAGCAGGCCACCACGGGGGTATCGGGTAGCAGCAGCGGGGTGACTACGGCTCCCATATGCCCCGTCAGCTCGCCGTACAGGCGCATGACCACGACCTCGGAGGCGCCGGCGTCGGTGGCCACCAGCACCTGCGCGTCGAGGCGGGTGTCGGCCTCCGAGTCGCCGGAGATGAGCACCAGCACACGGGCGGGGTGCTCGAAGGAGGCGTCGCGCAGGGTGGCGAGGGTCTCGTCGATGCTGTCCTCGCGCGAGTCGTCAATAGCCACCAACAGGGTGAGCACGCGCCCAGTGGCAAGCGAGTGGCGCTCGCGCGCGTGGGCGAGCTCGGCGGCGATGGCCTTGGTTGTGGTGTCCGGCAATTCGGTGATCATGCTCGAGCCTTTCGTGCTTATGGACGCCGCCAGGCACGGCCGTCCTTCGACAGCATGCGCTCGGCGGATGCCGGCCCCCAGGTGCCGGCGGCGTAGTCGTCGGGGCTGCCTTGATCGGCCCAGTAGTTCAACACCGGGTCCAGGATCTCCCAGCTGCGCTCCACCTCGGAGTTGGTGGGAAACAGGCTCGATTCATCCAACAGGGCATCGAGGATGAGGCGCTCGTAGGCTTCTGGCGATTGCTCGGTGAACGCCTCGGAGTAGGAGAAGTCCATGTTCACGTCGCGCAACTCCATGCCGGGGCCGGGGACCTTGGAGCCGAAGCGCATCAGCACGCCCTCGTCGGGCTGGACGCGGATGACGACGGCGTTGTTGGTCAGAAGGTCCGTCTGTCCCTGGGAGAACGGCTGGTACGGCGGGCGTTTGAACACCAGCGCGATCTCGGTGACGCGGCGGCCCAGCCGCTTGCCGGTGCGCAGGTAGAACGGCACGCCGGCCCAGCGGCGGGAATCGATCTGTAGGGTGCAGGCCGCGAACGTCTCGGTGGTGGAGTTCGGGTCAAACCCTTCCTCCTCGCGCAGGCCGACCACTTTCTTCGAGCCCTGCCACCCGGCGGTGTACTGCCCGCGCGCGGTGGTTTTGCCGAACGGGCCCACCGCCGAGGTGGCGCGCAGCACCTTGAGCTTCTCGGCGCGCAGCTGGCCGGGGGAAAACGAGGTCGGCTCCTCCATAGCCACCAGGGCGAGCAGCTGGATCAGGTGGTTTTGGATCACGTCGCGGGCGGCGCCGATGCCGTCGTAGTAGCTGGCGCGCCCGCCCAGGCCGATGTCCTCGGCCATGGTGATCTGCACGTGGTCGATGTAGTGGGAGTTCCACACCGGCTCAAACATCTGGTTGGAGAAGCGCAGCGCAAGGATGTTCTGGACAGTTTCCTTGCCCAGGTAGTGGTCGATGCGGAACACGGACCGCTCATCGAACACCGCGCCGACGACCTCGTTGAGCTCCTTGGCAGACTCGAGGTCGTGGCCGAACGGTTTTTCAATGATCACGCGGCGCCACTGGTTCTCACCCTCGTGCGCCATGCCGGAGCGGTCCAGCTGGTGGACCACCTCGGCGAAGAACTCGGGCGGCACGGAGAGGTAGTAGGCCCAGTTGCCTGCGGTGCCGCGCTCGTTGTCGCTGCGTTTGCAGGTGGCGGCGAGCCGGTCGAAGGCGGCGTCGTCGTCGAAGTTGCCCTGGACGAACTCAAGGCCCTCGGCGAGGCGCTGCCAAACATTCTCGTGGAACTCGGTGCGCGCACCCTCGTCGATAGCCTTGCGCACGTACGCCTCGAAGTCAGCCTTGGACCAGTCGCGCCGCCCGTAGCCGACCAGCGTGAACCCGCCGGGCAGAAGGCCTCGGTTGGCCAGGTCGTAGACGGCCGGCAGCAGCTTCTTGCGGGCGAGGTCGCCGGTGACCCCGAAGATCACCATGCCGGAGGGTCCGGCGATCTGTGGGAGACGTTTGTCGGCGGGGGAGCGCAGCGGGTTGGTCCACTGCTGGTGCGGAGAATTCACGTTAGGCGAGCCTAGCAGTCATGGAATCGAGCAGCTCCTGCCACGCGTCCACGAACTTCTCCACGCCTTCGCGCTCCAACACAGCCACCACGTCGTCGAGGTCGATGCCCACGCCGCGCAGCGCCGCGAAGGTCTCGCGGGAGACGGCTTCGGTGCCGGTGAGGGTGTCGCCGTGCACGCCGCCGTCGCGAAGCACGGCGTCGAGCGTATTCTCCGGCATCGTGTTCACGGTCTGCGGGCCGGCGAGCTCGGTGACGTACATCGTCGCCGGGTAGTCCGGGTTCTTTACACCGGTCGAGGCCCACAGGGGGCGCTGGGCGTTCGCATTTGCAGGAAGCTTAGCGACGTCAGCTTCGCCGAACTCACGCTCAAACAGCGCATACGCCAACCGCGCGTTGGCGATGCCTGCCTTGCCGCGCAGCGCCAGCGCTTCGTCGGTGCCGATGGCCTCGAGGCGCTTATCCACCTCGGTGTCCATGCGGGAGACGAAGAACGACGCCACGGAGTGGATGCGGCTGACATCGTGGCCGTTGGCGGCGGCCTTGCGGATGCCGTCTTTGTAGGCGTCGATGACCTGCTGGTAGCGCTCCACGGAGAAGATCAGGGTGACGTTGACGGAGATGCCCTCGGCCAAGGCGGCGGTGACGGCGGGCAGCGACTCGTTGGTCGCCGGGATTTTGATCATGAGGTTGTCGCGGTCCACCAGCTGCCACAGCTCGCGGGCCTGGGCGATGGTCTTTTGCTCGTCGGCGGCGAAGCGCGGGTCCACCTCGATGGAGACGCGGCCGTCCTTGCCGCCGGTGGCCTCGTAGGTGTCGCGAAACAGGTCGCAGGCGTCCTGGACGTCCTTGACGCTCATGGCGTAGACGGCGGCGTCGGCGGTAGTGCCAGCCTGCTTCAGCTCGGCAAGCTGCTCGTCGTAGTGGGTGCCGGAGCCCATGGCGGCGGCGAAGATCGCCGGGTTAGTGGTCACACCAACGATGGATTTCGCGTCCTTCACCTCGGCAAGGTTGCCGGTGGCGATGCGCTCGCGGGAGAGGTCGTCGAGCCAGGTGGAGGTGCCAGCCTGGTACAGATCGTCGATAGCAGTCATGCCGCCACCCTACTTTCCGTCGCCGCGGGTCGGCTCAGCTTCGGTGTCGCCCACGCGCTCGCTCGTGGCCACGCTGCGCTCTTCGCGCACACACTCGAGGGTCTCGCGGGCGGTGCGCACGACGTTGTCGGTGGTGAAGCCGAAGCGCTCGAACAGCTCGGCGCCCGGGGCGGAGGCGCCGAAGTGCTCCAGGGACACGGCGCGGCCGTACTCTCCCAGGAAGCGGAACCACGGCATCGAGGTCGCGGCTTCGACGGACACGCGGGCCTTGACGTCGCGCGGCAGCACGGAATCGATGTAGGCGTCGTCCTGTTCCATGAACCAGTCCATGGACGGCACGGACACCACGCGGGTTGCGGTGCCCTCGGCCTCGAGCGCCTTGGCGGCACCGACGGCGTACTGTACCTCGGAGCCGGAGGCCAAAAGGATCACATCCGGGGTGTCGGCAGACTCCTTGACCAGCACGTAGGCGCCGCGGGCCACGCCCTCGAAGGCCTTCTCCTTAGTGCCTTCGAGCACCGGCAGGTTCTGGCGGGACAGCGCCAGCGCCTTCGGCTGCTCCTTCGCTTCCAGCGCGGCGATCCAGGCAGCGGAGGTCTCGTTCGCGTCTGCCGGGCGGATCACGGCGACATCCGGGATGGCACGCAGGGCGGCGAGGGTCTCCACCGGCTGGTGGGTCGGGCCGTCCTCGCCAAGGCCGATGGAGTCGTGGGTGAACACGTAGTAGCCGTCGATGCCGGACAGGGCGGCGACGCGGATGGCGGGGTAGAGGTACTCGGAGAAGATGAGGAAGGTGCCGCCGTAGACGCGGGTGCCGCCGTGCAGGGCGATGCCGTTCATCACCGCGCCCATGGCGTGCTCGCGGATGCCGAAGTGCAGGTTGCGGCCGTACGGGTCGGCGGAGAACATCTCGGTGGAAATGGAGCGCGGGCCGAAGGACTTCTCGCCCTCGATCAGGGTGTTGTTGGACCCGGCCAGGTCGGCGGAGCCGCCCCACAGCTCAGGCAGCGCGGCCGCGGCGGCCTGGATCGCGGCGGCGGAAGCCTTGCGGGTGGCCACCCCCTTTGCATCCGGCTCCCAGGTGGGGAAGTCCTTCTTCCAGTCCGCCGGCAGCTCGCGGGCGGTGAGGCGGTCCAGCAGCGCTTTGCGCTCCGGGTTCGCCTCGGCCCAGGCGTTGAACTTCTCGTCCCAGGCGGCCCGCTTGGAGGCTGCGCGCTCGCGCAGCTTGCGCGTGTGGGCGATCACCTCGGCTTCTTCAGGGAAGTTCACTGCCGGGTCGAAGCCGAGCGCCTCCTTCACCGCGGCGACCTCGTCGGCGCCGAGAGCTGCGCCGTGGATGGCGCCGGTGTTCATCAGGTTCGGGGCCGGGTAGCCGATCACGGTCTTGACGCGGATAATCGTCGGCTTTGTTGGCTCCGCCTTCGCCTCGGCCACGGCGGCCTCGATGGCGGCGACGTCCTCGCCGGATTCGACGGTGAGGGTCTGCCAGCCGTAGGCGTCGTAACGCTTGAGCACGTCCTCGGTGAACGCGATCTGGGTGTCGTCTTCGATGGAGATGCGGTTGTCGTCCCAGAACAGGATGAGGTTGCCCAGCTGCTGCGTGCCGGCCAGCGAGGACGCCTCCGCGGTCACGCCTTCCTGCAGGCAGCCGTCGCCGGCCACGACGTAGATGTAGTGGTCGAAGGGGGACTCGCCGGCGGGGGAGTCGGGGTCGAACAGGCCGCGCTCACGTCGAGAAGCCATAGCCATGCCCACGGCGGAGGCGAGGCCTTGGCCGAGCGGGCCGGTGGTGATTTCGATGTGGTCGGTGTGGTTGTACTCCGGGTGGCCGGGGGTCTTCGAGCCCCAGGTGCGCAAGTCCTTCAGGTCCTGCAGCTCCAGCCCGAAGCCGCCGAGGTAAAGCTGCACGTACTGCGTGAGCGAGGAGTGGCCGTTGGACAGCACGAAGCGGTCGCGGCCCACCCAATCCTTGTCGGCCGGGTCCACGTCCATCACGCGCTGGAACAAGGTGTAGGCCAGCGGCGCGAGGCTCATGGCGGTGCCGGGGTGGCCGGAGCCGCAGTTTTCCACCGCGTCCGCCGCGAGCACCCTGGCCGTGTCGACGGCGCGGGTGTCGGTCTCGGTCCAGTCCTGCGGGTAGTTGCGCTCGGTCATTGCCTGCAGTTTCGGGGGCAGCGTCATGGGTTCCTCGCTTTCTTTAAGGTCGCACAAAAGCATATCGCTTATCGACGCCTCCGGTTCCACCCGTTCCTCGATTCGTTCCCTCGCGTTGGTTGGGGCTACCATCGTCCGAAGGTATGATTGCCCGCGCCCGACGGCGGTACAAAAAGGAGAGAGTTGTTGGAGACCATCAAGGCATATTTCGCGTTGACGAAGCCGAGGGTCATTGAACTTCTCTTGGTCGCCGCGATCCCCGCGATGCTGCAAGCGCACCGCGGCGAGGTGCACCTCTGGCTCGTGCTGGGCACCCTGCTCGGCGGCTGGATGGGAGCCGCGGCCGCGAACACGTTCAACATGGTCGCGGACTACGACATCGACCAGAAGATGGGCCGCACCCGCGCCCGCCCGCTGGTGCGACACTCGGTGACCAAGCAGAAGGCGGCCGTATTTGCCTGGGTCATGCTGGCGCTGTCCGTGCTCTGGCTCGGAGTGCTGTGCAACTCCTGGCTGGCGGCGTTTTTCATCCTGCTGACCAACTTCTTCTACATCTTCGTTTACACGAAGTGGCTGAAGCGACGCACCTGGCAAAACGTCATCTGGGGTGGCGCCGCCGGCTGTATGCCCGTGATGGTGGGCTGGGCCGTCATCCGCGACAACGTCCACGACGGCTCCGCCGACAACTGGTGGCAGGCCATCGTGCTGTTTTTGATCATCTTCTTCTGGACCCCGCCGCACACCTGGGCGCTGGCCATGAAGTACAAGGACGACTACGCCCGGGCCAACGTCCCCATGCTGCCGGTGGTGGCCTCCGCCGAGGAGACCTCGCGCCAGATCGTGATCTACTCCTGGCTCACCGTGGCGGTGTCCCTGCTGTTGGTGCCGGCCGCGTCCTGGATCTACCTGGCTGCCGCGATCATCTCCGGCGTGGCGTTTTTGGTCATGGCGACCAAGCTGCACCAGGGGATTGTGCGCGGCGAGAACGTCAAGCCGCTGAAGCTGTTCATCCTCTCCAACAACTACCTCGCCGCGCTGTTTCTGGGTCTGTCCTTCGACGCGGTGCTCGGCTGGGAAACCGTGGGCCAGCTGCTGTTCTAGACCTTCAGCACAACCGAGCCGGTGGTTTTACGCGCCTGCAGGTCCTCGTGGGCCTGGCGGGCGTTTTTCAGCTCGTAGGGCGGGTGGACGCGGATCTTTACCGTGCCTTCCTCCACCGCCCGGGCTACGGCTTGGGCGCGCATGAGGAACTCGTCGTCAGTGGCCACGTAGTGCTTCAGTGACGGGCGGGTGAGAAACAGTGCGCCGTGGGCGTTAAGTTCCTGGATTTTGAACGGCTCGACGTCGCCCGAGGCGGAGCCGAAGGAGCACACCAACCCTCGCGGGCGGGTGACGTTCAGGCACATCGCGAAGGTGTCCTGCCCTACGCCGTCGTAGACCACGTCCACGCCGCCGCCGTTTTCGGCCTTGATCTGCTCCGCCAGGTCCTCGCCGTAGCGGAACACCTTGGTCGCGCCGGCCTCGTAGGCGAGCTTCTCCTTCTCGTCGGTGGAGACCACCGAGTACACGGTCGCCTCCTCGGCGGCCGCCATCTGGGTCAGTATCAGCCCGACGCCGCCGGCGCCGGCGGTGACCACCATGGTGTCGCCAGGCTGCGTCTCCCGGACACCGTGGAGCAGGTAGTGCGAGGTCATGCCTTGCAGCAGCATCGAGGCCGCCACTTCCGGTGCCACGCCTTCCGGCACGGCCACCAGACGGTTGCGGTCCACCGCCACCTGCTCGGCGTAGGAGCCTTCGGCGGCGTGCCAGGCCACTAGGGTGCCGGGCGCGATCTTGCCCAAGGGATCTTCCACCACGCGGCCGCAGCCCTCCGTGCCCGGAATGTAGGGCGGATTCGAGGGGTACGTTCCGGAGCGGAAGTAGGTGTCGATGTAGTTGATGCCGGCGTAGGTGACGTCGACAAGCAACTGCCCCTCAGACGGCTGTGGCGGCTCGACGTCCTTGTACTCGAGGACTTCCGGGCCGCCATGGGATGTGACAACGATTGCTTTCATGTCACACGAGCGTAGGCAACCTGCGCTTCCCATGTGCAAAAAGGAAGCCGCTAAACGCAACCACGACCGACGACATGGCGATATGCGCAGGGATGGTCCAGCGCGGGACCCCCATGCGGAACTGGATTACGCCGATGGCCCACTGCACCAGAATCATGGCGATGAGCACGTACGCGGTGCGCTTGACGTCGTCCGGGGCGCCGGAGTTGCGCAGCAGCACCGTGGTGATGATCGTGGCGATGAGGTAGAGGTACATGCATACCGAGTGCACGTAAGCGAGCACGCGCGTGTCCAACTCGAGGCGGCCCTCCATGCCCGCGCCCGCGTCGCCGGAATGCGGGCCGGAGCCGGTGACCATGGTGCCGGTGACGAGCACGAGGCACAGCGCCGCGGCGGCGATGAGCGTCCACGTCTGCGCCGAACCGGGGTAGCGGCGGGTGGGTACCGAGGAGTCGGTTTCGGCGATGCGCATGTAGAGCATCGCGGCGACAAACACGAGCACCATCGACGGCAGGAAGTGCACCGCCACGGACCACCAGCGCAGGTCCAGCCGCACCGAGATGCCGCCGATGACGGCCTGCACGACCACGCCGATCAGGGAGATCCAGGCCAGCGTCTTGATGTCTTTGCGGCGCCCGGCGCGGATCACGGCAAAGAGCACGAGCGCGGCGGCCGCGGCGACCACGAAGGCGAGGAGGCGGTTGCCGAACTCGATAGCCTGGTGGATCCAGGGCGCCGCGCCAGCGACCGGCACGAGTGACCCTTCGTGGCAGAGCGGCCAGGTGTCGCAGCCGAGGCCGGAGCCGGTGACGCGAACCAGCGAGCCGGTGACGGTGATGCCGCCCTGGCACAGCAGCAACACCATGGCGAGGGTGCGCTGCAGCTTTAGGGAGGGGTCGCGCCAGGCCTCCCTCCAGGAATGCGGGCGGGTCTCAGCTGTGGTTGCGGTCACTGTTTCTCCAACTTTCGGACGATGTTGATCGTGGTGAGTGTATCGCGCCTAGCCGTCAAAGCGGAACAGGCGCACGGCCGCGGTCACCGCGGCTGCCCCCCAGGCGGCAAGCGAGGCCCACGCCACCCAGTTGACCTGCAACGACAGCGCCTGCACCAGTGCGCCTGCCAATGCCACGGTGGGCACTGCGTTCCACCACCCGGCGTGCGCGATGTCGCCGGAGTAACCCACCCAGCCGAGGATGCCCATCAGCACAAGCCAGATTAGGTTCGCAAGCGCCAGCACCAGTTCTGCGCGCAGGGTGCCGCCCATGAGCAGCCCCATCGCGGTGAACGCGGCCACGCCGACGAGTAGCGTGGCCAGCCCGAACACGGCGCCGCCAGGGGAGACCCGCCACCCCAGCGCCAGCGCGATCGCGCCAAGCACCACCAGCTGCACCACCACCGTGGCCAGCACGCCGAGGATCTTGCCCACGATGATGGTCCAGGGCGGCACCCCGGACGCGCCGGTGCGCTTCAGCGCCCCGTAGCGGCGGTCGAAGGCGACGGCGATGGCTTGACCGGTGAAGCCGGCGCCGGTTGCGGCCACGGCGAAGACCATTGGCACCAGCACGTTGAACTCGGTGTTCTCGCCCAAAATCGGCGCGAAGTGGGCGGCCACCAGGATCGCCGCGGGGATCAGCACGTTGAGCAGCAGCTGCTCGCCGTGGCGCAGCATCAGCTTCGCCTCGATGCGGCCCTGCGCCGCGGCCATCCGGCCGAAGGACGCCCGCTGCGGCGCCGGGGCGAAAATGCCGGGGGTGAGCTTTTCCATCAGCTCCTCAGCTCCCTTCCTGTGAGGTCCAAAAATACGTCCTCCAAGTTGCGGTGGGACACGCTCAGCTCGCGGATCAGCACTCCTTGCCGTGCGGCTTCGCGCGCCAGCTTCTCGACGACCTCCGGCGACCCCGTGCCCTTGATCCGGTAACTGCGGGGGCGGATTTCTTCGACGGTGAGGCCGGCGGGCGCGAGCTCGTCGATAAGCCTGTGCACGTCGAGTGCCTCTGCGGTCCCGACAGCGAGCAGCGGAAACTCCTCGTGGCTGGTCAGCGCTTCTGGCGAGCCCTGGGCGACCACCTTGCCGTGGTCGATGATGACCACGTCGTCGGCGAGCCTTTCTGCTTCGTCCATGAGGTGGGTGGTGAGCAGGACGCTCACCCCGTCGCGCTTGAGCGCGGAGATAATGTCCCACACCGCCATGCGCGACTGGGCGTCCAGGCCCGCGGTGGGTTCGTCCAAAAAGATCAGCTCGGGCCGGCCGATCAGCGCCAGTGCCAGCGACAGGCGCTGCTGCTGGCCGCCCGACAGCCGCCGGTAGGTGGTCTTGGCCGCGCCTTCCAGGCCCACCAGTTCCATCAGCCACTGCGGGTCGTGGGGGTGCTTGTTGTAGCTGGCGGCCAGGTTGAGCATCTCCTCCACGGACACGCCGGCGTAGGAGCCGCCGCCCTGGAGCATGATGCCGATGCGGTCGCGCACCTTCTGCGGTTGCGTGACAGGGTCGATGCCGAGCACCCGGATCGACCCGGAGGTGGGCTTGGTAAAGCCCTCGCACATCTCGATGGTGGTGGTTTTGCCGGCGCCGTTGGGGCCCAAAAGCGCTAGCAGCTCGCCGCGCCGCGCTGTGAAAGAGAGCCCGTCAACCGCCGTTTTCTCGCCGAAGCGCTTGACAACGCTATCGACGACCAGCGCGTGATCACTCATGGGTGATGAGTGTAGACCGCCTGCGCCGCCACACCCGAAGCGTCAGGGCCACGCACACCGCGAGGAGGACGAACCCGCCGATGGCGGAGCCGTAAATCGTGGCCACGGCCCCCGCCTGGAGCTTCAGTCCGCGCGGGAGAACGAGGAAGCTGACCAGCGCCGAGTACCCGGCCACCGAGGCGCGGAAGGCGAATCGGTTTGCCCACGCCGCTAGGGGAAGCACGGCCCACAGCGGGTACCAGGGGTGCACGACGGGAAACAGCACCACCAAGACGAACGTGGACACGCCGAGCCCGCCAACCGGGTGGATGGTGCCACGGTAGGTGGCCCACAACATGCGCACCGCGAACGCCGCGGCGACGCTGAGGCCCGCCCAGCGGGTCACGCTGAGCATGGCGTCTGTGTGGTCGCCCAGCCCCAAGTTCATGCCGAGGAACCCGCCGGCGACACCAATATCGGTGGTCAGGGACAGCCAGCTACGGATCTGGGCGGCGCCGCCCTGGCCGGTGACCCAGCCCAGGCCGATGCCGGAGACCAGCGAAACCGCGATGGCGGTGGCCACCAGCATGGCTGCATGTAGGGCGGCGGAGGTGGCGATTGCGCGGGGCCCGCTGCGCTGGCGCTGCGGGCGGGTGCGCAGGTGGCGGGCGAGGGCCATGCCGGTGAAACCGAGGGCCAAAAAGCCGATCACCTTCACCATGCCGGCGCAGCTGATCAGTGCGGCCGAGGCGGCGAGCAGCGCCCAGCCGGAGCGACGGTCAAGCTCGAGGCGGTCGATTCCTCGCAGCCCCACCTCGAGGCCGACGAGCAGCAGGCCCATCATGATGGCCTCGTTGTGGATGCCGCCCACCATGTGCAGCACCGTCAGCGGGTTGAGGATGCCCAGCCACAGCGCGGCCGGGCCGGTCACGCCGCAGCGCTTCGCCAGCGCGAGCACCGCCCAAGCCGCGGCGAGGATGCCCGCGACCGACACGGCGCGGTGGGCGAGAACGCCCCAAAAGATCGAGTCGCCGGTGATATGCGAGATCACCGCCGCGGTGCCGAGCGCCACCGGACCGTATGGGCTGGGGGAGTGCGCCCAAATAAACGGCACGGAGCGGGCGAGGTGGTGCTCCACGCCCAAAAGCTCCACGGGGCCGGAGGAGTACGGGTCGAGCCCCTGGCGCACGATGCTGCCGTTAGCCAAGTAGGAGTAGATGTCCTGGGTGAATAGTGGGGCGGTGGCGAGCAGCGGGATCACCCAGGCGATGAAGGTGCGCAGCATCTCTGGGTTGCTCACCCGCGCTCCGCGCGCAGCGCCCGGAGACGCCCCGACGAACGGTGCCATGGCCAGCCACGCGGCCACCAATATGCCGACGCCGATGAGCACGAGCGCGTTGGCGGTGAGCATCATGCGGCCCATCTCCGCGCCGAAAGGGAAGTTCTGCCACGGGTTTTCCACCACCGGCAGGGCGCCGCCGCCGATGCCCGCGAAGGCGGTCAGGCACGACCCCGCGGCACCCACCCAGCGCAGCACCGAGAACCGGCCGCGCTCGCGGGCGCGCACCGCGACGCTCGATGGAGCGGTCTGCGCAGGCGCTGCCGGGTCGTGCAGCAGGGTCGAGCGGGACCCGGGCCTGCCGAAGCGGGGCAGCTCGCTGGCTACGCTCAGGCGCGGAGTGCGGCGTGGGCGTCGGGAGCCGTGCGGGCGGTCGGGTGCAGTCACGGTTGAACAGTCTAAGGCGCGCCCCGACACGCGCCCACCCGGTGCAGCGAGAATATTTAGAACACACTAGTGTTGTGAAAAGGCAGCGACCCAGACCACATTGAGCGAAAGGTGGTGCCATCGTGGAAACAGCGGATACAGCGAGTACTGCGGCTTCGACGAATACCCGCACCCCCGCTCCTGCGGACGCGTCCCGCGTTGGCGGCGACACGCGCTCGCAGGTGATGTCGGTCCTGCTCAAGCGGGGCCCGGTAGCGGCCAGCGACATTGCGGAAGAGCTCGACCTCTCGGCGGCCGGCGTGCGCAGGCACGTGGACAAGCTCGTCGAGGAAAAGCTTGCGGAACCCTGCGCGCCGCGCGCCGTCGCGGGCGAGGAGCAGGGGCGCGGCCGTCCGGCCAAGCACTTCCAGCTCACCGCCGCGGGTCGCGAGCGCTTCGGTTCGCATTACGACGGACTGGCGCTCGACGCCGTGGAACTGATCCAGCAATTCGGGGGCGAGGACGCGGTGCGCGACTTCGCCCGCGCCCGCGTGGAAAAGATCCTCGGTGACGTAGAGCCGTCGGACGACCCAGAGGTGACGGCGCGGCGCGTCGCCGCCGCGCTGGAAAAGCACGGCTACGCCCCGAGCGTCCACCGCACCGACGCCGGCATCCAGATCTGCCAGCACCACTGCCCGGTGGCCGCGGTCGCCGCGGCACACCCGGAGTTCTGCGAGGCAGAAAGGGAGGCGGTGGCCCGGATCGTCGATACGCATGTGCAGCCGCTCGCCCTCATCTCCGACGGCGACGGCATCTGCACAACTAACATCCCCCTTGTCGCGGCGCGGACCCGAACGCGCCCGGCGGGAACAGCAACGAAAGGAGCGGCTGACCATGACTGAAGTGAAGCCCACACCAGGCCTTGAGAAGCCGATGAACGACGACGAGATCATCGAGTCGATCGGCGCCTACAACTACGGCTGGCACGACTCTGATGCCGCCGGCGCTTCCGCGCGCCGCGGCCTGAACGAAGAGGTCGTGCGCGACATCTCCGGCATTAAGGGTGAGCCGGAATGGATGCTCAACCAGCGTGTGAAGGCGCTGGAAATCTTTGACAAGAAGCCGATGCCCACCTGGGGCGCGGACCTGTCCGACATCGACTTCGACAACATCAAGTACTACGTCCGCTCCACTGAGGAGCAGGCCGCCAGCTGGGACGATCTGCCGGAGGACATCAAGAACACCTACGACAAGCTGGGCATCCCCGAGGCGGAGAAGCAGCGTCTCGTCGCAGGTGTGGCTGCGCAGTACGAGTCCGAGGTGGTCTACCACCAGATCCGCGAGGACCTGGAGGAAAAGGGCGTCATCTTCGTTGACACCGACACCGCCTTGCGCGAGCACGAGGACCTGTTCAAGGAGTACTTCGGCTCCGTCATTCCGGCCGGCGACAACAAGTTCTCCGCGCTGAACACCGCTGTGTGGTCCGGCGGCTCCTTCATTTACGTCCCGCCGGGGGTCCACGTGGACATCCCGCTGCAGGCCTACTTCCGTATCAACACGGAGAACATGGGCCAGTTCGAGCGCACCCTCATCATCGTCGACGAGGACGCGTACGTGCACTACGTCGAGGGCTGCACCGCGCCGATCTACAAGTCGGACTCGCTGCACTCCGCCGTGGTGGAGATCATTGTGAAGAAGGGCGGCCGCTGCCGCTACACCACCATCCAGAACTGGTCCAACAACGTCTACAACCTGGTCACCAAGCGCGCGAAGGCTGAAGAGGGCGCGACCATGGAGTGGGTCGACGGCAACATCGGCTCCAAGGTGACCATGAAGTACCCGGCCGTGTGGATGACCGGCGAGCACGCCCGCGGCGAGGTGCTCTCCGTCGCGTTCGCAGGCGAGGGCCAGTTCCAGGACACCGGCGCCAAGATGACGCACATGGCGCCGCACACCTCCTCGTCCATCGTGTCCAAGTCGGTGGCCCGCGGCGGCGGCCGCGCGGCTTACCGCGGCCTGGTGCAGATCAACGCCAACGCCCACGATTCCGCCTCGAACGTGGAGTGCGACGCGCTGCTGGTGGACGACATCTCGCGCTCGGATACATACCCGTACAACGACATCCGCAACGACCGCGTGACCCTGGGCCACGAGGCGAAGGTGTCCAAGGTCTCCGAGGACCAGCTGTTCTACCTGATGTCCCGCGGCATCGCCGAGGAAGAGGCCATGGCCATGATCGTGCGCGGCTTCGTCGAGCCGATCGCTAAGGAGCTGCCCATGGAGTATGCCCTCGAGCTGAACCGCCTCATCGAGCTGCAAATGGAAGGATCGGTGGGCTAAATGGCCGAAACCGTCAAAAACGCCACCACGCACAACAACAAGGGCGACCTGTTTTCCTCCTTCAACGTGGAGGACTTCGAGGTCCCGGGCGGCCGCGACGAGGTCTGGCGCTTTATTTCCCTGCGCCGCCTGCGCGGCCTGCACAACGGCAAGTTCGCCCCGCAGGCCGAGGCCCAGATTGCGGTCGAGGGCCCCAGCGAGGTCGCAGTCGAGCAAGTTTTGCTTGACGACGAGCGCGTGACCGCCGCCGGCGCCCCCGTCGACCGCATCGCCGCCCAGGCGTGGACCTCCTCCGAAAACGCCACCCTGATTTCGGTGCCGGCGAACGCGGAGCTGACTGAGCCGATCACCGTGACAATCACCGGCGCGGGCGCGGACAAGACCACCTTCGGCACCGTCGTGTTCGAGTCCGGCGCGAACTCTGCGGCCACCGTTGTGGTGCGCTACGCCGGCTCCGGCACCCACGCCGACAACGTCAACTGGGTCATCGGCGAAGGCTCCCGCGTCAACGCCGTGGTGGACGCGGACTGGGACCTGGATGCGGTGCACGTTGGCCAGCAGTCCATCGTCGTGAAGCGCGATGCGACCCTGCGCCACCACGTGGCCACCTTCGGCGGCGAGATCGTCCGCATCACCCCGCGCCTCGCCTTCGAGGCGCCGGGCGGCGACGCCGAGCTGACCGGCGTGTACTTCGCCGACGCGGGCCAGTACATCGAGAACCGCCTCCTGGTGGATCACGCGGTGCCGAACTGCCGCTCCAACGTGCTGTACAAGGGCGCGCTGCAGGGCGACAAGGCCTCCAAGCTGCCTGAGGCGCGCACCTGCTGGGTGGGCGACGTGCTCATCCGTGCCGAGGCGAAGGGCACCGACACCTACGAGACCAACCGAAACCTGGTGCTCACCGACGGCGCACGCGCCGACGCCATCCCGAACCTGGAGATCGAAACCGGCGAGATCGCCGGCGCGGGCCACGCTGCAACCGTCGGCCGCTTCGACGACGACCAGCTGTTCTACCTGCGCTCCCGCGGCATCCGCGAGGAAGACGCCACCCGCCTGATCATCCGCGGCTTCTTCAACGAGGTCCTCAACCAGATCCCCGTCGAGTCGGTCCGCGAAGAACTCATCGCCCGCGTCGCCGGCGAGCTCGAGCGCAACGAAAACTAAAAGGAGCAATACATGTCCACCCTGGAAATTAAGAACCTGCACGCGAACGTCCTGCCGACCGAGGAGGGCCAGGAGCCCAAGCCGATCCTCAAGGGCGTCAACCTGACCATCAAGGGCGGCGAGACCCACGCGATCATGGGCCCGAACGGCTCCGGCAAGTCCACCCTCGCCTACACCCTGGCGGGCCACCCGAAGTATGAGGTGACCGAGGGCGAGGTGCTTCTCGACGGCGAGAACGTGCTCGACATGGAGATCGACGAGCGCGCCCGCGCCGGCCTCTTCCTGGCCATGCAGTACCCGGTGGAGGTGCCGGGCGTGTCCTCCTCGAACTTCATGCGCTCCGCGGTCACCGCAGTGCGCGGCGAGGCCCCGAAGCTGCGCGAGTGGGTCGGCGAGCTCAACGCGGCCCGCGAGGCGCTGCAGATGGACGCCTCCTTCTCCGAGCGCTCCGTCAACGAGGGCTTCTCCGGCGGCGAGAAGAAGCGCCACGAGGTCATGCAGCTCGCCCTGATGAAGCCGAAGTTCGCGGTCATGGACGAGACCGACTCCGGCCTGGACGTCGACGCGCTGCGCATCGTCTCCGAGGGCATCAACCGCTACCAGGAGGAAACCGGCGGCGGCGTGCTCATGATCACGCACTACAAGCGCATCCTGAACTACGTCAAGCCCGACTACATCCACGTCTTCGCCGACGGCAAGATCGTGCAGACCGGCGACGCATCCCTCGCCGACCAGCTCGAGGCCGAGGGCTACGAGAAGTTCATCTAATGGCGCTCGACGTAACAGCCATCCGCAAGGAGTTCCCGATCCTGTCTCGCACCGTGCGCGGCGGCAAGCCGTTGGTGTACCTGGATTCGGGGGCGACGTCGCAGCGCCCGCAGCGGGTGTGGGACGCTGAGCGCGACTTCGTGCTCGGCTGCAACGCGCCCGTGCACCGCGGCTCCTACGAGCTGGCGGAGGAGGCCACCGACGCGTACGAGTCCGCCCGCGAGGCCATCGCGGCATTCGTCGGCGCGGACAACGACGAGATCGCGTTCACCAAAAACGCCACTGAGGCACTGAACCTGGTCGCGTACGTGCTGGGCGATTCCCGCGCCGGCGAGTACGCCGTGGGCGAGGGCGACACCATCGTGATCACGGAGCTCGAGCACCACGCCAACCTCGTGCCGTGGCAGGAGCTGGCGCGCCGCACCGGAGCGACGTTGAAGTGGTATGCGATGACCGAGGACGGGCGCATCGACCTCGACTCGCTCGAGCTCGACGACACGGTCAAGGTGGTGGCGTTTACCCACCAGTCCAACGTCACCGGCGCGCACGCGGACGTGGCCGAGATGGTGCGCCGCGCAAAGGCCGTCGGCGCACTCACGGTGCTCGACGCCTGCCAGTCGGTGCCGCACATGCCGGTGGACTTCCACGCGCTCGACGTCGACTTCGCGGCGTTTTCCGGGCACAAGATGTGCGGCCCGTCCGGCGTGGGAGCGCTGTACTCGAAGCACCTCAACGAGCTGCCGCCGTTCCTCACGGGCGGCTCCATGATCGAGGTCGTGCGCATGGAGGGCTCCACCTACGCGCCGGCGCCGCAGCGCTTCGAAGCGGGCACCCAGATG
Organism: Corynebacterium pilbarense; assembly: GCF_026930265.1. Lineage (NCBI taxonomy): Bacteria > Bacillati > Actinomycetota > Actinomycetes > Mycobacteriales > Corynebacteriaceae > Corynebacterium > Corynebacterium pilbarense. The sequence continues at coordinate 267,792 of NZ_JANRML010000001.1, forward strand.
ACCTCCCAGGTCGTGGGCCTTGGTGAGGCGGTGCGCTTCCTCACCGAGATCGGCATGGAGGACATCCAGGCCCACGAGCGCGAGCTCACCGCCTACGCCCTGGAGCAGATGCAGCGTATCGACGGACTCCGGATCGCCGGGCCGCTCACCGCCGACAACCGCGGCGGCGCGATCGCCTTTACGGTCGAGGGCGTGCACCCGCACGACCTGGGCCAGGTGCTCGACGCCGAGGGCGTGGCCATCCGCACGGGCCACCACTGCGCGTGGCCGCTGCACCGTGGCCTGGACATGCAGTCCACGTCCAGGGCGAGCTTCTACCTGTACAACACGCTGGATGAGGTTGATACCTTGGTGTCGTCGATTAGCAAAGCGAAGGAGTTTTTCGCGCGATGAACCTCGAATCCATGTACCAGGAAGTCATCCTGGACCACTACAAGAACCCGCAGCACGCGGGGCTGCGCGAGCCGTACGAGGCGGAGGTGCACCACGTCAACCCGTCGTGCGGCGACGAGCTGACGCTGCGCGTGCACCTGTCGGAGGATGGCTCCACGGTCGAGGACGTCTCCTACGACGCCGAGGGGTGCTCGATTTCCCAGGCCTCCACCTCGGTGATGGCCGAGGAGGTCATCGGGCTGCCTGTCGACGAGGCGATGTCGAAGCTCGCCGCCTTCGACGAGATGATCACCTCGCGCGGCACCGTCGAGGGCGATGCGGAAAAAATCGGCGACGGCGTGGCGTTCGCCGGTGTAGCCAAGTTCCCGGCGCGCGTGAAGTGCGCGCTGCTGGGGTGGAAGGCGTTCCAGGCGGCGACGTCGGACGCCTTGGGAGAATCGGACGCCCCGGAAGATAAGGAGTAGCCATGACTGAACCGGACAAGCAGGCGGAGCGCCCGCAGCAGACCGAGGAGCAGCTCAAGCTCATCGGCGAGGTGGAGGAGTACCTCCACGACGTGATCGACCCGGAGCTGGGCATCAACGTCGTCGACCTCGGCTTGGTCTACGACACCTGGATCGAGGAGCGCGAGGGCAAAACCGTCGCAGTGATCAACATGACGCTGACCTCGCCGGCGTGCCCGCTCACCGACGTGATCGAGGAGCAGGCCACCCTGTCGGTCGTGAACAACACGGCGGTCGACGAGCTGGACTTGAACTGGGTCTGGATGCCGCCGTGGGGCCCGCAGTTCATCACCGAGGAGGGCCGCGAGCAGCTCCGCGCTCTCGGATTCGCGGTGTAGAACATCTCTTGAAATCCCCCGCAGGTTGTTAACCTGTGGGGGATTTCTGCGTTGTGAAGGAGGATTGTTGTGAACCTTGGGCTTGCTGAAATTTTGGTCCTGCTCGGTACCGTCGGCCTTGTTGCGCTGATCTTCGCGCTGATCATTTGGATCGTGCGCGCTGTGTCGAAGAAGTAGATCCCGATTTGGGGGCTGTTGATACAGTTTCCCCGTGATTGTCACCAATGATCTCGAGGTCCGCGTCGGCGCGCGCACGCTTCTCGACGCCCCCGGCCAGCACCTCCGCGTCCAACCCGGCGACCGCATCGGCCTAGTCGGCCGCAACGGTGCCGGCAAGACCACCACGATGCGCATCCTGGCGGGGGAGACCGAACCCTACGGCGGCTCGGTGACCCGCTCGGGCGAGATCGGCTACCTCCCGCAGGACTCCAAGGAGGGCGACATCGAGCAGACCGCCCGCGACCGTGTGCTCTCGGCCCGCGGCCTGGACCAGATCCAGCGCTCGATGGCCAAGCAGCAGAAGCTGATGGAGGAGACGGACGGAGAGGAGCGCGACAAGGCCATCGCGAAATTTTCCCGCCTTGAGGAGCGCTACCAGGCGCTCGGCGGCTACGAGGCCAACGCGGAGGCGGCCCAGATCTGCGACAACCTGGGGCTGCCGGAGCGCATCCTGGACCAGCAGCTGAAGACCCTGTCGGGCGGCCAGCGCCGTCGCGTGGAGCTCGCCCAGATCCTGTTCGCCTCGCGCCAGGGCTCGGGCAAGTCCCAGACCACCCTGCTTCTCGACGAGCCGACCAACCACCTCGACGCCGACTCCATCTCCTGGCTGCGCAACTTCCTGTCCAAGCACGAGGGCGGGCTGATCATGATCTCCCACGACGTCGAGCTGCTCGACGCGGTGTGCAACAAGGTCTGGTTCTTGGACGCGGTGCGCGCCGAGGCTGACGTGTACAACATGGGCTTTTCCAAGTACAAGGATGCCCGCGCCCTCGACGAGGCCCGGCGCCGTCGCGAACGCGCCAACGCCGAGAAGAAGGCCTCAGCCTTGCAGAAGCAGGCCGCGAAGTTGGGCGCGAAGGCCACAAAGGCCTCGGCCGCGAAGCAGATGATGGCACGCGCCGAGCGCATGATGAGGGAGCTCGACGAGGTCCGGGTGGCCGACAAGGTCGCCTCTATCTCCTTCCCGGAACCGGCGCCGTGTGGCAAGACCCCGCTGTTTGGCAAGGGCTTGACCAAGATGTACGGCTCCCTCGAGGTCTTCGCGGGCGTGGACCTGGCGGTGGACAAGGGCTCGCGCGTGGTGGTGCTGGGCACGAACGGTGCCGGCAAGACCACCCTGCTCAAGCTGCTCGCCGGGGTGGAGCGCACCGACGGCGAGGGCGGCGTGGTTTCGGGCCACGGGCTGAAGATCGGCTACTTCGCCCAGGAGCACGACACCATCGACGGCAACAAGAGCGTATGGGAGAACACCATCGAGGCCTGCCCCGACGCCGGCCAGCAGGACTTGCGTGGCCTGCTCGGCGCCTTCATGTTCTCGGGCGACAAGCTGGAGCAGCCCGCGGGCACGCTCTCGGGCGGCGAGAAGACCCGCCTCGCGCTGGCGACCCTCGTGTCCTCGCGCGCGAACGTCCTGCTTCTCGACGAGCCCACAAACAACCTGGACCCCCAATCCCGCGAGCAGGTCCTCGACGCGCTCAAGACCTACACCGGCGCCGTCGTCCTGGTCACCCACGACCCGGGCGCGGTGCGCGCGCTCGAGCCGGAGCGGGTCATTATCATGCCCGAGGGCGACGAGGACATGTGGAGCGACGAGTACATGGAGATCGTCGAGCTCGCCTAAACTTCCCGACCTGCTCGAGGCAAATCTAGAACGGCGGGTACGGGTCTTGTCCCTTCGCCCATGGCGGGGGCTGCACCGGCTCCCGTGGGAGAGGTGGATCCGGCGGTTCTGGAGGTACGCGAGTTTCCGGTGGGGCCGTACCGCCACCCGGATCGGGCACGGTTGTCCGATTCCGCTGCCGGTGTCTCTTTCGTAACCTGTTCACCGCCGAATGCTCGGCCGCGTCTGCATGGTTGAACTGCAGCGTTGCGCACCCGGGTTCCTTCACCCCGGCCCGACCCGTCGCCGGGTCCACATCCATGTGACTGGTGTTGTTTCTGTGGTCTTTGAAGTCGTTGTTGCAGCGGTGGTGGGTCCGACACAGCGCTGTGAGGTTGTCGATGTTGGTATCACCGCCTTGCAGCCACGATGTGATGTGGTGGATCTCCGTCTCCGTGAGCGGGGCAGTGCAGCCGGTCCAGGCGCACACGCCCTGCACAGCCAGCAACGTGATCCGCTGCGCCAGCGACGCCAATCGCCGCGTCCGGTATAGGTTCAACGGCAACGACGTTGCGTCGTCGACAGTCAGCACGAAGTCGGACGTTCCATCCATGCCCAAACGCACGAGGTCGAAGGCGTCGAGCTCGATTCCGGTGTTGGTGGCGAACTTCGTGGTCGGCCCGGCCTCCGTCAGCTCGTCCAGCGTCACCGACACAACCACGGACGCGCACCCGCCGCCGGTTGGTTTCTCGCAGGCGTCATAATGCTTGAGTATCTCGGAGAACTGGTCGTACCTGCGTTGCGACGGCGTGCGGTAATCCTCCACACCCTCGGGGAGGTTCGAGTTGGGCACCAACCCCTTATCGCTCAGCGCTTTGAATAGCGCTGAATCAGAGGCCACGGCATCGATAGTGATCCGGCATGTCCCGTCTGCGCGCTGGGCACCGATGTGCAGCCCGCGGTTTTCCATGCCCGCGTTCGGGTTCGTAGGTTCGACGTGCTTGCGGTTCTCGCGCTCGACCCAGCGGCGCACGGTGGCGCGCAAATCTTTCACAGAACGTCGAGGAGCCTCCGCGAGCGCGTCCGCCTGGAGACGGGCACGCGCTCCCTTCGCATCCCCGACAAGCTTGTCTAGCTCTTGGCGGATCACGCGCTGTTTCTCGGCGTTCACGCGCTCGGCGGCACGGCGGGCTTCTTCTTGCTTGCGCCGCGCCTCTTCGCGGGCAGCCGCTCGAGCAGCCTCGCGGGCCGCTTCCTCCCGCTCTGCCTCCGCCGCCGGATCCGCGGGGGTTTCCTCACAATCGGTATCGAACAGGTCGGTGACCTGCTCCTCTTCAACCTCGGGCTCACCGTAGTAGTCCCGGCCTCGGGCGAGACGGTCGTAGGCGTCCTTGGGCTCCAACCCGAGCTTCTTCTGAAGGTACTGATTGGCGTGCTTTGAGCCGACGACGCGCCCGGCGTCGTCACGCTCGCACACGTACGCGAAAAACGCGTCGAGCGTAGCCTTCACGTTGAATATTGCTTCGAGGCGCTCGAAATCCTCCCGAACCTCCTCGAACTCGACCGCATCGGGGTCTGCACACAGGTCCTTCATGGCCAGGAGGGCATGGGTGATTGTGTCGACGTGCTTTCGCAGGTCAGTCGCCATTGTGCCCTCTTTCAAAACCCTTTAATCGAATACGTTTACGATCAACATACAAACCGCGTCGACATAAACACCCCTTATGTCCAGCAAAACAAGCACCGAGTTAGAAACTGTAACCAAGATCACAGTCCTAGAACGGTGAATCTCCGGCCCAAGGCTCATAGTCGGGATGTGAACCTGCAAGCACACGAGGCTGCGCCCAGGGATCCACCAACCGTTCGAACTCTGCTAGCACGCGCTCTACAGCCTCCTCCGTGAAGTCCGTAACCATCACCAGCTCACCGTTAGAGGAGCTCAACCGCAGCGACTCGTTGGGAACATCAACGGTCAACATCGGGCAATCCACCTCGCGCGGCGGTGGGGTCGTCGCGGCATACTCGTCGCCAATTACCTGGTCCTGAAACGGCTGCACCAGGGCGTCTAGCTCGCCAACAAGCCAGAGATTGGAGAGGAGGGAATCGACTGTCTGGCCCAAAAGAATCTCGGGCAGAAACCTCCTAATCCGTTCCTCGCCGCCGATGGGGTAGAAGACATCGATGCCGGAGCCGACCTCTCCGCTTCGCTCGCAAACCAGCCGCACCAGCGACCGCTTCGGGAACTGCGGAGTCTCGCTGTACGGGTCAGGTTCGTTGTGGTCCCACACCATCTGGAAAAGGGGGCGTACGTTTTCTGGTGTCAGCGCGCAGCGCATCTTCGGTGTCCCATCCAATTGCAACGTCACCTCACCCCGGGCGTAATCGAGCGTCAGGTATTCCTCGCTTTCAATCTCAAGGAGTTCGCCGCTGACATCTGTATTGGATGGTGTCGAGTTCCACCGGAACACCCAAGTCAGCGCCTGCCCCAAGGCCCGGTACGGATCGTTTGTATCGATCTTGTGCGCAAAAATCTCACCGAGGATCCACTCGAACTGCATGATGTTTGATGCGAATGTGATTCCCCGTGGTACGCAATTGACGCGTTCGGTGATGACGTGCAGAAGCTTGTGGCGACCCATTTTCTAACCCCTCCGATTCGGAAATTTCGTTGCACTGAACGTACAAACCGAAACGCAAACCGCACAAGAGTTTGTCCATCATAGTGAGCATCTTGCTTATCGACGGACGAAACGTGGACCCCGAAACCAGCCCGCTACACTCGCACTATGGCAAGAAGCAACGACATCATCGACACCATCAAGGACGCCTGGAACGGCCTTTCTTCCGACCAGAAGACCCTCGCCGGCGTGCTCGCCACCATCGACACAGCCGGTAAGGCCTTCGCACTGCGCGACCTCGCACGTACCAACTCCAAGCGTGTCCGGGGTCCGAAGTGGCTGTGGACCCCAGTGATCGGCGCAGTCAACACCCTGGGCTGGGTCGCATGGTTCGCGGTGGGCAAGAAGCGCTAGCTACAGACCACGCTGCCCCGCGTAGAAGCGAACACGTGTTACCGGCGCGTTTTTCGCTTTCTGCCAGGGGTAGCGGTCACCCGCAGCCAGCACTGGCTCGCTGAGCTCGAGGACCGTGTCGGTCCCGCCGGAGCCACCGACGGTGAGCGTATCTCCCTCGACCTTGATGTCAGAGGCAAAGGTCCTCTCCGTACGTCGCTGCGCCACAAGCAACGCAGGCACCTCGGCGAACACCGTTCTCCCGCGGCGCAGAACCAGGGCGTCAGGCCCCTCGTAGCTTGGCCGGATACGTTCTCCGGCGATGAGCGACCACACCCACACAACAGCCCAGAGCGAAAGCAGTAGCGCTACCAGCCGCACCAATCCTGCGGGCAAAAGCAGGTGCACAACAACCATCTCAATGGTCAAAACTGCGGTGACGAAGCCAAGCATTTGCAACCGCCCAGGTGGATGGGGGAGCGGCGACGCGCCATCGGGCACGAGACAGCGTCCACGGATCCACCGTCCCAAGTCGCGGTACAGCCCCAGCTCGAACTTCGCTACCCGGTATGCAGGGTGCTTCTTCAGCAACGTTATCGCTCTAGATGCCACGGGTGAGCTCCTCCAACACCACCCGCTGGGCGCCCCGGGTGGGAAGATCCTTCACCTGGAGCGGGACGGAACCCTGCCGCAGGGTAGGGAGGACGTCTCGCATAATTCCGCGTGCAAACAGTGCCGAGAGCGTAGCCGAAATCTGCGGAACATCGACATCCCGTGAATGCATTGCCCCAAGCTCACCCCACACATTGACGGACTTACGCGCCGCCTCCACACAGGAAGCATCCTTGAGGTTTGCCCTGAGCTGCGCCCACGTCGCCTCGGTCGCGACGCCAGTGAGCGCCATGAGGTCCCAGGAATCGAGCTCTATCTGCAGCAGCGCAGCATCGTCGATCACATCCGCAAGTTTGTCCCTAATATCGCGCGGGCACCCGGCGGGCGCCTCCGCGATAGCCAGCAGTCGCGACCGCTGTCTCTCCAGATGGGCGATGCGGCCGTCCAACATGGCAATTGAACGTTGTATTGCGTCTTCACGTTGGATGTCGGCGACTGGAACACCGGCGTCGATAAGCGCACGCGCCCGAATCACCGCCACTAGATCGCTGACAGAATAGTCGCGGTAGTTGCCGCTGGTGCGTGCAGGTTCTGGCACAACTCCGCGTTCGTGCAGGTGGCGCACCGAGCGGACGGAGCAGCCGGCTGCCGCAGCCACGTCTGAAATCTTCACGCACCAAAACTTAAACCCTCACATCGCGTGAGGGTCAAGCGCTAGTTCCTGAACCCGTGCACCGGCGCGGGGATGAACCCGCCGCGGTGGATGAACTCGTCGTTACCCACCTTGTTCACCGGAATCACCGGTGCGTAGCCGAGCAGTCCGCCGAAGTTCACCTCGTCACCGGGTTTTGTGCCTGGCACCGGGATGAGGCGAGAGGCGGTCGTCTTGTGGTTCATCACGCCGATCGCGGCTTCGTCGGCGATCATGCCCGCGATGAGCTCCGCTGAAGTGTCGCCGGGGATGGCGATCATGTCGAAGCCCACGGAGCAGATTGAGGTCATCGCCTCGAGCTTGTCCATGGAGATGGCACCGCTGTGCACCGCGTCGATCATGCCCTTGTCCTCGGAGACCGGGATGAACGAGCCGGACAGGCCGCCGACGCGGGAGCAGGCCATCATGCCGCCCTTCTTCACGGCGTCGTTGAGCAGTGCCAACGCAGCAGTAGTCCCGTGCGTGCCCACCTGGTCCAGGCCCATGCGCTCGAGTACGTGCGCCACAGAATCGCCCATCTCCGCCGTCGGCGCGAGCGAGAGGTCCACGATGCCAAACGGCACGCCGAGGCGCTCCGCAGCCATCGTCCCCACGAGCTGACCCGCGCGAGTGATCTTGAACGCGGCCTTCTTAATCTCCTCGGCGACCTCGTTCAGGCTCGCCCCCTTCAGCGGGGCGATCGCGTTGTCCACCACACCCGGGCCGGACACACCCACAGAGATCACCGTGTCCGGCTCCTCAATGCCGTGGAACGCGCCGGCCATGAACGGGTTGTCACCCACGGCGTTGGCAAAGACGACGAGCTTTGCGCAGGCGATGGAGGAGCGGTCCGCGGTCGCCTCCGCGGCCTCTTTGACAATCTCGCCCATCTTGGCCACGGCGTTCATGTTGATGCCGGCGCGTGACGACGCCACGTTGACCGAGCTACACACGTTGTCGGTTTCGCTTAGCGCCTCCGGAATGGAATTGATCAGGCGCTTATCGGCGGTGGTGCCGCCCTTTTCCACCAGCGCGGAGTAGCCGCCGACGAAGTTCACACCGAGCTCGCCGGCCGCACGGTCCAACGCGTGGGCAATCTCAACCGGGTTGCCTTCGGCGCCCGCCGCCACCAGCGCGACGGGGGTGACGGAGATGCGCTTGTTCACGATCGGGATGCCAAGCTCGCGCTCGATGCCCTCACACACCGGCACCAGGTTGCGTGCGCGCTCCACGACGCGGTCGTACACCGCCTGCGCGGTGGCCTCCATCGTGGGGCGGGTGCAGCCGATGAGCGAGATGCCCATGGTCACGGTGCGGATGTCCAGGCGGTAATCCTCGATCATGCGGATGACGTCGAGGAACCGCGCGTCTGAAAACTCGAAATTCATTTGCGCCCCTTAGATGTCGTTGATGGCGCTGAACAGGGCCTCGGACTGGATGCGCACGACCATGCCGAGCGGCTTGCCGGCGGCGTCGAAGGCTTCCTGCAGCGCACCCATGTCCACCTCGCCCTCAGGCAGTGCGACGCGCATGATCATGGTGAAGAAGTCGTCCATGATGGTCTGGGAGACGTCGAGGATGTTCAGCCCCTCGTCGGCTGCGGTTTTAGCAACGGCGGCGATGACGCCGGGACGGTCCTTACCGGTGGTCGTAATAATTGCGTGCATGCGCAAAGTATAGACAGTATTTCCGGGTTACGGTGGGCGTTATGGAAACACAGCACGTTCTCGTTCTCGGCGCGGGCGGCAACGTCTCGCGCCACTCCGTCCCCAAGCTCGTAAAAGCTGGTCACAGCGTCAGCGCGCTTGTGCGCAACCCGGACCATGTGCAGCAGCTGGTCGATGACGGCGCGACTGCCATCGTCCGCGACCTGACCACCCTCGACGAGGAGGACTGGGCCCGCCTGCTTACCCCGTTCGACGTGGTCGTGTGGTCCGCGGGCGCCGGCGGCGGCTCCGCCGAGCGCACCTTTGCTGTGGACCGCGACGCGGCAATGGCCATGATCGACGCGCTCGAGGAGCTCGGCGAGTTCGCACCGTTTACCGTCATGGTTTCCTACGCCGGCGCCGCTGAGGCCACCACGGAGGACGACGGCGGCTCGTGGTACGCCTACGTAGAGGCGAAGAAGGCCGTCGATAAGCGTCTGCTCGCCTCCGACCTGCCGTACCAGATCCTCGGCCCCACCCGTCTCACCGATGATCCGTCTAAGGGCATCGCGCTTCTCGACGACCAAAGGGACCCCTCGTCAGAAACCCCGCGCGAGCTTGTGGCAGATGTGATCGTCGAGTCGGTCGGCCGCGGCACGCAGTTCGACCGCAACCCGCTCGATTTCGAAGGCGGCGACGCGAAGGTCGCAGAGATTTAGTCGAACCGGCCCTCGGTGCAGAGCCGGGCGAATGTGCGCAACAGCCCATTCGCCCGGCTCACGTCGTGGTTGGGCAGGTCGGCGACGATGCGGGCGTATTCCTCGGCGGGGAAGTAGCCGTAGTCGTGGAAAAAGTCCATGCGTGTGCGCATCGCGTCGGCGTCCATCTCGGCGTGGAACTGGGTCGCCCACACCCGGTCGCCGTAGCGGACCATCTGCACTAGCCCGTCGGGTCCGGTGGCCACAACGGTGAGGGAATCGGGCACGCGCACCGGGTTCTCTGTGTGCCCCGTCAGCGCGGTAAACGTGCCGCTCGGCCCAGCGAGCGCGTCCTCGGCCTCCACGTTCACGGTGGTCGGGCCGGACGGCTCGGGGTGGGTGCGCCCGACTTCGCCGCCGAAGTGGTCCACCAGCCAGGAAATGCCGAAGCAGACGAAGAAGACGGGTTTGCCGGAGTTGACGGTGGCGGACAGGATGTCGTCGATACGCTTGTGCCACGCGTCGCGCTCGGGGTTGGTCACATTCAGCGAACAGCCGCCGACGATGATGCCGCTGACGGGGTCGAGAGGGCCGAGCTCGGAGTCGGGGGAGTCGATGACGCGCAGTTCCATGTCCACTTCGCTTACGCCCGTGGCGCGCAGGGCGTCGTGGTATTCGGCGTGGGCGACGTCCGGCCCGATCTCGCCGTTGCGAAGGGAGAGGAAAAGCAGCTTTGACATAGCGGCAATTCTATACCGCTTAGTCTATTTTCTGGAATTACCCGCGGACTGACTGCTCTACCACGTCGAGCATCGCCTCGAGCCGGTCCACAGGCTCACCGGAGGCGAGTTTGGTGATGAAGCCCTCGAGCACTGTCTCCAGGTAGGTCTGGACGACGGCGACGGGGACGTCGTCACGCATCTGCTTGTTTGACTCCAAGCGCTCGCGGACCGCACTGTCCAGCACCTCCTGGTGCTCGCGCCAACGCGCCTCGAACTCTGGGTCAGTGCGCAGCTTGCGAAGGATCTCGGCGCGGGTGGTGAACCAATCGTTGGAGGTGCGGTCTACGAGCATCCCGCGCATGACCTCCACCAAACCGCGTTCGCTGACCACCTGGGCCTGCCGCTCCGCGTCCGCTTCGGCGATTGCCAGGAACAGTGTTTCCTTGTCGCCGAAGTGGTGGAAGATCGCGCCACGCGTCTTGCCGGTGGCCTCTTCCAGACGGGCCACGGTCGCCCCCTCGTAGCCGTAGTACGCGAAGCAGACGCGGGCGGTGTCGATGATCTCGCCGCGGCGGCGCTTCAGCTCTTCATCGCTGACAATCGGCATGAGGGGGCTCCTTCGGGCTCCAGATAGGAGTGAGAAAAGGGGGAAGGGGCCCCGCGGCGTGCGGGGCCCCTTAAACGACGGCCGAGAGCGCGTTAGCTCTTGACCATCTGACGCAGCACGTACTGCAGGATGCCGCCGTGGCGGAAGTACTCCGCCTCACCCGGCGTATCCACGCGCACTACTGCGTCGAATTCGACAGCGTCGGAGCCGTCCTTCTCCGCCTTCACGTGAACCGTGGCCGGGATCTCACCGTTGTTGAACTCGGTAATGCCGGTCAGGGTGAAGGTCTCGGTGCCGTCCAGGCCGAGGGACTCGTGGGACTCGCCCTCCGGGAACTGCAGCGGCAGCACACCCATGCCGATGAGGTTCGAGCGGTGGATGCGCTCGAAGGACTCGGCGATGACGGCCTTGACACCCAGCAGGTTGGTGCCCTTCGCCGCCCAGTCGCGGGAGGAACCGGTGCCGTACTCCTTGCCGGCGATGACCACCAGCGGGATGTCCTTCTCGGCGTAGTTCATCGCGGCGTCGTAGATGTACGCCTGCGGTGCGCCCTCCTGCGTGAAGTCGCGGGTGTAGCCGCCCTGCTCGTCCACCAGCTGGTTGCGCAGGCGGATGTTCGCGAAGGTACCGCGGACCATGACCTCGTGATTGCCGCGGCGGGAGCCGAAGGAGTTGTAGTCCTTGCGCTCAACACCGTTGGCATCCAGGTAGTTCGCGGCCGGGGTGCCCGGCTTGATGGAGGAAGCCGGGGAGATGTGGTCGGTGGTCACCGAGTCGCCCAGCTTCGCCAGCACGCGTGCGCCCTCGATGTCCTCGACTGCCTCCGGCTCATCCGGCATGCCGTCGAAGTACGGTGCCTTGCGGATGTAGGTGGAGTCTTCGTTCCAGTCGAAGGTCTTGCCGGTCGGGATGTCCAGACCCTGCCACTGCTCGTCGCCCTTGAACACGTCGGCGTAGTCGGCCTCGTACATCTCGCGGGAGATGGTGCCAGCGATGGTCTCTTCGATCTCCTCGGTGGACGGCCAAACGTCCTTGAGGAAGACGTCGTTGCCGTCGGCGTCCTGGCCCAGCGGCTGGGTCTCGAAGTCGAAGTCCATCGTGCCGGCGATAGCGTAGGCGATGACCAGCAGCGGGGACGCGAGGTAGTTCATCTTCACGTCCGGGGAGATGCGGCCCTCGAAGTTGCGGTTGCCGGAAAGGACTGCGGTTGCGGTGAGGTCGAACTCGTTGACTGCGTCGGACACCTCGGCCGGCAGCGGGCCGGAGTTGCCGATGCAGGATGCGCAGCCGAAGCCGGAGAGGTAGAAGCCGACGGCCTCCAGGTCCTTCCACAGATCAGCGCGCTCGTAGTAGCCGTCAACGACCTGGGAGCCCGGAGCCATAATCGTCTTGACCCACGGCTTGGCCTTCAGGCCCTTCTCGGCGGCCTTGCGTGCCAGCAGTGCAGCGCCGACCATGACGGACGGGTTGGAGGTGTTGGTGCAGGAGGTCACAGCGGCGATGGCCACGAAGCCGTGGTCCAGGGTGTACTCGCCGCCCTTCGGGGACTCGACGATGACCGGCTTGGAAGCGCGGCCCTCTGCACCCTCGGCGGCGGACTCGCCGTGGGCTGCCCAGGACTCGTTGTAGGAGACAGCGTCAACCTTCTCGGCGCGAACCGGCTCGGAGGTGCCCTCGCCTGCGGTGTTGTAGTCCGGCAGCTGCTTACGGAAGGTGTCCTTGGACTCGGACAGCAGGATGCGGTCCTGCGGGCGCTTCGGGCCAGCGATGGACGGGACGACGGTGGACAGGTCCAGCTCGAGGTACTCGGAGTACTCGGCCTCCTCTGCGTCCTGCTCCAGCCACATGCCCTGTGCCTTGGCGTATGCCTCGACGCGGTCGATGTCCTCCTGGGAGCGGCCGGTCAGGTGCAGGTAGTTGATGGTCTCCTCGTCGATCGGGAAGATCGCGCAGGTGGAGCCGAACTCCGGGGACATGTTGCCGATGGTGGCGCGGTTCGCCAGCGGGATTTCCTTGACGCCGTTGCCGTAGAACTCGACGAACTTCTGCACCACGCCGTGCTCGCGCAGCATCTCGGTGATGGTGAGCACGACGTCGGTTGCGGTCACACCGGTCGGGATCTCGCCGGTGAGCTTGAAGCCCACGACGCGCGGGATGAGCATGGAGACCGGCTGGCCCAGCATTGCGGCCTCAGCCTCGATGCCGCCCACGCCCCAGCCCAGGATGCCCAGGCCGTTTTCCATGGTGGTGTGGGAGTCGGTGCCGATGCAGGTGTCCGGGTAGGCCAGACCCTCGTTGTCGAAGACGACGCGGGAGAGGTACTCGATGTTGACCTGGTGGACAATGCCGGTTCCCGGCGGCACGACGCGGAAGTTGGAGAAGTTCTCTGCACCCCAGCGCAGGAACTGGTAGCGCTCCTCGTTGCGCTGGTACTCAATCTCGACGTTCTTGTCGATGGCGTCGGTGGAGCCGAATGCCTCGATAATCACGGAGTGGTCGATGACCATCTCGGCCGGGTTCAGCGGGTTGACCTGGTCCGGGTTGCCGCCGAGGGTGCTCACGGCCTCACGCATGGTTGCAAGGTCGACCACGCAGGGCACGCCGGTGAAGTCCTGCATGAGGACACGTGCCGGGGTGAACTGAATCTCCACGCTCGGCTCTGCCGAGGGGTCCCAGTTCGCGATGGCCTTGATGTGGTCCTCGGTGACGTTCTTGCCGTCCTCGGTGCGCAGGAGGTTCTCGCCCAGCACCTTAAGGGAGTAGGGGAGTTTCTCCATGCCTTCGACGGCGTCGAGTGCGAAGTAGTCGTAGGACTTCCCGCCGACCTCGAGCGTCTTTTTGGCACCGAACGAGTTCTTGCTTTCTGCCACGGTGAGCTCCAATTCTCGTCGTATGAAATCAGGGATTAGCGACCCTATGGTCAAGCCACCAGTTTATGCGACCTTCCATAGTTCCGCGCCCATACTAACAGTACGTGCGTTATGTTTTCGCATTGCGCCTATCGGCGCACCAACGGTCCCCACCGTTAGACTCCAAAATCGACCACCTGGATCGTCGGGCAGCCCGAGGAGAGACGCCAATGCAGACCGAAGCCACGCTCGAAGAGCTCGCCTCCCAGCTTGCATCGTCCCCTGTAGCGTTCGGCACCGACAATCCCGTCAACGCGGAGCTGGGGCCGGCCCTCGAGGCCGCTCTTGCCGACGCCAACACCGACGCTTTCGCTCCGGTGGGGATGATTGTGCTCGAGCAAACACCGCCAGTTATTGCGGACCTGCGCGACCTGGCGCAGGATGCAGCCGCCCAGACTGGTTTGGACACGGTTCTGGTACGTACCCCGCACGTCGCCGTCGGGGTGAGCGACTCTTTGACCCGCGCGCAGGTGGAGCGCGGGGAGCGAACCATGATCGCCGAGCCGGACTATGTTGTCGGCGTCCACGCCTTCGCCGACGCCGCCAACGCGTTCTCGGTGAACTGGCCGCTGACCGTGGCGGTCGTTGTGTTGGTGCTTGCCGCGGTTGCCGCGGCAGCGGCGTTTTCCGCCCGCCGCGTGTACTAGGCGTCGACAAGCCTGGGAGCTTGACTTCCTCGCTCGTAAAAGTTGACGAGCGGCCCGAAAACCCGCAGGTCAGATTCCACGATTCCAACAGCTTGGTCAACTTTTACGAGCGTCCAGCCGACGGTGTGACAAAAGTCACGTAACGCACGCAAGCCGAAGTTCATGCTGGTGAGACGAGTGGGAATCATGTGAACAGGCTTGACTCGGGAGATTGTTTGTAACAAAAGGGATACAAGTTTGTTGCCTTGACGTATGGTTCCCGTATCGGCTCGCGGGTCGATGGTTGTCACACGCAACGCAATGGCACCGTCAGGGCGCTCTAGTCAAGCGTCCGCGAAGGTTCGGGCATGTGGGGAAGCACGCCGAGTACCAGGTTCCAGGGCACCGCTGTGCCAGTCGCGATTCGCGCTGCCGCGTCAGTAGTCAACATCTAGACCGCTCGTGGAACCGCTAGTCACGGTTTTCGCATGCGCTTTGAATCCTCGGGTTTTCTTGATTGCCCGAGCGCTGTTGAAGTGTGCGCGACGGGCGGTGTGAGGAGCACCTTCGTGGCTAATCCACAAAGGGGCACCCGGTTTGGCCGTGCGCGAAATGTGCTCGGCGCCACCGCGTGTGCCGCAACCATTTCTTTGGTGGCGGGCCTAGTCAGCCCGGCCGCCAATGGTCAGAGTTCCGCCTCCGGAATGAGCGAGCTTGTGACCGCTGTGTCCCGCGCGCAGGCCGACGTCGACGCGCTCAACTTGGACCTCGGCGGCCTGCAGGAGTCCGTCAACCAGTCGCTGGTGGACCTGCACGATGCCCAGGTCAAGGCCGAGCAGGCTCGTCGCGGCAAGGATGAGGCGAAGCGCCGTCTCAACGAGGCGCAGGAGCGTGTCGACGCCCTGCGCGCCGAGCTTGATGATCTGAGCCGCTCGCAGTACCGCGGCGCCAGCCCGAGTGACGCGCTCGTCGCCGTCAGCGGCAAAGACACCCAGCGCGACGTGCTGGATCGCTCGCTTTTCCTTCGCCAGCGCTCGGAGGAGAAGCGCGCGAAGCTTGCTGAAGCCGAGCAGGCCCGCGCCGAGGCGGCTAATGAGGAGGCCACGCTTCGCCAGGCCAGCGAGCTTGCCGACGCTTCCGAGGCCGAGGCGAAGCAGGCCGAGGCGAGCGCGCGAGAGCTTCTCGACGCCAACCGCGCCGCCCTCGAAGCATCCGTCGCAGAACGCGACGCCGCCCAGTCCCAGCTGGATACTGCTCAGAAGGAACTGGATCAGCAGCGTCCGGCCCAAACCGACAAGACCCAAACCAACCAGGACCAGTCTGACCAGGCGCAGCCTGAAACCCCAGACACCGCCGCAGCCGAGCCCGAGGGCGCCATCGCTGCCGACCCGTACGCGGCCACGCTGACCGTGTCCAAGGGCGACACCACCTACGAGGTGCCGGAAGAGGTCGTGGACTTGGTGCGCCAGCGCGTGTCCAACGACGCCCCGGAGGCGCCCGAGCCCAGCCGTGAAACCGTGGTCGATGCGGTGCGCACCGTGGCGCAGACGTCGTCGGATAGCGATATTGCGGCGCTGTCTTCCCAGGCCGGCCTGCCGGCGCTGGACAGCGACACGATCGCCAAGGTCGGCGCTGTCGCGGCCGGAATCGCGATGGTCGGCGGCGTGGCGGCCAACCACGGCTCCTTCGACAATTCCAACACGGATGCCGTCGAGTTGGTCACCGCTTTCGCGGACGGTCTCAACGGTGCACTCGGCACGGTCGAGCAAACTTCCGACACCACGGAAACTGCGGACTCTACTGATTCCCTCTCTGCGGTGCTGCCGGAGGTCGAGACCGCCGCCGACGTCTCTGCGAAGTCGCAGAAGTCTGTAGCCGCGGTGTCGGATTCCTCCCAGGTGGAGGCTGTGATCGCGCGTGCGCAGTCCCAGATTGGCACCCCGTACGTGTGGGGCGGTGGCGACGCCAACGGCCCGACCACCGGCGTGAACGGCGGTTCGGTGTCCGGCTTCGACTGCTCCGGCTTGGTGCTCTACGCGTTTGCGGCGGCCGGCGTGGCGCTGCCGCACTACACCGGGTACCAGTACCAGCGTGGCACCCAGATCCCGGCGAGCGAGGCTCAACGCGGCGACCTGCTGTTCTGGGGCCCGGGCGGCAACCAGCACGTGGCCATCTACCTCGGCGACGGCACCATGATCGAGGCGCCGCAGTCCGGCCAGAACGTCACCATTGCTCCGGTGCGTTGGTCCGGCATGGCTCCGAACGCGGTGCGCCTGCTCTAGCGGGATAAACTCGGGGGCATGGCTCTCAACGACTACGACGCACTCCTCGTCCTTTCCTTCGGCGGCCCCGAGGGGGAGGACGAGGTTATTCCTTTTCTTGAGAACGTCACTCGCGGGCGCGGCATCCCGCGCGAGCGGCTGGCACAGGTTGGCGAGCACTACTTCCACTTCGGCGGCGTCAGCCCCATCAACGGGCAAAACCGCGAGCTCATCGCCAACATCGAGGCTGAGCTTGCGAGCCGCGACATTGACTTGCCTGTCTACTTCGGCAATCGCAACTGGCGCCCGTTCGCCGCGGATACTGCGAAGCAGTTGCTTGACGACGGCCACAGGAACGTCCTCGTCTTCGCCACCAGTGCCTGGGGCGGGTACTCCGCCTGCCGGCAGTACGACGAGGACATCCAACGAATCCGTGAGGTCACGCCGGAGATCACCTACACCAAGCTCTGGCAGTTCTACGGGCACCCGACATTCGTCGAGCTCGTGGCAGAGGGTTTGCGCGCGGCCGTGGAGAAGGCAACCGGCGATACGCGCGTGCTGTTCACCGCGCACAGCGTGCCCACCGCAGCGGACGAGAACTCCGGCGGCCCGGCAGATCAGCACCTGTACTCGAGGCAGGTTGCGGAGGCGGCGAAGCTCGTCGCAAAGCAGGCCGGCGTAGATAGCTACGAGGTGGTGTGGCAGTCGCGCTCCGGCAACCCGGCGACGCCGTGGCTGGAGCCGGACGTGGTGGACCGCGCCCAGGAGCTTCAGCGCGAGGGGATGGAGCACCTCATCTGCGTGCCTCTCGGTTTTATCACTGACCACATGGAGGTGGTCTGGGACCTCGACACCGAGCTGAAGCAAGCGTGCGAGGAGATGGGGGTTTCCCTGACGCGCACCCCGACCGTCGGCCTCGAGCGCGCGTTCGCCGGCATGGTGGTCGACATCGCCGAGGCTGTCGGCACGGAAGTCAAGCCTAAGACCTTGTCTGCGGTTACGGTGCAGGGCTGCACCGTGAATGGCGCGCCGTGCAAGGAGGGCTGCTGCGCCCCGGTGAAGCGGCCGGGCCGCTAGCGCGCCCACTCGCGCTGGTAGTCCACCACCGCATCCGCCACACCAGCCATGCGGGCGGAGCGCACGTGGCGCCAGAGCGCGAACAGCTGCGGGTCGAAGGAGTGGTCGTCCAGGCGGTCGGTGACCGTCTCAATCGTGGCAGCCACCCTGTCTGCGCGCGCAAAGAGTTTCGCAGCGCGCGGGGTCACACCGGCGGGAAGCCCCGGGGTGTCGTAGAAGTCCGCGAGCGTGCCCACTGCCAGCCGCGGGTTGGGCAGATCCTTTCGGGTGCCGCCGGCTGCCTCGATCAGCACGGCCGCCTGGTCGGTGGCGCGGGAGAGCAGCTGGTCCGCCTCGCCGGGGGAGAGCCACTCCGGCTCCGGCAGCGGCTCCGGGTCTTCGAACCAGCGCCAATTCACCCCGCTGCCCGAGTATTCCGGCACCAGAATGTGGTGCATCCCTGCCCCGCGCACCACCAGCGCTCCGGCCTGGGTCAGCGCTTCCATCGCAGGGGAGCCGGCCCGCAGCCGCGGTGCCTGGCCCGGACCCCAGAGGATGAGTCTGATTGCGGGGCCGGGGGTGGTGAGGTCGGCGGCGGAGCGGACGTCGTGAAGCAAATGCGCCATAGGCAGGCTGCCGTACGAATGCGCACCTCCGAGATCCGTGAGCGCGTCGACGGTGTCGTCGGAGGATTCGACGTTGTAGAGCCACGCCGCCAGCCAGACGGCGGTGTTTTGCAGGGGTGAATAGACTTCGGCGCGCGTGTGCATCCGGGCCAGTGTAACGGGGCCGATACAATGCGGACGCATTATGCGAGATAGCCGGTACAGCGGAGACATTTTCAGCGGACACGCGCGGAACAAGCGCCCGAGCTACCCGGAGATGCCGGCGGAACCCGGCATCATCGTGGAGATCGTGGGAAACGACTTCGTCGGCGCGGTGGTCGGTTTCGAACGGACCTACGACGGCGACTTCGTGCGCCTGGAGGACCGCTACGGCACCCAGCGCCTGTTCAAGATGCTGCCCGGCGCGTTCATGGTGGAGGGCCAGCGCGTGACACTGACCCGCTACGTGGCGCCGCGCGACGACGGGCCGAAGCGGTCCAACTCCGGCTCCCGGAAGGTGGAAAACGTCAAGGCCAAGGTGGCAATGCCGTCGCGTATTTGGGTGGAAGGCATCCACGACGCCGCGATTGTGGAGCAGGTGTGGGGCCACGACCTCCGCGTCGAGGGCGTGGTGGTTGAGTATCTGGAAGGCCTGGACAACCTGCAGGAGCGTCTGGACGAGTTCCAGCCCGGACCGGGCCGGCGCATCGGGGTGCTGGCGGACCACCTGATCGAGGGCACGAAGGAGTCCCGGCTGGTGGAGCACGTCGGCCCGCACGTGCTGGTCACCGGCCACCCATACGTTGACATCTGGGCTGCGGTGAAGCCGTCTAGCGTGGGTATTCCCGCGTGGCCGGAGGTGCCCTACGGTGAGGATTGGAAGACCGGGGTGTGCCGCCGCCTGGGGTGGTCGGACCCGAAGGAAGGGTGGCGGCGCGTATCGTCGTCGGTGAGCACCTTCCGGGACCTGGATTCCACGCTCATCGGCGCAGTCGAGCGGTTGGTGGACTTCGTCACCAACCCAGAATTATCCAAAAACGATCTCTAGAACACATGTAAGGTACGTCACGTGGGACCTTTGCTTTGGTTTTTAGCTGCGGCGCTGCTGGCGCTTCTGGAATTGACTGTGGGCGAGCTGACGCTGCTCATGCTCGGCGCAGGTGCGCTCACCACGGCGCTTGTCGCGTTGGCTGGTGTGCCAATGTGGGCGGAAGTCGCTGTGTTCGCCGTGTCTTCCGCTCTGTTCTGGTTCTTCCTGCGTCCGCCGCTGCGCCGGCGCATGGAAAAGCCGCTGGTGTTGGACGATTCGCCGCGGGCGCTGGTCGGCAGCACGGCAGAGGTCGTCGAGGACATCGTTGGCGGCGAGGGCCAGGTGCGTTTCGACGGCTCCCTGTGGTCCGCCCGCAGCCTCGACTCGGCGGAAACCATCCCGGCGGGATCCCGCGTGACCGTTTACGATATTGACGGCCCCGTCGCTGTCGTGTGGAAGGAGCCCTAAATGGGAGGGTTTATCACATTCTTCGTCATCATCGCGCTGGTGGTGGCAATTCTCACCGCGTCAATCAAGCTGATCCCGCAAGGTGAAGCGGCGGTTATTGAACGCCTCGGCCGCTACACCCGTACCGCATCCGGCGGGCTGACGTTCCTCGTGCCCTATATCGACCGCGTGCGTCAGCGCGTGGACACTCGTGAGCGCGTGGTGTCCTTCCCGCCGCAGGCCGTGATCACGCAGGACAACCTGACTGTGGCGATCGACACGGTGGTCACGTTCCAGATCAACGACCCGGCTAAGGCCATCTACGGCGTAGACAACTACCTGGTCGGCGTGGAGCAGATTTCTGTGGCCACGCTCCGCGACGTCGTCGGCGGCATGACGCTTGAAGAGACGCTGACCTCGCGCGAGACCATCAACCGCCGTTTGCGCGGCGAACTGGACGCGGCCACCGCGAAGTGGGGCCTGCGCATTAGCCGTGTGGAGCTCAAGGCGATTGATCCGCCGCCGTCCATCCAGCAGTCCATGGAGATGCAGATGAAGGCGGACCGCGAGAAGCGTGCCATGATTCTCACGGCCGAGGGTAAGCGCGAGTCCGACATCAAAACCGCAGAGGGTGAAAAGCAGGCCCGCATCCTCTCCGCGGAGGGCGAGAAGCACGCCGCGATTCTCAACGCGGAGGCGGAGCGCCAGGCGATGATGTTGCGCGCCGAGGGTGAGCGAGCCGCCAAGTACCTGGCTGCGCAGGGTGAGGCCCGCGCGATCCAGAAGGTCAACGCTGCCATCAAGTCCTCCGGCGTCACCCCGGAGCTCCTGGCGTACCAGTACCTGGAGCAGCTGCCGAAGATCGCCAACAACGACGCGGCGACGATGTGGATGATCCCGTCCCAGTTCGGCGATTCGCTGCAGCAGTTCGCCCGCGCGTTCGCCGACAAGGACGACGACGGTGTGTTCCGCTACGAGGCGGAGACGCCGACCGATCAGGACCGCGAACTCGCGGAGTCCGGCAACACCGACCGCTGGTTCGACACCTCCACCGACCCGGAGCTGGCGAAGGCACTCGCCGAGGCGCGTGCGGTGGCCAACAAGCACGTAGATGACCCGGATCCGACCCAGGATTCGACACAGGATTCGATGAAGCCGGAACCCAGCGGCGCGACCCGCCGCGAGATCACCACGGGCGAGCCGCAGCAGGCCGGTTTTGAGCAGACCTTCCAACCGGAGGCGCAGCCCGAGCCGGTCTCCCGTCCCGTTACTCGCCCTGACCAGCAGCCCGAGTAATCAAATTCAGCGCTAGCTGCCACCCGGCCTGCTCCGCGGGCCACCCGGCCGCCTGCAACCGCTGGCTCATCGCCTGTTTGGAGATGCCCAGGGTTGCGGCGGCCTCATTTTGATTCATGCCGCGTCGCACCAGCGACGTCGCCTCGCGCCCCTCGTAGGTGCGCTTGTGCAGCACGTGCGACATCAGCGCGAAGGTCGCCGCGATGTCCGCGGCTTCAGTCGTCGCATCTTGCCTATCGACGATCACCCGCACCTGACCCGCCCTCGTCCCGACTGCAGTAGTCGCCGTGGCAGCAGCGTCGCTCGGTGCGCTGCG
The DNA here is from genome assembly GCF_026930265.1 of Corynebacterium pilbarense. NCBI lineage: Bacteria > Bacillati > Actinomycetota > Actinomycetes > Mycobacteriales > Corynebacteriaceae > Corynebacterium > Corynebacterium pilbarense. Next base: position 289,378 of record NZ_JANRML010000001.1, read on the forward strand.
GCCGGTGCCGTCGGCGATACCGAGTCCGATGGCCCAGTTACCGTCCGAAAGCAGCGCCATAATCAGGTTCAGCGCAGCCTCCGCGTCCGCGACTTGCGAGCGGATGTCTTCCACCCCGAGCACTTCGAAGCCTGCGACACCGGGCAGGGAACTCAGCGCCTCTGCGGAGCGCTCCACCACGGTGGCGCGGGCCTTCTCGCGGCCCCGGTACCTCGCATGCACGGCAATCATGGGCCGTAGCGTACCCCTGTCTACCCTTGGGGCTTGACTGCGACACGTAACCAGTGGGGCCGAGCCCTACAGCCGGATCGTCTAGCGGTTTGCTTCAGTCTGCTAGACGATTCGGAATTGAGCTCGACATTTTCCCAGGTGATATTGAATGCGAGTGTCGATAGTGGGCTGTTCGTCTAGCGGGGATCAGTGGTTGCTAGACGATCAGGTGAGCGGGTCGGCATGCGAGCGTCCAGCACCAGCCCAGCGACGCCGACGACGGCGAGCACCGCCATGATGGCCACGAACACCGGGTCCGCATCGCCCGTGAGCGTGTCGCCGAACAGAGTGACCAGGATCGTGCCCGGGGCGGAACCCACCAACGTCGCGAGCGCGAACGGCAGCACCGGTACCCGGGTGATCGCGGCGGCGTAGTTCATGATGGAAAACGGCACGGCCGCGATCATGCGCAAGCTCAAGATCGCCAACCACCCACGTTCCTCGAGGCGCCGGTTGATGTTCTCCACGGCCGGGTGCGTCAGGCGCGGCTCCACCCAATCTCGCAACAGCGTACGGACGATGAGCAGCGAGATGACTGCGCTGACCGTCGTCGCTGTCAGCGCAATGAGGATCCCGCGGGCGGTGCCGAACAGGATGCCGGCGGAAACCGTCATCAGGGTCCGCGGGATGGGGAACTGGGTGATCAGCACGTACAGCAGCCAGAACAGAACAGGGAACCAGGCACCGGTCTGATCGGACCAGGTGCGCAAGGTCGAAAGCGGGGGGACGTCGAGAAGCATCCATGCTGCGACGAACAACGCGCCGGCCGCAACGATGAGTGCTATCCGGTACCGGGGTGCCTTCCGCAAACGATTCACCACGCCATCTTCCACCGGGCTGTAGCCTGGAACCAACTTGAGGAGGGGGGCTCATGAGCTTAAATCAACGCAACACATCGTCCGTCGGCCTGTTTTTACTTTCCCTGGCATTGACATTCCTTGGAATCGGAGTGACCTACGGGCCGATGGTGCTGTCACTGGTGTTTTACGGCAGCGCTCTCGTAGTCGGGTGCATAGCGGCTGCGCGGGCATCGACGGGCGGCGCCGCGCGAACCGCGGCGTCCTGCGGGTTCGTAGTTGTGGCAGTCGTGACACCCTGGATCCTCCCAATACTGAAAGGGGAGCCCGCCGGCTATGCAATCGTCATCGGGATATACGGACCCGCCGTCTCCTTCCTGGCCATGTCCTGGGCGTATCTCACTGCGCGTTCCAGCAAGCCGTGGCCGTACATTGCCGCGGTGGTGCTCGCCGTCGTGTTGGTCGCTGCGCCACACAAACTCATGGTTCATGTGGCCCACCTACTTTGGGAAACCCGGCTGTTCGGGTACATCTGGGCCGCAGTGGTAATCGCCTTCGCTGTTGCGTTTTTCCTGCTGGTGGTGTTGCTCAACCGCGGAACCGAGAACCGTCGGGCGGCCGCAGAGACAAAGGTGATGATGCCGGATGAGCAAAAATGAGCATCGTGGGACCGTTAGCGCAAGGGTCCATTTCGGAGTACCACCTGCTGGCGGTGCTTCTTGCGCTCGCCGCGCTCGGGTTTGTGTTCGTTGTGGCGCTGGACCGGCACCTCGAGATTGAGCATCCGGGCACGGATGGTCTCGGTGGGGGGATCGATCGGCTCGATGAACGGGGCCGGCTGGACGTAGCTGTCGGCCGGAAAAAATTAAAATCACCCCGCCACAAGATCTGCGACGGGGTTTTCCGGTGGTGCCCGGAGGGGGACTTGAACCCCCACGTCCGTTAATAGGACACTAGCACCTCAAGCTAGCGCGTCTGCCATTCCGCCACCCGGGCTTAGGGTGTTTTCAGCCTCTCGGCTGGGCACTCGCATAACTATAGGGCGGGGCGATTGAACCGCCAAATCGCCAGTACAAGGCTGAAAATTTGCTAGATTTTCCAGAATGATCCCACCGCCGCGCAGAATGAAGACGTACAGCTGGTTCGTCCCGCCCGCCCCACCAGCGGACGACCCGAACCGTCTCCACCCGTCACGCTGGAATAGTGGAAACCGCGTGGTCAGGGACATGGTCGGCGCATATCCGGGTGTGTTGGCACTGCACATTGTCAGCTACCTTCTCGGCACCGGAATCGCCGCGTTTGTGCCGGTGGTGGTGGGCATGATCGTCGACGGCCTGGTGGGCGAGAGCACCTTCAACGCGTGGTGGCTTTTCGCGGTGCTGGTCGGCATCTTCATCCTCCAGTTCATCGGCGAGGCCACCGGCGACGGCTTGGCCTCCGCTTCCGTCCGCCGTGTCACCCACAACGCGCAGCAACACCTGTCCTCGGGCGTGCTGCGCCGCGGTGCGGGGGCGATGAGTCCTGGCACAGTGCTCAACACCATCGACGCCGACGCGAACACTATTGGCCGCTACCGCGAGCTGCTGTCGTTTCCGCTGATGGCCATCGGCTACGCCGCGGGCGCAATGGTGGCGATGTGGACGGTGAGTCCGTGGGTCTCGCTCAGCATTCCCGTAAGCGCGCTTGTCATCGCGTTGTTTGCGGCGTGGACTGCCGGTCCGGTGACACGGGTGTCGCTCAAGCGGCGTGCGGCGGAGGCTGATGTTGCTGGCTTGGCCACGGATGCGTCGCAAGGCATCCGCACCGTCAAAGGCCTCGGCGCGGGCGCAACCGTGGCAACACGTTTTCACTCGGAAACGGCGAAGGCGAAGCAGTTGATGCTCACCCACCTACGCGTGGAGGTGTGGCTCGGTTTTGCCAGATTCTGCGTGGCGTGGCTGTGCAACCTTGCCATCGTGGGCTTCAGCGCGTGGATGACGCTGCGCGGGGAGATCACCCCGGGGCAGCTGACGTCCGTGGCACTGTTGGTGCCGCCGGCGCTGAACATGGCGGGCTTCGCGTTCGGCGACTTAGCCAGCGGGTGGGGCAGGGCCGTCGCGAGCGGTCAGCGAATCGAGCAGTTGCACCACGCGGGCGACGACACCGCGGGGCCTGAGCCGACAGACACCCCGGTCCCAGGCGCGGGGCTGTGGATCCTCGAGCCGGCGGAGCGCTCCTACGCCACAGCCGCCGCGTGGGCGCAGCGCGGCGATGTCCTGTTCCCGCCGCACACCGTCAACGTGTTTGAAGGCACCATCGCGGACAACGTGAATCCGCGCGGGGATGTGCCGGAAGAAGCGGTGAAACAAGCGCTCGCCGCCGCCCACTGCCAGGACATTCTCCGCAGGCTCGGCGGCATAGGCGAAAACGGCGAGTTGCCGGACGCGCCGCTTGGGGAGGCCGGCCTGAACCTCTCCGGCGGGCAGCGTCAGCGCGTCGCGCTCGCCAGGGCACTTGCCGCCGACCCGGACGTGCTCATCCTGGACGACCCAACCACGGGGCTCGATTCCGTGACCCAGGCGGATGTCGTGGAAGCCGTAGCCGCGCTCAGGGCGGACAAAACGACCGTGGTGATCACCGGGAACACGGCGTGGCAGCACGCCGGATCCGCATTGGAGGTGGCGTAGATGGAGCGCGATTACGCACGCACAGACGCGGTCGCACCCGCAAGTGTGAAGGAGACCTTCGCGTACCTCTCGGCGCTGCCCAACGCGCTGGACAGACGCTGGTGGGTGGGTCTGCTGCTCATCCAGGCGCTCATCGTCGCCGTGTACACCACGCAGTCGAACCTGTTCGGGCGCAGCGTCGACCCGCTCACCGGAGGCGAGGTGCCGCTACTGGGCACCGGCACCCGCGCCTTTGTGTGGACTGTTGGACTGGCGTTGGCCTGCATGCTCGTCGAGATGTTCCTGCGCGCCCTCGGTAACTACGTGGTGGGCCTCAAGGTCGCCCGCGCGTCCATCGACTTGCGCCGTCGCTGCCTCGACGCGATCCTGCGCGCACCCGTGCCGCGGGTGATGGAGCTCGGCACCGGCAACGTCATCACCCGCATGACCAAGGACATCGACGACGTCGTCCAAACCATCACCGCCATCGGCTCGCGAGTGCTCACCACCGTGTTCGTCTTTCCGATCACGTTTATCGGGCTTTTGCTTATCGACGTCCGCTTCGCCGGGATCCTGCTATTGATCTGCGTCTGCACCTACCCGTTTGCCCGCGAGGTGGTGCGCGCGATCCCGGCTGCCTCCAACGCCGTGAGTGTGGCGGAGGCGCGTCGCAACGCGGTGCTGCTGGATACCGTCCGGGGCCTGCCCACGCTGCGCGCCTTCGATTTGGAGCGCTGGGCGCTGGCCCGGATGCGGCGGACCTCGTGGGGCGCGGTGGAGGCGGAGATGGACCGCGTGCCTTGGTTCATCAGGCTCATGGGCATCGGCCAGGTGGCTTTCGCCGCGTGGGTGCTGCTCACCCTCGGTGTGGGTGCCTGGCTCGCCTCGACCGGCGCTGTTACCCCGGGCCAGGCGAGCGCAGCGGTGTTCATGGTGATCCGCGCCGAAGTCATGGTGTTCAACGCCCTGTTCTTCGTCGGGGAACTGCAAGGTGCGGCCACCGCCGTGGGCCGCGCGGTGAGCCTGGCCAAGCTTGCGGACGGACGAGGTGCCACAGCGGTGCCGGAGGACCTGGAAGCGCCCGTGAATGTGGAAGTGGACCACGTCTCCTTCGCGTACCCAGGCGGTGCCAACGTGCTGGAAGACCTCTCCGTCACGCTCAAGGCGGGAACAACTACCGCGCTGGTGGGGACTTCGGGCGCCGGCAAGTCCACGCTCGCCGCGCTCATCGCCGGGCTGGTGGAGCCCACAGATGGCAGCATCCGGGTAGGCGCAGTAGATACCTCGCAGGTCAGCGACACGTGGACCGCGAAGAACGTCACCTTGCTCACCCAGGATGTCCACCTGTTCGCCGGCACTCTGCGCGAGGACCTCTCGATGGCCGCACAAGGCGCGACCGACACGGACCTATACCGGGCGCTGACCAGCGTCGGGCTCGACCCGGAAGGCACCCAGTTCGCGCGCCTGTTCCCGAAAGGGCTGGACACCGCCGTCGGCGCGGGTGCGGAGGACCTACCCCCGGAGGTAGAGCAGCAGCTCGCGCTCGCGCGCGTGGCGCTCTCGGGCCCGAAGGTCCTCATCCTGGACGAGGCGACGGCAGAAGCTGGCAGCGACGCCACCAACGCGCTAGAGGACGCCGCCGCGAGGATTACCGCGGACACCACGGCGCTGGTGGTGGCGCACCGCCTCGACCAGGCGGCAGCCGCGGACCGGATCCTGGTCATGGACGCCGGTCGCATCATTGAGGACGGCACCCACGCCGAGCTCATCGCGGCAGGTGGGAGATACGCGCAACTCTTTGACGCATGGAGTGGCGGTGGTCACTAGATATCCGGTAGGAATGGGGACATGACTGCCAACTATGTTTCCGACCGTTTCCCCGGCCCCGACCCGTACGCCCCGCTTGCGGACGTGCCTTCCTTCGACATCGCGTCCGAGGACATCGTCGACGGCGAGCGCCTCGCCGACACGCTGGCCGGCGACAACGCCACCAGCCCGCAGCTGTCCTGGTCCGGCGCCCCGGAGGGCACCAAGACGTACGCTGTGACCTGCTTCGACCCGGACGCGCCGACCGCCTCCGGTTTCTGGCACTGGTCCGCGTTCAACATCCCGGCTGACGTCACCGAGCTGCCCGCCGGCGCGGGCGCGAAGGACGACCTCGGTGTCGGAGCGGTGGTACTCACCGGTGACAGCGGCGTGCAGGGCTTCTACGGCGCAAACCCGCCGGCCGGCCACGGCCCGCACCGCTACCTGTTCGCCGTCCACGCGGTGGACACGGAACTGCCCGCGGACGAGATTGCCAACCCCACCCAGCTCGGCTTCAACCTGAACTTCCACTCGCTCGGCCGCGCCATCATCTGGGGCTGGTACGAAAACCAGTAAGATTCGCCGAATGGTTCCAGTGCAACTCCGCGTCGGCGGCGCGTTCATGGGCATCGCACTCGTGCTCGTGCTCTACGCCGTGCTGGCGCTGCTCCGAGGCGACGCCACGTTCCCCGTCACCCCGCAGGTGCTCTCCGTCATCGCTGCGGTGGCTATCGTCGGCGCCTTCGCCACTTACAACACCAAGCAGGAAGGCTCGCGCACCCAGGTGGGCGCGCTGCTCGCGGCCGTGGTGCTCATTGGGCTCGGATTTATCGCGCCCGACACCGAATTCATGGCCACCACACCGTTCTGGCTCATCGGGTGGGCGCTCGCCGCCGGACTGTGCGCGGTGGTGCTGCGCCGCAGCGCAGCAGGGCGCGTTTAGAGTTCTTTCCACTCCAGCCCGCTGCCCACGGCCTGCTCAATCGAGTCCAGGCCGTGGGCTTTAATCTGTGCGGCGATCCCGCGGTGGATGCCGCGGATCCAGCCCAGCCCGCCGTAGATGAACGGGGTGTAGCCCTGCAGCAGGCTCGCGCCCGCGGCGATGCGCTCCCACGCCTGCTCCGGGGTGGAAATGCCGCCGACGCTGACCAGCACCAGCTTGTCGCCGACTCGCTCGTTGAGGCGCTTGAGCACCTCGAGCGAGCGCTTCTGTAACGGGGCACCGCTGATCCCGCCTGCGCCCATCTTCTCCACCCTGGAGGCGGGAGTTTTCAGCCCGTCGCGGGAGATGGTGGTGTTGGTGGCCACGATGCCGGCAAGGTCCAGCTCCACGGCGAGGTCAGCCACGGCGTCGATGTCTTCGTCGGAAAGATCCGGGGCGATCTTCAGCAGCACTGGGGTGGCGGTGGATTTTTTCACCACTTCCAAGATCGGGCGCAGCTCCTTAACTGCCTGCAGGTCGCGCAGACCCGGGGTGTTGGGGGAGGAGACGTTGACCACCAGGTAATCCGCCAGCCCGCCGAGCAGCGTCGCGGTGGCGCGGTAGTCCGCCACGGCATCTTCGGAGGTCTTGTTCTTGCCGATGTTGATGCCCACCACGTCGCGGGAGCGGCGCGCGCGGAGATTGTCGGCGACTACGAGCGCGCCCTTGTTGTTGAATCCCATACGGTTCAAAATCGCCTTGTCCTCCGGCAAGCGGAACAAGCGCGGTGTGGGGTTGCCCGGCTGGGACTTCGGGGTCACGGTGCCCATCTCGGCGTAGCCGAAGCCGACCGCGCCCCAAGCGTCGATGGCCTCGGCGTTTTTGTCGAAGCCGGCCGCCAGGCCCAGCGGGGCGGGGAAGTCCACGCCGAAAACGGTCTGGCGCAGCACCGGGTCGTGCACGCGCACGGCCTTTTCCATCACGCGGTTGACCGGGGTGGCCAGGTGCAGCGTCTGTAGTGCGCTGCTGATGATGCCGTGGATGCGCTCCGGCGGCAGCAGGAACATGAGCTTGAGTGCGCGGTCGTAGAGCGTCATGGGTGGTATCTCCTAGTTGCTCTCGGTTTGGTCGGCGGGGGAGACGATCTGGATGCCGTCGCCGGATGCGGAGGCGGCGACCACGGTGCCGTCGTCAAGCGTAATGATGCTCTGGGCATCGGCGACGGTGGCGAAGTGCTTGCGCTTCACCGGAATGCCTTGAGAGATGTCGTAACCGGTCGCCGTGTTGCTGGCTAGCGAGCTGACCCACGCGAGGCGCTGCGCCGGGTCCCACGCGGCGTCCCAGGGTGCCTCCGGCACGGGTGCGGACTGCTGGAGGCGGATGATGTCGTCGGTGGTGTAGACGTGGATCTGGTTGCCTGTGGAGTCCGCGGCTAGCACCAGGCCGTGCTCGCCACCGCGCACCTTGCCCACGCCTAGGCCCACGCGCAGGGTGCCGCCTTGGCGCGAGCCGTTCCAGTCGATGTCCTGGATGGTGGTGTCGAAGCGGTTGGTGCGCACCACGGAGTCGCGCTGGCCGTCCACCGGCACCGCCTCAAGCTGGTCGGTCTCGCGTGCGACGTCGATGGTGTCTTTCAGCTCGCCGCCGTCGAAGACCCACACCTTGCGCTCAGTGTCGCTGCCTGCGAGCACCTCGCCTGACGACGCCACCGTGGCCACCGTGACCGGCTTCTCCGTTGCAATAGTCTCCTCTCGGTCGCCGAAAAGCTTGATTTCGCCTGCGCAGGCGAGCGCGAAAGTGCCGGCGTTGGCGGAAGCCTCGCCGCAGGATTGGTCCAGCTCGTGGCGGGCGGCCTTGCCCTGCTGGATCTCTTCCAGCGTGCCGATGGTCAGTGCGTTGTCCGTGCGCACCCCAATGCGGCCGTTCGTGACGTCCACATCGCGCACCGGCTCGAAGTCGACCACGTCGCCCGCCGGGTCCTGCGAGTGCGGGGACTGCACAGGCTCAGCGCTGCCCATGTTCGCAGCGGCCTCACCGCCAGCTTCCTCGATCTTGGCGGCGGGAGACGCGCCACAAGCACTCAAGGTCAGGGCAGCTATGACTGCGCTGGAAGCCGCGGCGAAGCGGAGGCGGGAATTGGGGGCAAATAGACGAGCATTCACAAGGCCAAAGCCTAGCAACGCGCCCGTCGCGTACCGCGATGGCTAGTAAGGCGGGGTAGTGTCTTTCGCCATGACTGATCCCGCCACCACCATGTCCTGGGTGCAGGTGATCGTCCTGTCCATCGTCCAGGGCCTCACCGAGTTTCTACCAGTATCTTCCTCGGGCCACCTGCGCATCGTCTCCCAGCTGTTTTGGGGCGAAGACGCCGGCGCCAGCTTCACCGCTGTGATCCAACTGGGTACCGAGCTGGCCGTGCTGGTGTTCTTCGCCAAAGACATCTGGCGCATCCTCACCGCCTGGTTCGCCGGCCTAGCGGACAAGTCCAAGAGGAATTTCGACTACCGCATGGGATGGATGGTCATCGCCGGCACCATCCCGGTCGGCATCGCTGGCGTGCTGCTCAAGGACTTAATTCGCGAGAACTTCCGCAACCTCTGGATCACCGCCACCGTGCTGATCCTGTTCTCGTTGGTGTTCATCCTGGCCGAGCGCCGCGGCAAGAAAACTCGCGGGTTCGAGGACCTGACCATGAAGGACGCGGTTGTGATGGGTCTGTGGCAGTGCCTGGCGCTCATCCCGGGTGTGTCGCGCTCCGGCGGCACCATCTCCGGCGGCCTCTTCCTCAACCTCGACCGCGAGGTGGCCACCCGCTTTTCCTTCCTGCTGGCCATTCCCGCCGTGCTGGCCTCCGGGCTGTTCTCCCTGCCGGACGCCTTCGACCCTCAGGCGGGTCAGGCGGCGAGCGGCCTGCAGCTGCTCGTCGGCTCCGGCATCGGCTTCGTGGTCGGCTACATCTCGATCGCGTGGCTGCTGAAGTTCGTGTCCAATCACTCGTTCGCGTGGTTTGCCGCCTACCGCATTCCGCTGGGCCTTCTTGTCATGGCGTTGCTCGGCACTGGCGTGATGGGCGCGTAGTTGTAGGGTTGTGCGCATGCATGCATGGCCCGATCCGTCCGTACCCGCAGTCGCTGGCGCCCCGGTGGCGCTGAAGCTCTACGACACCGCCGATCAGCGCGTCAAGGAAGTAGACACCACCCCGGACGCGAACGGCGAGGTGGGGATGTACGTCTGCGGCATCACCCCGTACGACTCCACCCACCTCGGCCACGCCGCAACCTACCTCACCTTCGACCTGGCGCAGCGCCAACTCATCGCCAACGGCCACAAGGTCCACTACGTGCAGAACATCACCGACGTGGACGATCCACTGTTCGAGCGCGCTGAACGCGACGGCGTGGACTGGCGCGAACTCGGCACCAGCCAGATCAACCTATTCCGCAGCGACATGGAGATCCTTTCCGTGATCCCGCCGCGCGACTACATCGGCGCGATGGAATCGGTAAACGAGGTGATCGCGATGGTGCAGCAGCTGCTCGACGCCGGCGCGGCCTACGAGCTCGACCAGGGCGACATCTACGCCTCCATCGAGGCCACCAAGCAGTTCGGCTACGAATCCAACCTGGACCGCGCCACCATGGAGGAGTACTTCGCTGAGCGCGGCGGCGATCCCGACCGCGAAGGCAAGCGCGACCCGCTGGATGCGCTGGTGTGGCGCGGTCACCGCGAGGGCGAGCCCGCCTGGGATTCACCGTTCGGCCCGGGCAGGCCGGGCTGGCACGTGGAGTGCTCCGCAATTGCGACCAACCGTCTGGGCGGGCACTTCTCCATCCAGGGCGGCGGGTCTGACCTGGCGTTTCCGCACCACGAATTCTCCGCGGCGCACGCCGAGGCGGCGCTGGAGGTCGACCGCATGGCTGGCCACTACGTCCACGCCGGCATGATCGCGCTCGACGGGGTGAAGATGTCCAAGTCCCTGGGCAATCTCGTGTTCGTGCACAAGCTCTCGGAGGCGGGCCACGACCCGTCGGCGATCCGCCTGGCCGTCTTTTCGGGGCACTACCGCGAGGACCGGGACTTCTCCGACGCGATCCTCGCCGAGGCAGAAGAGCGTCTCGCGCGTTGGCGTGAACAGCTTTCGGAGGAGGTCAGTGAGGCGGAGGCGACGGAAGTCGTCGATAAGCTTCGCGCGATTCTCGCCGACGATCTCAGAACCCCCGAGGCACTTTCGCTTCTCGACGGCGTGGCCGGCGACCACAACCAGATCATCGCCACCGCCCTCGACGGGCTGCTCGGCGTGCGCATTTAGCTCGTCTCGCGCACAATGGGGCGCATGAGCGCAGCTGCGGACAATTCGATTCGGGCCCAGTTTCAGCCCGAGGTAGACGAATTCATCGATGACCTAACCACCTTCGCCACCGGCTCCTACCTCCAGGACGAGGACAAGGACCTGTGGGAAGAGCCCTTCGACCCGGCAGTGCTGCCGGATCTGAAAAAGCTCCTGGAGATGTTCCTGGACGCACTCGACTTGCTCGGCGACGACCCTGAGGGCGACGCGCTGGTCAAGGTCGTGGTGCCGTTCTACGAGAACCTCGAGGAGTTCAACGAGAAGCACGCCAACGCGGTGCTCGAGCCGGAAGAGAAGGCCGACATCGAGACCCTGGTGTTCCGTGCAGCAGCCGCTACCGGTACCACGGACGAGGCGCTCAACGAGCTGCCGGAACTTGAGTAGGCCGGCCGCCGTCCTCTGGGACATGGACGGCACACTCATCGACACTGAGCCGCTGTGGGGCAAGGCCACCTACGAGCTCGGCGAGCTACTGGGACGCCCGCTCACCCCCGAGGTGCGCGCCAAGACCATCGGCGGCAGCTTCCCCAACACCTTGAACGTGGTGGCCGAGTGGGCGGGCTACGAGCTTCGAGACGGCGACCTGGAGCGCTACCGCACCTGGATGTTCGACCGCATGCGCGAGCTGTTCGCCACCGGCATCGAGCTCAACCCCGGCATCGGTGGAGTGCTCGAGTCGCTCGCGCGGCGGGGCACGCCGATGTTCGTGTGCACCAACACGGAGCGGGTGCTGGCTGATCCGTGCATCGACGCGATCGGTCGCGACTTCTTCGCAGGCACCATCACCGGCGACGAAGTGTCGCATGCGAAGCCAGCGCCGGACATGTACCTCGAGGCCGCCCGGCTCGCGGGTGCGGCGCCGGGGGAGTGCCTCGTGGTGGAGGACTCCTGGCACGGCATGTCCGCCGCAGCCGCCGCCAAATGCGCGGTGCTGGGCCTAGCCGATGAGGTTCCCGCCGGTGTGTTGAAGTTCGCTCCGGACAACTTCGTCGGTGCGGGTGCCAGTGACGTGGACGATTGGTTTTCTGCAGCTCGACAGGCATAAAACGGGGGTACGCAGCGCCCGTCGAGAAGCTTTTAGCTACGTATAGTGGCGCCCATGAGCACTCGTACTGAAGAAGACCTCCTCGGCGCCGCCGAGGTCCCCGCTGACGTCTACTACGGCATCCACGCCCTGCGCGCCAAGGATAATTTCCAGATCTCCGCAAGCACGATCAACGACGTGCCGGAGTTCATCCGCGGAATGGTGCAGGTAAAAAAGGCCACCGCAATCGCCAACCGCCGCCTGCACGCCCTGCCCAAGGACAAGTCCGAGGCCATTGTCGCAGCCTGCGACAAAATTTTGGACGAGGGCGTGTGCATGGACCAGTTCCCGATCGACGTCTTCCAGGGCGGCGCAGGCACATCGCTGAACATGAACACCAACGAGGTGGTGGCCAACCTCGCGCTTGAGCTGCTCGGGCGCGACAAGGGCGACTACTCCGTGATCAACCCGAACGACGACGTCAACATGTCGCAGTCCACTAACGACGCGTACCCGACCGGCTTCCGTCTCGGCGTGTACTACGCCGTGCAGGGGCTGCTGGAGGAGCTCGACGAGCTTCAGAAGGCGCTGCGTGCGAAGGGCGACGAGTTCGCCGACATCATCAAGATGGGCCGCACCCAGCTTCAGGACGCCGTCCCAATGACCCTGGGCCAGGAGTTCACCGCCTTCGGCGCCAACCTCGCTGAGGAGCAGCGCACTATCAGCAGCGCGGCCGATTCGCTGCTGGAGGTCAACCTGGGCGCCACTGCGATTGGCACCGGCATCAACACCCCGAACGGCTACCGCGACCAGGTCGTCTCCGCGCTGCGCGAGGTCACCGGTCTGGACATCCAGGCGTCCCCGGACCTGATCGAGGCGACCTCCGACACCGGCGGCTACGTGATGATGCACGGCGCAATCAAGCGCGCCGCGATGAAGCTGTCGAAGATCTGCAACGACCTGCGCCTGCTCTCCTCCGGCCCGCGCGCCGGCCTCAACGAGATCAACCTGCCGGAGCGCCAAGCAGGCTCCTCGATCATGCCGGCGAAGGTCAACCCGGTCATCCCCGAGGTGGTCAACCAGGTCTGCTTCAAGGTTTTCGGCAACGACGTGACCATCTCCATGGCCTCTGAGGCCGGCCAGCTCCAGCTCAACGTGATGGAGCCGGTGATCGGCCAGTCCCTGTTCGAGTCCATCCGCCTGTTGGCCAACGCGGCGAAGACCCTGCGTGAGAAGTGCATCACCGGGATCACCGCCAACAAGGAGGTGTGCGAGGCGTACGTGACCAACTCCATCGGGATTATCACCTACCTCAACCCGGTGATCGGACACCACAACGGCGACCTGATCGGCCGCGAGGCGGCGGAGACCGGCAAGAGCGTCTACGACCTTGTGCTGGAGAAGGGCCTTATCGAGGAGGAGGACCTGAAGAAGCTGTTGAGCAAGGAAAACCTCATGCACCCGGAGTACCGCGGCAAGCTCTACGTCGACGACGAGCCGAGCCTCGACGCATAGGCACGCCGCTTAACGCAGCCGCGTAGGCAACATCACACTGGCTGCATTTCCATTTCGGGCTCCTTCGGACAGATAATGGGATGACCTAATAACTGTCTGAAGGAGCCCTCCGTGTTACTTGCCGTCCACATCATCATCCTCCTCGGGGCGATTGTGGTGGGCGCGCGGATGGGCTCCATCGCCATCGGCTTCGCCGGCGGGCTCGGCGTCCTGCTGCTCGGCGCGACCGGGATGCCGGTCAGCGCGGAGGCCATCCCGTTCGATGTCATCGGCATCATCATGTGCGTCATCGCCGCGATTTCCGCGATGCAGCTCGCCGGCGGCATGGACTACCTGGTGGACCTGGCCGAGCGCTTCTTGCGCCGCAACCCGAAGCGCATCACGGTCTACGCGCCGATTGTCACGTGGCTGATGACGGTGCTCGCCGGCACCGGCCACACCGCATTTTCCACCATGCCCGTCATTGTGGAGGTGGCCAAGGAGGGCAAGGTGCGGCCCTCGCGTCCGTTGTCGGCGGCCGTGATCGCCTCGCAGATGGCTATTGTCGCCTCGCCGATTTCCGCCGCGGTGGTGTTCATGGCCTCCGCGCTCGAGCCGCTCGGCGTGGGCTACCTCCAGCTGTTGGCGGTGATGATCCCTGCGACGTTCTTCGCGATCTTCCCGATGGCGTGGATCGCCAACAAGTCGGGTGCGGAGCTGGAGGATGATCCGGTCTACCGCCAGCGGGTTGCCGAAGGTCTCGTGGCAAAGCCAGCTGCCCGCGAGCACTACGTCGCACCCCAAGGGGCGAAAGCATCGGTGGGCATTTTCCTCGCCGCGATTGTGATCGTGATGGTCTACGCCACGCTGATCTCGGAGCAGGTGGGCCTCATTGCTGACCCAACCATCCCGCGCAACGAGGCGATCATGGCCATCATGCTCGGTGCCGCGGCAACCATCGTGCTGGTCACACGCACGACCGCGGCGGAGATCTTAAACACCCAGGTGTTCCGCTCCGGCATGTCCGCCTGCGTGTGCGTCCTCGGCGTGGCCTGGCTGGGCACGACGTTTATCAACTACTACATCGAAGACATCCAAAACATCGCAGGCGACGTGCTCACCGCGAAGCCGTGGCTGCTCGCAGTCGTGCTCTTCGTTGCCGCATCGCTTCTGTACTCCCAGGCCGCGACGGCGAAGGCGCTGATCCCGGCGGCACTAGCGATTGGCGTGAGCCCGCTGACCGCGCTCGCCGCCTTCCCTGCCGTCTCCGCGCTGTTCGTGCTGCCGACGTACCCGACGCTGCTTGCCGCGGTAGAGATGGACGACACCGGCTCCACCCGCATTGGCAAGTACGTGTTTAACCACCCGTTCCTGGTGCCGGGTGTGGTGTGCATCTTTGTCAGCGTAATTCTGGGTTATGCCATTGGTGCCGTTGTAGTGTGAGGTGCATGACTGCACAACCGTTGACTGACGTCGAAATTGCTCAGGCCCATAAGCTCGCCCCCATCACCGAGATCGCCGCGAAGGCAGGTGTGTCCGACGATGCGCTGATCCCGTACGGCAAGCACATGGCCAAGGTGGACATCACCCAGAACCCGGGCAACGCCCCCGGCAAGCTCGTCGTGGTCACCGGTGTCTCGCCCACGCCCGCGGGCGAGGGCAAGTCCACAACCCTGATCGGCCTGACGGACGCGCTGGCGAAGCTGGGCAAGAACGCCATGGTCGCGCTGCGCGAACCGTCGCTTGGCCCCGTGATGGGCATCAAGGGCGGCGCTGCTGGCGGCGGCTACTCCCAGGTGGTGCCGATGGAGCAGATCAACCTACACTTCACCGGCGATTTCCACGCGATCACCAGCGCCAACAACACGCTGGCCGCGCTCATTGACAACCACATCCACCAAGGCAACGCGCTCAACATCGACCCGCGCCGCGTGACCTGGCAGCGCTGTGTGGATGTCAACGACCGCGCGCTGCGCAACGTCGTCACCGGCCTGGGTGGGCCGGCCCACGGTGTGCCGGCGGAGACCGGCTTCACCATCACCGCCGCCTCCGAGATCATGGCGATTCTGGGCCTGGCCACGGACCTGGAGGACTTAAAGCAGCGCCTGGCCAACATCACCATCGGGCTGACCTACGACAAGAAGCCGGTCACGGCCGGTGACCTCGGTGCCCAAGGCGCGATGGCCGCGCTGCTGAAGGACGCGGTCAACCCGAACCTCGTGCAGACCCTCGGCGGGACGCCTGCGTTCATCCACGGCGGCCCGTTCGCCAACATCGCCCACGGGTGCAACACCCTGATTGCCACCCGCACCGCCCAGCAGTACGCCGACATCGTGCTCACGGAGGCCGGCTTCGGCTCCGACCTGGGCGCGGAGAAGTTCTTCGACATCAAGGCGCGCTACGGGGACCTCGACGTCGCCGGTGCCGTCATTGTGGCCACGATCCGCTCCATCAAACACAACGCGGGCGT
The DNA here is from genome assembly GCF_026930265.1 of Corynebacterium pilbarense. Classification (NCBI taxonomy): domain Bacteria; kingdom Bacillati; phylum Actinomycetota; class Actinomycetes; order Mycobacteriales; family Corynebacteriaceae; genus Corynebacterium; species Corynebacterium pilbarense. Next base: position 305,154 of record NZ_JANRML010000001.1, read on the forward strand.
GGCCAAGGCGGACCTGTCGGCGGAAAACGTTGCCGCGCTGGAGGAGGGCATTGTCAACCTCGAGCGCCACGTCGAAAACGTGCGCAAGTTCGGCGTGACCCCAGTGGTTGCGCTCAACCGCTTTGCCACCGATTCCGAGGCCGAGCTCGAATTCCTGAAGAACTGGGCGCAGGCTAAGGACATCGCGCTGGCTGAGGCGGACGTGTGGGCGAAGGGCGGCGACGGCGCACTCGAGCTCGCCCAGACCCTGCTGGACAACCTCACCGAGGGCACCTCGCACCCGCTGTACGACCCCGCCGAAGGTTTGGAGGCGTCCATCGAGACCATTGCGAAGGAGATCTACCGCGCCGCCGACGTGCAGTACTCCGCCGCAGCGCGGAAGGACCTGCAGACGCTCAAGGACAACGGCTTTGACAACCTGCCGGTGTGCATCTCCAAAACGCAGTACTCATTCTCGGACGACCCGGCCCAGCTCGGCGCGCCGGAAGGCCACACGCTGCACGTGCGCAACATCGTGCCGCGCACCGGCGCCGGCTTCGTGCTGGTGCTGACCGGCGACGTGATGACCATGCCGGGTCTGCCGAAACAGCCGGCCGCCAACAACATCGACGTGGACGCGAACGGCGTGGTTTCCGGCCTGTTCTAGGCCTCAGTCGCGTCCCCGGGCGCGGCGCCGCCGTCGCTACGTGCCTCCGCCCGCGACCCCGGCCACCCGGGGTACTCCGGGGGAGTGCCGCCGAAGACCGGGCACAGATGCTGGAAGGCGCACCACCCGCACAGCTTGGACTGCTGCGGGCGGAACGTGCCGGCCTTGCCGTCGGCTTCGATCTTGAACCACAGCTCCGCTAGGTCTCGTTCGAAGTACTCCAGCTCCTCGCGTGACGGGGCGAGGATCATCGAGTCCATCACCTTCAGATACATCAGCTTCAGTTGCGTGGGCACCACCCCGAACATGCGCCAGTACACCAGCGCGTAGAAGCGCATCTGGAACTGCGCGTCCTGGGAGTAGCGCGGCAGTGGCTTTTTGCCGGTTTTGTAGTCGACCACGCGAACCTCGCCGGTGGGAGCTATGTCCACGCGGTCGATGAACCCGCGCACCGGCACCCCGTTGGGCAGCGTGAAGTCCACCGGCATCTCTTGGGCGTGCGCGTCGAAGCCCAGCGGGTTTTCCATGGTGAAGTAGCCGCGCAGCAACGTGCGGGCGTCCACAAGCAACTGGTACTCGTCCGCGACCGGCTCGGCGCAAGCAGGGTCCTCGGCGCGCATCTTCTCCCAGTTCGGCTTCAGCCGCTTGACCGCCGCCGGGTACGTGCGTTCCTCGCGCGGCCAGGCGAACATTTCCTCCAGCACGGCATGGACCAGAGTGCCTTTGACCTGGGCTTCCGTCGACGGCTCCGGAATCTTGTCAATGGCGCGCAGCCTGTACTGCAGCGGGCAGCGTTTGTAGTCGGAGGCGCGCGAGGGCGAGATGGCTAGTGGGCGTGGGGGAGTGCTGGCGTTCAACATGGTGCTCAACATCATAGAGTGGAGCCATGACACAGCCGTTCATCGATTTCATCGCCCAAAGCCCCTCCGCGTTCCATGCGAGCGCGGCCGTCGCCGAAAGGCTTCAAACCGCGGGGTTTACACGGAGCACTTCGCTTGACGACGGCGCACACGCCCCCGGCGGCCACCTCATCGAGCGCGACGGGGCCGTGGTCGCCTGGTGGGTGCCCGAAACAGCCCGCCCACGGTTTCGGGTGATCGGCTCCCACACAGATTCGCCGGGACTGATGGCCAAGCCGGACCCGGACGTGGTGCGCGAGGGCTTCCGCCAGGCTGCGGTGGAGGTCTACGGCGGGCCGATTCTGGCCAGCTGGTTCGACCGCGACCTGACGTTTGCGGGCCGCGTGGTCACCGCGGACCGCACCGAGCACCTGGTCAACACCGGCCCGGTCGCGCGCGTGCCCAACCTGGCCATCCACCTCTACCGCGGCGACATGCCGGAGATCGACCGCCAGGTGCACACCCAGCCAATCCTGGGCGTGGACCGCCCGCTGCTGGAGCTGGCTGCCGAGTCCGCGGGGCTTAGCGCGGAGGACATCGTGGCGCACGAGCTGATCACTGCGGACGCGCAGCGCGGCGAGGTGTTAGGCGACCTGCTCGCCGCCGGCCGCCTGGACAACCTGACCAGCGTATGGGCCTCCCTTGAAGCGATGCTTGCCGCCAAGGACGACGCCGAGGACATCCTGGTGCTTGCCGCCTTCAACCACGAGGAGGTCGGCTCCGCATCCACCGCCGGCGCCGGCGGCCCGCTGCTGGAGCGCGTGCTGACCAAGGTCGCGGCAGGCTTCGGCGACCCGGCCGAGATCATCGCAAACTCCATCCAGGTCTCCGCCGACGCGGCCCACGCCGTGCACCCCAATTACCCGGGCAAGCACGACCCCACCCACCACCCGCTGGTGAACAAGGGCCCAGTGCTCAAGATCAACGCGAACCAGCGCTACGCCTCCAACGCCGCCACGGAGACGGAGTGGATCCTGGCCTGCCGCGCGGCGGGTGTGCCGCACCAAACGTTCGTGGGTAACAACGCCGTGCCGTGCGGATCCACCATCGGCCCGATTTCGGCGACGCGCTTGGGCCTTCCCACGGTGGACGTCGGCGTGCCGCTGCTTTCCATGCACTCCGCCCGAGAGCTGTGCGGCGTGGACGACATGGACTACTTCGTGCGCGCGCTGACGGCTTTTTATGCGGCGGCGCAGTAAGGCATACTTACCGCCATGTATTCGGGACCGTTCCAGCCAGGCGACAAGGTGCAGCTCACCGACGCGAAGCGCCGCCACTTCACCATCGAGCTCAAAGAGGGCGGGCAATTCCACTCGCACAAGGGCATAGTCAGCCACGACGACATCATCGGCGCCGATGAAGGAACCGTGGTGAAGTCAACACTCGGCTCCGACTACCTGTGCTTCCGCCACCTGCTGGTGGACCACGTGCTGTCCATGCCGCGCGGTGCCGCGGTGATTTACCCGAAAGACGCCGCGCAGATCCTGGTCGAGGGCGACATCTTCATGGGCGCGCGAGTGCTGGAGGCGGGCGCCGGTTCCGGCGCGCTGACCATGTCGCTGCTGCGCGCTGTGGGCCCGGAAGGCCACGTGTACTCCTACGAGATCCGCGACGACCACCTGGCGTTCGCCAAAGACAACGTCGCCGACTACTTCGGAGGCGAACCCGAGTGGTGGACCCCGCGCCTCGGCGATTTCGGCGAGGTCACCCCGGAAAACCTGGACGGCCAGGTCGACCGCGTCATCTTGGACATGGTGGAGCCGTGGCACTTCATCGACACGGTGAAAAACGTGCTCATCCCCGGTGGTGTGTTCATGACGTACGTGGCCACCGTGCCGCAGCTGATGAACATCATGGAGGCCATCCGCGAGGCGAAGTGCTTCACCGAACCGCGCGCGTGGGAGACTCTGCTGCGTGAGTGGAAGGTTGAAGGCCTTGCCACGCGCCCGGAGCACCGCATGAACGCGCACACGGCATTCCTCGTCTGGACGCGCAGGCTCGCCGACGGGGTGACGCCGCCGCGGCCGCAGCGCAAGGCTCGTCGATAAGCAGCCCGCTCCTATGTAGGCTCGAACGCATGCCTGAAATCCACGACGATGCCTTCGGACCGGAGCTGCGCGAGCTCAAGCGCAAAAACCGCGATCTCGGGTCGCGCAACGAGAAGCTCGCTGAGCTGCTGAAAGTCAGCCGCGACAAGCTCAATGACTTGTACGCGAAGGTCGAGGAGCTCAACGAGCCGGCATCGACGTACGGGATCTACCTCGCGCCCGCCCCGCGCAGCGGAGAGGCGGAGGTGCACACCACCGGACGGCGCATGCGGCTGAAGGTCTCGCCGCTGGTGGATCCGTCCAAGCTAGTCCCCGGCACGCTCGTGCGGCTGGGCGAGGGCACGATCGTGGTGGAGACCTGCGGTTTCGACCCCACCGGCCAGCTCGCAACCATGGTCGAGCGGGTCGGCGTGGACCGCGCGATTGTGGCGGACCAGCAGGGCGCCGAATCGATTGTCATGCTCGCCGAGCCGCTGCGCGAATCCGCCCGCGCCGGCGACACGGTGCTGGTCAACGCCTCCGCCGGTTACGCGTTTGAGCGTATCGCGAAGACCGAGGTCAACCAGCTGTCCCTGGACGAGATCCCGGATGTCACCTACGCCGACATCGGTGGTTTGAGCTCCCAGATCGAGACGATCCAGGATTCCGTGGAGCTGCCGTTTTCCCACCCGGAGCTTTACCAGGCCTACGACCTGCGCCCGCCGAAGGGGCTTTTGCTGTACGGCCCGCCCGGCTGCGGCAAGACGCTCATCGCTAAGGCAGTGGCGAATTCGCTGTCGCAGCGCATCGGCGACGGGGGACAGGCGCACTTCATCAACGTCAAGGGCCCGGAGCTTTTGAACAAGTTTGTCGGCGAGACCGAGCGCCGCATCCGCCTCATCTTCGAGCGCGCCCGCGAGCTGGCCGCCGGTGGCAACCCGGTGATCGTCTTCTTCGACGAGATGGAGTCCATCTTCCGCACCCGCGGCTCCGGTGTCTCCTCCGATATGGAGACCACCGTGGTCCCGCAGCTGCTCACGGAAATCGACGGCGTGGAGGACATCGCCAACGTCATCGTCATCGGCGCGACCAACCGCGAGGAACTCATCGACCCGGCCATCCTGCGCCCCGGCCGCCTGGACATCAAAATCCGCGTCTCGCGCCCCAACAAAGACGAAGCCAAGGACATCCTCGCGCGCTACATCACCGAGGAGGTCCCGCTTTCGGCCCCGCGCGAGGTGCTTATCGACGCCACCGCAGACGCCATGTTCGCCCCGCGTCCCTTCGTACGCCTCGAGCTTGTCGACGGCTCCGCCGAAACCCTGCACTACCACCATTTCGTCTCCGGCGCGATGATCGCCAACGTGGTGGACCGCGCCAAGAAGCTGGCCATCAAGGACCACCTTTCGGGCGTGTCCACCGCCGGCCTGACGGAGGCGCACCTCCGCGAGGCCGTCCGCGCCGAGCAGGACGAGAGCGAAGACATGCCGAACACGGCGAACCCCGACGAGTGGGCGCGGATCACCGGCCGCCACGGCAAGCGCGTCGTCGCCGCGGAGGTCATCGGGTAGGCCCGGTTACTGGGCTCGGCCCAGGGTGGCGAGCGTCTGCGCAACTGTGTCGACAGCGACATCGAAATCACCAGCGCTGAGGTGTGCAAAGCTCAGCACCAAACCGTCGCCGCTGTTGGTCCACAAGGTGGATTCGTGCCCGGACGCGATACCGGCCTCAAGCAGACGCGTTTCAAACTCGTCCCTCTCTTCTCGGGTGCCGAAACGAACCGTGAGGTCCGCGCCGTCGCCGGGTGCGAGTCGGGCACCGTCGTATAGCGGAACCAGCCGCTCATGTAGTACTCCCCGTCGCTGCGCTAATCCCCGGTGGACGGCGCGGGATGCGCGGCGGGCCACGCCGTCGTTAAGCAAGTGCGCGATCGCCCGCTGGGTGACGGAGGAAACCGGCATGCCCAAGACGCTGCGGACCTCGCGCAAAGCCTCGGCGGTCGCTGGCGAGACCACGACGTAGCCGGCGGCGAGCTCGCGGGAGAGCAGCGTGGAAAACGTGCCGAGGGTGAGCACGTCCGCGCGGGTTGCCAGCGAGGACAGCGCCGGTTGTGGGGAGATGCGGTAGCGCAGCTCAGTGTTGAAGTCGTCCTCGATCACAACCGTGTTGGTGCGCACGGCCCACTCGAGCAGCTCCACGCGGCGGGCGGCGGGCATTGCGCCGCCGAAGGGGTAGAGATGCGACGGGGTCACCAGTAAGGCGTCGAGGGAGTCTGGGAGTTCGTCGACCACGATGCCGTCGGCGTCGGTTGCGCATTCCACGACCTCGTGGCCGGCGAGCGGGATCACGCGACGCAGTCCCGGGTGCCCGGGGTCTTCCACGCCCACGCGCAGGTTTGGACCAAGCGCAAAGAGAATGCACATGAGTCCCTCACGGGAGCCGCCCGTGACCACGATCTGGTCCGGTGAGACGCGCATACTGCGAGCGAGGCGGAGATGCTCAGCCACTGCATGGCGCAGCTCCGGCTCACCGGACTTGTCCACCGCGTTCCCGGGTTCCGCTGCAGCCACGCGCCACGCCTTACGCCAGGTTGCGGGGCGGATGGTGCCCGCGCTGCCGGGCGAGGGCTTCAAGGAGATGCGTGCCTTCGGGGTTGTGCGGGCAGGCGAGCCGCCGGTGGGTTCGGGCAGGGGCGCGGCGACGGTGAGGTCCGGGTGGATCCGCGTCGGCGCGCCCTGGCTGGTCAGCAGGTAGCCCTCACCTTCGAGCTGGTCGTAGGCGGTGACCACGCTGCCGCGGGATACCCCGAGCTGTTCGGCGAGGGCGCGGGTGGACGGGATGACGTCGTTAGGCGATAGCGCCCCGCTGGCGACAGCGTCGCGGATACCCGCGGCGATCTGTGCCGGGATCGGGGTGGGGTGGTTGCGGGAGACGTGCAGCAGCATCAACTGGTCCAAAGAAACTAAATGGAACTGGCACTTGGAATCTACCAGTTGCACGGGCAGACTAAGCGGTATGTCTCAAGCAGAAGAGTTGAACCAGAAATTCATTGGCGGCGTGATCATGGACGTGGTCACGCCCGAGCAGGCCAGGATCGCCGAGGACGCTGGCGCGTCCGCCGTCATGGCGCTCGAGCGCGTTCCCGCCGATATCCGCGCCCAGGGCGGCGTGGCCCGCATGTCAGACCCGGACCTGATCGAGGGCATCATCGAGGCGGTCGACATCCCCGTCATGGCCAAGGCGCGCATCGGCCACTACATGGAGGCGAAGATCCTCGAGCACCTCGGCGTGGACTACATCGACGAGTCCGAGGTGCTGAGCCCGGCCGACTACGTCAACCACATCGACAAAACGGATTTCTCGGTGCCGTTCGTGTGCGGCGCCACCAACCTGGGCGAGGCGCTGCGCCGCATCAACGAGGGTGCGCAGATGATCCGCTCCAAGGGTGAGGCCGGCACCGGAGACGTTTCGGAAGCCACCAAACACATCCGCACCATCAAGGGTGAAATTGCGTCACTGCAGGCGATCTGGAACAGCAACCACGACGAGCTCTTCGTCGCGGCGAAGGAGCTGCAGGCGCCGTACCAGCTGGTGGCCTACGTGGCTGTGCACGGCAAGCTCCCGGTGCCGCTGCTGGTTGCCGGCGGCGTTTCCACCCCGGCCGACGCGGCGCTGATGATGCACCTCGGCGCTGACGGCGTGTTCGTCGGCTCCGGCATCTTCAAGTCCGGCAACCCGGAGGCCCGCGCCAAGGCCGTGGTCAAGGCGACCCAGAACTGGAACGACATCGCCGCCGTGACCGAGGCGTCCCGCGGACTGGGCGAGGCGATGGTCGGCATCAACGTCGCCGACCTTCCCGCGCCGCACCGCCTGGCTGAGCGCGGCTGGTAGGGCTTCAAACGCGTAAAGCTCGTTACCTGCACCTCGTTAGTCTCCTCTGAGAGGCGATAAACGATGTGCGAGTAACGAGCTTTAGCTTTGCGACGCAAGCTCCGCCTAGCGCACGTCCCCAAACTTGCGCACGACCCAGCGGCTGATTGCGATCAGGACCAACCCGAGCACGATCGTTGCTGCGGACAGGGTCAAGAAGAAGGTGCGCTCGGCGGTGGCATCGTTCGGGTTGTACAGCGAGCCGAGTACGCCGGAAAGCGCGGTACCCATGGATACGGACATCAGCCACACCGCGAACAGGCGCGACTTGAACGCCACCGGGGCGACCTTGGTGGCCAGCGAGTTACCGACGGGGGAGAGCAGCAGCTCGCCCATGGTGAACAGGAACAGGATCAGCACCAGTACCGCAAGCGGGGTGGAGTTTTCGCCCTTGCCCACGTACGGCAGGAAGATGAACAGCGACAGGCCGATGATGATGTTGGCCACGCCGAACTTCGTGGCAGAAGCCCACTGGCGCTCGCCCAGCTTCGTCCACACGGTGGCGAAGATCGGCGCGAAAATGATGATGAACAGCGGGTTGAAGGACTGCACCTGTGAGGGCTCGAGTTCAGTCCAAAAGAAGGTCAGGTCAGCGCGCTGATCCGTGTACAGCGCCACTACGGTGAACTGCGACTGGAAGATGGCGAAGAACGCGACGGAGCCGGCGAGCAGTGGGATGTAGCCGGTCAGGCGCGACTTCTCGTGGGCAGTGACCTTGTCGGAGGCAAACATCTCCCACAGCAGGATGACCGTCGCGGCAAGGGCGATAGCGAAGACGACCCAGCTCAGCAAGTCCAGCGGCAGGATGCCCGTGGTGAGCAGACCGACCATGATCGCGGCAACTGCCAGCGCGCTGAAACCGACGGGTGCCCACTTCGACCGCGGCAGCGGGTTGGGCACCTCGGAGCCGGCGGCGCCGATGGTGGATTTACGCATGAGTATGTACTGCATCAGGCCGATGGCCATACCGATGGCGGCCAGACCGAAGCCCCAGTGGAAGCCTGACTTGCCCCACACCCAGCCCGTGATCGCGGGGCCGAGCAGGCCGCCGATGTTGACGGACATGTAGAAGATGGAAAAGCCTGCGTCGCGGCGCGGGTCCTCGCGCGTGTAAAGGTCGCCGAGCACCACCTGGGTCGCCGTCTTCACGCCGCCGGACCCGATGCCGACGCACACCAGGCCGATGGCGAGTCCAGTGGCGCCCGGAACGAGGGCGAGCACGACGTGGCCGACCATGACCAGGATCGCCGAGTAGAACAGGGTGCGTTCGGCGCCGAGGATGCGGTCGCCCACGAAGGAGGCGAGCAGCGCCATCATATAAACGAAGCCGCCGTAAGCGCCTACCAGGCTCAGCGCGGTGGGCTCGTCGATGCCGAGACCACCCTCCGTTGCCGAGTAGTACATGTAGTACGCCAGTAGCGCCTGCATGCCGTAGAAACTGAAGCGCTCCCACAGCTCAATGCCGAAGAGGTTGGCCAGCCCCCAGGGCTGGCCGAAGAATTTGCGCTCGGTCTGCGGCGCGGCCGCACCGGGCTGTGTTACGGAAGTCATACTCAAATAAAATACGTCTGATCGTATTATCTTCCAAACGCGGGCACGCCTGTAGGCTCGTCACCTATGACGCGCTACATGGGAACCGAGACGGAGTACGGCATCACCTGCCCGGACAACCCGCAGATCAGCCCGCTGGTCACTTCCACGCACGCGGTGGTTGCCTACGCGGCGCTGCGCACCCAGGCCCGCACCCGCTGGGACTACGCGGAAGAAGCCCCGCTGAAAGACGCCCGCGGCTTCAACCTGCAGCGCTACCGCAGCGTGCCGGTTGTGGACGCAAACGCGATCGGGGTGGCCAACGTGGTCACCACCAACGGCGCGCGCTATTACGTCGACCACGGCCACCCGGAATACTCCAGCCCGGAATGCTCGAACGCCTTCGACGCCATGGTCTTTGATGCCGCCGGCGACATCGTCCTCAACGACGCCGCCGCCTGCATCCGCGAGCTGTGGGAACAGAAGGTCTCCGTGCTGGCCAAGCACGAGCCGTGCCCGCCGCTGAAATTCTACAAAAATAACGTCGACGGCAAGGGCCGCTCCTACGGCAGCCACGAGAACTACCTGTACTCGCGCCACACCAACTTCGAGAACCTCACCCAGGCGCTGATCCCGTTCTTCGTCACCCGCCAGGTCATCATCGGCGCGGGCCGGGTGGGCATCGGCCAGGAGTCGCAGGAGCCAGGCTTCCAAATCTCGCAGCGCGCGGACTACTTCGAGCAGGAGATTTCGCTGGAAACCACGCTCAACCGCGGCATTGTCAATACGCGCGACGAGCCGCACGCACCCGAGGAGGAGTTCCGCCGCCTGCACGTCATCGTGGGCGATGCGAACATGAGCCAGTTCTCCAACTTCCTCAAACTCGGCATGACCTCGCTTGTGCTCGATGCGATTGAGGCCGGCGTGGATTTCTCGCACCTTCGCCTGAGAAACCCGGTCGAAGACATCAAGGCAGTCAGCCACGACCCCACGCTGCAATACGAGCTTGAGCTTCTCGACGGCCAAAGGATGTCCGCGATCTCCATCCTCCGTGAATACAGGGCTGGGTGCGAGGGGCGCAGCGACGTCGATAAGCAAGTGCTCAAGATGTGGGGCGAGGTCCTCGACGATCTCGAGCGCGACCCGCTCTCCACCGCCGACCGGCTGGATTGGACCGCGAAGTGGGCGCTGGTGCGCAGGTTTGAACAGCGCGGAGCAACCCAGGCGAAGCTGCAGGCGATTGACCTGCAGTACGCGGACATCGACCCAAAGACGTCCCTGTACCACGCGCTGGTGCGCAAGGGAGCGATGCGCACGATGGTCAGCGCCGAAGAGATCGCGCGTGCCGCGGCGCACCCACCGGAGGACACCCGCGCCTACTTCCGGGGGCGCGCCGGCGAAAAGTTCGCAGAAGACTTAACGGCCTCGAACTGGCAGTCCATGCTCTTTACCGTGGACGGGCAGCTCTACCGGGTACCGCTGGACCTGCTGGGCAGCCACACGAAAGCGGACGTGGGGGAGTTAATCGAAAACTCTGCGACAACACGCGAGCTGCTTTCCGGCCTGGGGCTGGCCCCAGAGCGCTAAGGTTGCATCTATGGCTACGCAACAGACACAAGCTTCCGGCGGCGGGGACAACCACGGCGAGGACGTCTCAGCAGAATCGGCCGGCCAGGCCCAGATCAACACCTCCGGCACCGACGACCTGCTCGACGAGATTGACGCGCTGTTGGACAACAACGCGGAGGAGTTTGTGAAGTCGTTTGTGCAGAAGGGCGGGCAGTAAGCTGACAACCAGCTACCCGCGCCGAGTGATGGGCGTAGAAACGGAGTTCGGCGTGGCCGCCTACGACGGCTCACGCCAGGTGCTCACGCCCGAGGAGGTCGCTCGCTACCTGTTTCGCCCGGTGGTCGCGCAGCACCGCAGCTCCAACGTATTCACAGCCAACGCTTCACGTCTGTATCTGGATGTGGGCTCGCACCCTGAGTACGCAACCGCGGAGTGCGACTCGCTGAGCCAACTGCTCGCCTACGACAAGGCGGGGGAGCGGATCTTCCACCAGTTGTCGCAGCAGTGCGACGAGGCGCTGCTAAACGACGGCTTCGCGGGCTCGACCTACCTGTTCAAAAACAACGTGGATTCGCGCGGCAACTCCTACGGCGCGCACGAAAACTACCTGATCAGCCGCGAGCTCGCGCTGAAGTCCTTCGGCCAACAGTTGCTGCCGTTTCTGATCACGCGCCAGCTGATCTGTGGCGCGGGCAAGATCGCGGGAGACAAGTTCGTCATCTCCCAGCGCGCAGACCAGGTGTGGGAGGGCGTTTCGTCCGCCACCACGCGCACCAGGCCGATCATCAACACCCGCGACGAACCCCACGGAGATTCTCACCGCTTCCGCCGCATGCACGTGATCGTGGGCGATTCCAACATGTCCGAGCCCACCTTCGCGCTGAAGGTCGGCTCGATGCTGCTGGTCATAGAGATGCTGGAGGCCGGCTTCGACCTGCCGGACATGGAACTGGCGGATCCGATCGCGCACATCCGCGACATCGCCGCCGACCCCACAGGTGCTACCGAACTCAACCTTGCAGCGGGCGGCACCGTCACCGCGCTCGAGGTACAGCAGCGCACCCTCGACGCGGCGAAGCGTTGGCTCAAGCAGCGCCCGGACGAGGGCACGCCGAATGAGGAGATGGCGCGGGTGGTGGACCTGTGGGCCCGCGTGCTCGGCGCCATTGCCACGCAGGACTTCTCCGGCGTAGACACGGAGATCGATTGGGTGATCAAGCGCAAACTGCTCACCCAGTTCAAAGACCGGCTCGGCTGCGGCTGGGACCACCCGAAGCTCGCCCAGATCGACCTGACGTACCACGACATCAACCCCGAGCGCGGGCTGTTCTACGTGCTGGAACGCAAGGGGCTCGCGGCGCGGTGGATCGACAACGCCGCCATCGAGCACGCGGTGGACAACCCGCCCGCGACCACGCGAGCAGCTGTCCGCGGCGAGTTTCTCACCGCCGTGCGCGAGCGGGGCCTTGCGCATAATGTCGACTGGGTGCACTTGAAGGTCAACCGCCCGGAACCCCGCACGGTGGAGCTGCAGGACCCGTTCGCCACTGCGGACGACGCCGCAGCCGACCTGATCAGCTGGGTGCGGGCGCAAGAAACAGCAGAAGGATAGGTCGCGGTGGCCAACGACAATGACATGGTCGTGCGCCAAGTCGGGCTCACGTTTGCGTTGCTGGCCTCGCCCGCAAAACGCGACGTCGCCTGGGTGCAGGCGAATGTGGACGGCTACGGTGGCCGCACCCGCGACGCCGCCACCCACTTAATCGAGCGCGACGTGCGCGAGCTGCGCGACCTCGGCGTTCCCGCGCGCTACCAGGACGGCGAAGTCTGGGTGGTCAAAGACCTCTACGAACTGCCCGCCGTGGACCTCACCGCCGAGGAAGCCTCCGTGGTTGGCCTTGCCGCGGATTTGAGCAAGCCGGGCTCGCTCGGCGAGTTCGCCCGCTCCGGCTGGACCAAGCTCGCCGCCTCGGGCGCAACGCGCTCCATGGACGCGCCGGCGCTGATGAGCGTGTCCAACGACATCTTCCAGCTGCGCCCTGACACCCTGCGCGCGATTGTGAAGTGTGTGCAGGCGAAGCAGCGCATCTCCTTCGACTTCGTCCGCGCCCCAGGCAAAGCCCAGGAGCGCCGCGTGGTGGACCCGTGGGGCGTGGTGTCTTTGAACAACCGCGCCTACTTCGTCGGCTACGACATCGAGCGTGAGGACGTGCGCGTGTTCCGCCTGAAAAAGGTTTCGGGGCTGAAGAAGGTGCGCCACATCGACGCGTTCCATGAGCGTGCGGGCGACCTACAGGCGCTGGTGGAGGAGACGCTGCGCGGCGAGCTGATCAGCGCCACCGTCACCGTCACCCGCGGCACCGGCGAGGAACTCGCCCAGCGCGGCTCCCGTGCCTCCAAAGTCGGCGCGGGAGGAGAGACGGACACCATCACGCTGCGCGATGTGGACCGCGACTGGGCTGTGCGCACCATCGCCAGCCTCGCCGGAAACGTGGTCGCGGTGGAGCCGGTGCAGGTCTGTGAGGACGTCGTCAAGCTGCTGCGCACCGCTGTAGAGGGGAGCGACTAATGGCCGTGGACTTCAAGCGCCAGGAGCGCGTGGTTCGCCTGCTGAACCTGCTGGCGTACTCGTCGAACCACCCAGGGCTGACGCCAATGGAGATCGCCCGCGACCTCGGCGCGGACCCGATGCAGGTGCGCGACGATTTCGAGCTGCTGTTTCTGTCCGGCGTGGGCACCGGGCCCGGCGAGATGATCGACCTGGAGTACTCCTGGAAGGGCGTCGACATCATAGACGACCAGGGGATGACCACCCCGCTGCGTCTTTCCCCCGCGGAGGCAAGCGCCCTGCTCATCCTGCTGGATTCCCTGGAAACCATGCCGGGGCTTGTGGACGGCCGTGCGGTGCGCTCCGCCGCGGAGAAGATCCGCGCGGTGACGACCTCCCAGGCGGTCGGCGACGCGGAGCACACCGGTGAAGCGGGCGTGGCCGGCACCGTGGCGGAGGCGCTCGCCGCCAAGCGCAAGTTACGCATTACCTACTACTCTGCATCCTCGGACACCGTCTCCGAGCGCGAGGTGGACCCCGCGAGCCTGTTCCACCAGTCCGGCGCCACTTACCTGCGCGCCACGGACAACGGCGCGACGAAGACGTTCCGCCTGGACAGGATCCAACATGCTGAGCTTCTCGACGTTCCTTCGGAGACCCCCGGCACAGATTTCGACCCGGCGGACCCATTCGGCATGGCCAACCAGCCGCAAGCCAAACTCATGATCCACAAAGACGCCACCTGGCTTGCGGACTACTGGGACATCGAGCTGGAAGATGCGCAAGCGCAAAGCGAATGGCTCCCGGCAACCATGCGCTACGGCAGCGACAGCTGGCTGGTTCGCTTCAGCCTCAGCCAAGCTGACCGGGTTCGCATCGTCGAGCCTGCAGGTCTTGCGGCAGAAGCGATGTCGCGCGCGCAACGTGCACTCGACGCGTTAGACTAATCTGCGCGTTACACCGTCTTCGGAAAGGACAGCCCATGCCAAATATTGGATGGACCGAGCTCATCATCGTCATCTTCCTCGTGCTGCTGTTGTTCGGCGCGAACAAGCTGCCGGACCTGGCGCGTTCCATGGGTCGCTCCGCACGCATCTTCAAGTCCGAGGTCAAGGAGATGCGCAACGAAGACGAGGCGGACACCCCGGCGCAGCAGCGCCAGATCGACGCTGCGCCGGCGCAGGAAACCCGCAGCGCTGCTCAGGAGGCCGACTTCTGGGAGCGTCCGGAGAACAATCCACGCTAGTTCCGCCTGATGGCACGCACGAAAACCCCCAAGAAGCCGAAGCGAGCGAAAAACCCGGCAGGTGAGATGTCGCTGGTGGAGCACCTCCAGGAGCTCCGCCGGCGAGTGATGATCTCACTGGCCGCGATCGTCGTCGGCACTATCATCGGCTTCATCTGGTACCAGTCCGCCCCGCCGCGCATGATGCCACTGGGCGAGATCATCCGCGGCCCCTACTGCAACCTGCCGTCGGAACTCCGGGCGGATTTCACCGGCGACGGCGAATGCCGCCTGCTGGCCACTAACCCGTTTGAGATGTTTATGCTGCGCCTAAAGGTCGGCGCGCTCGCTGGGCTGGTCCTTTCATCGCCGGTCTGGCTCATGCAGATCTGGAACTTCATCACCCCGGGCCTGCACAAAAACGAGCGCCGCTACACGTTCAGCTTTGTCACCATCGCGGTTGTGCTGTTCGTCTCCGGCGCTTTGCTGGCGTACTTCGTGCTGGATAAGGGCCTGTATGTGCTCATGACTATGGGCTCCGAGGTCCAGATTGCGGCGCTTTCAGGAGGGGAGTACTACAACTTCCTCCTCGCGCTCATTGTCATCTTCGGCGTGAGCTTCGAGGTGCCGCTGATCATCATCATGCTCAACATGTTGGGCGTACTCCGATACGAGCACGTCAAGGACAAGCGGCGCCTGATCATCGTGGGCATCTTCATCTTCGCTGCAGTGATGACTCCGGGCCAGGATCCGTTTTCCATGGTGGCGCTGGCTATTTCCATCTGTTTGCTGGTGGAGATGGCCTTCCAGTTCTGTCGCTGGAACGACCGCAAGCAAAAGCGCAAACGCCCCGACTGGATGGATCTGGACGACGAGGAAGCCTCCGGCCCGATTGAGGCACCGACATCCGTCGGCCCCGCAAGCAGCATTGGGGCGGAGACGATTGAGCGCCCGACACCGGTGCAGCGCACGCCGGAGCGCCAGCACAACTCTTCGCCGCGGGGCTACGCAGGCGGAGCAGATTTTAGGGACGTACTGTAGGGGGCATGCTTTCCCCCGATCCTGGTACATCGTTTCTGCGGGAATTCGCCGACGCGAAGCCGTTTGCACTCGACGCCTTTCAGCTCCAGGCCTGCCAGGCGGTGGAGCAGGACCGTGGCGTGCTGGTGTGCGCGCCCACCGGTTCGGGCAAGACCATCGTCGGCGAGTTCGCCGTCGCACTCGCCCTGCACCGCGGCACGAAGTGCTTCTACACCACACCGATTAAGGCGCTGAGCAACCAGAAGTACCACGACCTCGTCGCAGAGCACGGCGAGGACGCGGTGGGCCTGCTCACCGGCGATACCAGCATCAACGGCTCCGCCGAGATCGTGGTCATGACCACCGAGGTCTTACGCAACATGCTGTACGCGGAGTCGCCGCAGCTGGACCGACTCACGCACGTGGTGATGGACGAGATCCACTACCTCGCGGACCGGGACCGGGGCGCTGTGTGGGAGGAGATCATCCTCAACCTCGACGACTCTGTCAGCCTGATCGGGCTGTCCGCCACCGTGTCCAACTCCGAGGAATTCGGCGAGTGGCTGGACGCGGTGCGCGGTGACACCGAGGTCATCGTTTCCGAGCACCGCCCGGTGCCGCTGAGCCAGTACATGATGGTCGGCCGCAAGATGTTCCCGCTTTTCGAGCCGGGCACCGGCGGGCGCGTCAACCGCAGCCTCGAGCACGCAATCGAGCGCATCGAGGCCGGCTCCTCCGACGAGGGCCGCCGCGACTTCGAGGAGGGGAGGGGCTTTCGTTCCCGCTCGCGCAGCGGACGCTCGCGCGGCCAGGACAAAGTGCGCCCCGTCGGCCGGCCCGAGGTCGTCTCAGCGCTACAGGGCCAGGACATGCTGCCTGCGATCGTGTTCATCTTCTCCCGCGCGGGCTGCGACGGAGCACTGTTTCAGTGTTTGCGCTCGCGCAAGGAGCTGACCACGCCTGAGGAGCGCGCGGAAATCGAGCAGATCATCGACGAAGGCGTGGAAGGCATCCCCGAAGAGGATCTGGAGGTACTGAACTTCCGCCGGGTTCGCACCGCCTGGATGCGTGGGTTCGCCGCGCACCACGCTGGCCTGTTGCCCGCGTTCAAGCACATCGTGGAGCAATTGTTCGTCCGCGGCTTAGTCAAGGTCGTCTTCGCCACCGAGACCTTGGCGCTGGGCATCAACATGCCGGCGCGCACCGTGGTGCTGGAGAAGATGGTCAAGTTCAACGGCGAAGCCCACGTGGACCTCACCCCGGGCCAGTACACCCAGCTCACAGGCCGCGCTGGTCGGCGCGGCATCGACCACATCGGCAACGCCGTGGTGCAGTGGGCGCCCGCGATGGACCCGCACCAGGTGGCGGGGTTGGCGTCCACACGCACGTACCCGCTGATTTCCCAGTTCCAGCCCGGCTACAACATGGCCATCAACATGCTGGCTATGAATGGCTTCGACGATTCCATCCGCCTGATCGAGCAGTCCTTCGCCCAGTTCCAAACGGACCGCTCGGTGGTTGGCGAGGTGCGCGACATCGAGCGGTTGCAGCAGAAGGTGCGCTCGTTGCGATCCAAGCTCGAACGCGACATCTCCGCGTTCGCTCCGCCGAGCGACGACGCGGCCGCCGAACTGGTCGACTACTCCCAGCTGCGCCGGGATCTGTCCGAGGAGGAAAAGCAAGCCCGCCGCGATCACCTGGACAGCCGCCACACCGAGACCATAAAGATTCTCGGCTCGCTGCAGGTGGGTCAGGTCATCGCGCTGCCCAGCAAGCGCAAGCCGGAGCTTGCCGCCGTGGTGCAACCCGCGGGCAAGCCGTACGACCCGCGCCCGTGGGTGACCACGGAGCGCGGCTGGTCCGGGCGAATCGACGCCGCCGCGTTCAAGAACCCGCCGTTGGTTGTGGGCCGCATCAAGGTGCCGCGCCACATGCAGGACCAGCCGCGTCGTCACGCCCGCAAGGTTGCGTCACTTCTGCACCGGGGCCACTTCAACGCACCGAGACGCCTGCGCGAGCAGTCCCGGGTGCGGCCGAGCAAGAAGGTCACCGCGCTGCGTGAGGCCATCCGCAACCACCCGGTGCACGACTGGCCGGCGGCGGATAGGGAGATTCTGGCGCGCACCGCCGAGGAAATCGTGCGCGAGGAGCGCACGCTAGCCAAGCTGGAGCGGCGCGTGGATACCTCCACCGATTCGTTGGGACGCACGTTCGAGCGCATCATCGGGTTGCTCACGGAGATGGATTACGTTGAGCTTATCGACGGCGAACCGCAGGTCACCGACGAAGGCGAGCGCCTCTCCCGCATCCACAATGTCTCCGATCTTTTGGTCGCGCAGTGCCTGAAGCGCGGCATCTGGGACAACCTGGACCCGGCTGAGCTCGCCGGTGTGGCCTCCATGGTGGTCTTCGAAAACCGGCGCGCCACCGGCGGCAGCCCCGAAGCCGCCACCGACACCATGGCCGACGCGATGAACGAGACGATGCGTATCTACGGCGAACTGGTTGCCGACGAGCAGCGCCACAACCTGCCCGCAACCCGCCTGCCGGACCCCGGGTTCTGCCTGTCCATCCATCAGTGGACCGCCGGAGCGCCGCTGGGCTACGCATTGGCCGCGGCGGCGGAATCGGGCGCAGAGCTCACCCCCGGCGACTTCGTGCGCTGGTGCCGCCAGGTGATCGACCTGCTGGAGCAGGTCAAAAAGACCGGCTATTCGGACCAGATCCGGGACAACGCGAACCGGGCTGTGGACGCGATCCGCCGCGGCGTAGTGGCGATCGGCAACTAGAGCCCCCGCAGCGAACGCGCCAGCCCCCGCGGCCACAGGGACACGGTGGCGATGCGCAGGTTCGTGCCGCCCGGATCCAGGATGAGGGATTGCACACCAACGACCTTTCCTCCGACTAACACAGGGCCGCCGGAGTCGCCTTTGACCGCAGGCGGATTGGCGTAGACCAGTCCGGCCGGACGCACCCGCGTCACGCGCTTCCTGAACCAGGACACCGGAAGCGTGCCCAGGTAGACACCCGGCCGCGCCTTGACGCTGCGAGCCTGACCGCCGTATCCGAGAGTGAGCGTACGGGCGAACAAGCGTGGCGACGGCCCGAGCTCGAGCGGAGTGGCTTCCACTTTCTCCGGCAGCCGGACGAGTGCGACATCCGTGCCGGCCAGAATGTGGAGGCTGTCGACGGGGAACACGGAGCCGTCGACACGCACCCGCACCCCTGCATGCGGGCGCTCACGGAAGAAATGTGCGCAGGTGAGCACGATGTCGGGGGCGATGAGCGCGCCCGAGCAGTAGCCGCCGCCCGGAGTGCTAAGGCGGGCGACGGAGCGGTTCAGGGCAGGCAACACTCCCACGATGCTAGCGATCTACCATGGCGCACATGACTGCATTCGACTCTGATACGTACACCGCACGCCGCCAGGAAGCCGTGGAGTTGGTTAAACAGCGCGGTCTGGGTGGGCTGGTCATCGGCACCGGCGCCGAGTTCGCCTACCTCACCGGTTCCTGGACTTCCTCGCACGAGCGGCTCACCGCGCTGGTGATCGCGCCTGGCGGCACCACCGTGGTGGCGCCGGTGACCGACATTCAGTCGCTGGGGCTGGAAGGCGCGGCAGACGTTGAAATCATCGGCTGGCGCGACGGGGAAAACCCGTACAAGCTCGTGGCGGATACGCTTGAAGACGGCACCGTGGGCCTCGGATCGTCGCTGACCGCGGACCACGTCTTCGCGCTGCAGGCGTTACTGCCTGCAACCGAGCTTGCCTCCGACGCGGTGGCGGAACTATTCATGGTCAAAGACGACGAGGAGGTCGCCGAGCTGGCAAAGGCCGGCGCCGCCATCGACCGCGTGCACGAGCGCGCTGCCGAGCTGCTCCAGCCCGGTCGCACGGAGCGCGAGATCGCGGACGAGCTGCACGCGCTGATCCTTCAGGAGCACGAATCCGTCTCCTTCGTCATCGTCGGCTCCGGGCCTAATGGTTCCAACCCGCACCACGACTTCTCCGACCGTGTCCTCGAGGAGGGGGACCCCGTGGTGGTGGACCTGGGCGGCGCGCTGCCGTCCGGCTACCAGTCCGACTGCACCCGCACCCACGTGGTGGGCGAGCCTGCCAAGGCGCCGAAGGACTTCTTGGAGGCCTACGCGGTGCTTGAGCGCGCGTTCGACGCCGCGTGCGCTGCCGCCAAGCCCGGCATCACTGCCGGCGAGCTCGACGCCGCGGCGCGCGAGGTGATCGCAGACGCTGGCTACGGCGAATACTTTACGCACCGCCTGGGCCACGGCATCGGCCTGTCCGGCCACGAGCAGCCGTTCATCATCGCCGGCTCCGACGTGGTGCTGCGCGAGGGCATGGCATTTTCCATCGAGCCGGGCATCTACGTGCCAGGCAAGTGGGGCATGCGCATCGAGGACATCGTGCGCATGACCGCGAACGGCATTGAAACGCTCAACCACACCCGCCGCACGCTAGGCGTAAACGATGCCTAGCGCTGCTGGTCAGGGCGCAGTGCTCCTGCTCGGAGCGCGCAGCGACATCGGCGGCGAGATCGCCGCACGCGTCTGCCAGGGCCGAAAGGTCGTGTTGGCGGCCAGAGGGAGTGGGGGCCTGGCGGACGTCGAGAAGCGATTGCTTGCCGCGGGTGCCACAGCGGTGCGCACGCTCGATTTCGACGCCACCGACCTCGAATCGCACCGCCGCATCGTGCGCGAGGCGGGCGATGTCACCACCGCGATCGTGGCGTTTGGCATCCTCGGCGACCAGGAGCTCGCAGAGCGCGACGAGCGCGAGGCCGCGCGCATCGCCACTGTGGACTACCTCGCGCAGGTGAGCATGCTTACGGTGCTTGCCGACGAGATGGCACGCGGGGAGATCTTCGCCTTCTCCTCCATCGCCGGGTGGCGGGCACGCCGCGCCAATTACGTCTACGGTTCCACCAAGGCGGGCCTGGACGCGTTTTGCCAGGGCTTGATGGACCGGCTGCACGGTACAGGCCTCAGCCTCATCCTGGCGCGACCGGGCTTCGTCATCGGGTCCATGACTGAAGGGATGAAACCTGCGGTGATGTCGGTGACCCCGGGTGTTGTCGCAGACGCGGTGGTGGATGCTGCGGCGCGGGGCAAGAGCACCACGGTGTGGATCCCGCGGCGCCTGGCTGTCCTCGCAGCCATCATGCGCGTGGTGCCGCGGCCAGTGTGGAGGCACATGCCGAGGTAGCCGCCAAGCCAGGTACCCTCGTGGCCATGCCGATTCCTCTTCTCGCATACTTCGTCGTCGAAGCGCTCGCGTTTTTCCTGGTGGCCAAAGCCATCGGTGTTGGCTGGGCGCTTTTGGCGATTTTCGTGCTCATGATTGCCGGCGGCGCCGCAGCCAGCATGGCGCTGCGCAACTCGCTGCTGCAGGCCGCGCACGGCCGCTCCAGCGTGGGCAAGCTCGCGGGCGATTCCGCGCTGCTCATCGGGGGTTGGACACTCTCCGTCATCCCCGGCTTTGTCACCTCCCTGATCGGCCTGCCGCTGGTGTTCGGGCCGACGCGCGCGTTGATCCGCAAGACCATGACCAAGCGTGCGCGCGCCGCGGTGGAGAACCTCGGCGTGCGTGTCTACGACGCCACACCGATGGGGCAGTTCCAAACCAGCTACGGCTCCTTCAACCAGCCGGGCGGCGAAAAGCCGCAGGAGCCGGTCATCGACGCCGACGAGCTGGAGCAGTGGTACCGCATGGACAGCCCTGAGCGCCCGCAGGACCCGGACGATGGCGGCGGCAGCGCGGGCGGGGCGCGCTAAATGCCGGCGTTTCTCCGTTTCGGACTCGCCGCCGTTTCTGGCTGGCTGGTTTACCTCTCGTACGAACCTCTCGGCCACTGGTGGGCTGCCGTGCTCGGCATCGCGCTGCTGTGGCTGACACTCATGCCGTGGCCTAGGCGCGCCACCGCTGCTCTGGGCATGGCGGGGGAGGCGCAGGAGCGTCCTTCCGCCCGCTTCGGTGCGCTGATCGGGTTCACGCATGGCCTGTTTTGCTATCTGTTCCTGCTGCCGTGGGTCGGCGAGTTTGTCGGCGCCATGCCGTATATCGCGCTGGCCATCACGATGGCGCTCTACGCGCTGGCCACCGGCGCGTTCGGCGTGTTGGTGGCCCGCTGGCGCTACGGTGCGTTCGCGTTCCCGCTGGTCTACCTGGCGGTCGAGTTCGTGCGTTCCTCGTGGCCCTTCGGCGGTTTCGCGTGGGTGCGCCTGGCGTGGGGGCAGATCAACGGCCCGCTGGCGGCACTGTCGGCCTGGGGTGGGCCCGCGCTGGTCACCGTCGCCACGGTGCTCGTGGCGGTCGGGTGCGTCTCGCTTCTCAGCGCCACTTCGCGCCGCGCGGCCGTTGCCGCCATCATCCTGTCGCTGGCTGCCGGCTTGATCGCCAATATCGGCGTGGGAAAGGACAGCTCCACCGTCGATCAGGCCCGCGTCGGGGCCGTGCAGGGCAACGTGCCTCGCATGGGCCTGGACTTCAACGAGCAGCGCCGGGCGGTGCTGAGCAACCACGTCAACGAAACACTCCGGCTCGCGGAAGCGGCCGAAGAATCCGGCGAGGAGCTGGACATGGTGTTCTGGCCGGAAAACGCCTCCGACGTCAACCCGTTCGTCGACGCGGAGGCCGAGGCCCTGGTGGGTGCGGCGGTGCGCGGCGTGGATACGCCCCTGCTTGTAGGCACGCTCACCCGCGACGATGTCGGCGCCCGCAACACCATGGTGGTCTTCGACCCGGAGACAGGGCCAGGGGAGCGCCACGACAAGCGCTTCCTGCAGCCGTTCGGCGAATACATGCCCATGCGCGATTTCTTCCGCAACTTCTCGGATCTGGTGGACTTGGCGGGCGACTTCAAGCCTGGCGACGACAACGGTGTGGTCCACATGGGCGGCATTCCCGTTGGCGTTGCCACCTGTTACGAGGTGGCGGAAGACGAGGCGTACCGCATGGCGGTGCGCGGCGGCGCCCAGATCCTGTCCACGCCGACGAACAACGCCACCTTCGGATTCACGGACATGACGTACCAGCAGCTGGCGATGAGCCGGATGCGCGCAATAGAAACCGACAGGGCAGTGGTGGTCGTTGCCACCTCTGGCGTATCGGCGATCGTGCACCCGGATGGACAGGTGTCCCAACAGACGGAGATTTTCAAGCCCGCCCACTTGATGGAGACGCTTCCGCTGCGTACCGGCACCACACCCGCGGTGCGGTTCGGGCAGGTTTTGGAGTGGCTGATGGTCGCCGCCGGTGTGGCGCTGATGCTTGCCGCAGCCGTGTCCGCGCGCCGACGTGGCCGCGGGTATGCTCCTACCGGAGAACAACAGCGTAGAACCGAGGAGAACTAGCGCCGTGGCCAACCAGACCCTGGTGATCATTCCGACCTACAACGAGGTGGAGAACCTCCCGCTTATCGTCGAACGCGTGCTGGCTACGAAGGATGCCGTGGACATCCTCGTCGTTGACGACAACTCGCCGGACGGCACCGGTGCGAAGGCCGACGAGCTCGCCGCCTCCCATGACGAGGTCAACGTGCTGCACCGCACCGGCAAGGACGGCCTGCTGGCCGCCTACCGCGCCGGCTTCAACTGGGGCCTGGAGCGCGACTACCAGGTGCTGGTGCAGATGGACGCCGACGGCTCGCACGCACCGGAGGAGCTGCACAGGCTGCTCGACGCGTTGGATAACGGCGCGGATCTGGCCATCGGCTCCCGCTACATCGAGGGCGGGGAAGTGGTGAACTGGCCGAAGAACCGCTTCCTGCTGTCCAAGCTGGGCAACCAGTACGTCTCTCTCGCCCTCGGCACGGACGTGGCGGATATGACCGCCGGCTACCGCGCCTTCAAGCGCGAGGTGCTGGAAGAGTTGGACTTGGATTCCCTGTCTACCAAGGGATACATCTTCCAGGTGGAGATCGCCCACAAGGTGGACAAGCTCGGTTTCGACATCCGCGAGGTGCCGATCACGTTTGAGGACCGTAAGCTCGGCGAGTCCAAATTGGACGCCAGCTTCGCCACCGCATCGCTGGCCGAGGTCACCAAGTGGGGTGTTTCGGAGAAGGCAACCTTTGTCAAGGATCTGACCTCCGAGACCGTGCGCCAGCTCGTCTACGCCGTGGAGCACTCGAAGCTTTCCGACGTCCGCCGCACGGCCGCCGACGCTCCCGAGCAGATTGTCAACGCGCTCGGCGAGTTCGGAGCAGTGGCCAAGCACGAGATCGACAACGCCAACCTGGGCAAGCTCCAGTCAAACGCCGCCCGTCGCGTCAACACCGCGATCCACTTGGGCGAGGAAACCGTCCGTCAGGCGCTCTACGCGCTCGGCTTCGACGGCAAGCGGAAGAATTAACAGCCCCACATAGGCAAGTGCCCGCCCCCGCGAATTCCTTTCGCGGGGGCGGGCACTTGCGTTAAGCCGTTGTGAAACGGGGTTAGCTCTCGTTGGCCTGCTGCTGTTCCTTCGCAATGCGGGCGGCGGTGCGGCGGCGCTTACGCAGCTGCTCAAGGCGCTCCTCGAGCAGGACGTCGAGCTCTTCGATGCTGCGACGCTCCCGCAGCATGTCCCAGTGGGTGCGCGGCGGCTTAGCAGGCTTGGACTCCACGCCTTCGCCCTCCATGAGGGTGCCTACCTGGCCGTTCTTGCACATCCATTCCTCGGGAATCTCGGCGTCGTCCGCAAACGGCACCTCGAACACTTCACCGTTGGGGGTGCGGTACTTTGCCATCCGGCGTGGCGCGAGATCGTGGTCGCGGTCCGTTTCGTAGCTGACTGCGCCCATGCGGCTTCCGCGAAGAACTCGATCAGCCATGGCACTCACCATCCTTTTCAACCCGTTTGTCTTTCAGTCGCTCCAGTATAACGGTGCAGTTGTGCGAATTGTTCCCGGCCACTTTCGCGTAATCGACACATGTAATAAAGTAAGCACCTGTGACGGATAAGCTACGTGCCCTGACCAAGAAGACAGCCACATGCGCCTGGTGCGGCAAGGAGATCCCAGTAAACCGAGGCCGTGGCCGAAAGCGCAAATACTGCGGACCCTCCTGCAAGCAGCGCGCCTACGAACAGCGCACCATGCTTGCCGGTACGTCCGTTGAGGAGGACGCGGTCATCCTCAACCGCAACAAGGTCGCAGAGTACCGCGATCGCCTGTACGCACTGCGGTGCGCCGCGGAGGATATCCGCACGGCAGCAGCGGAAGGGGCAGGCCCTGACGATTTGGCACCACTTTGTGACGAATTAGTAGAATTAGCTCAGCAACTTGAAAGGCTGAGGTGATTTCCAGGTGGAAAAACGCGCGGCAACCAGCGCAAAGACGCGCACAACCTTAATCGTTGTCGTTTCCATTTTCATCGTCGTGGCTGTGCTTGTGGCCATGATTCCGTTGTTTATGAGCCTGTTTAAGGGCGGCGGAGTAAAGACAGAGGGGATCGACGCCGACAACGTGTCCGCAGCCTCCACTGAGCTTGACGGCGAATGGACGGTAACTAACCGCCCGGGCGACAACGTCACATCCGCCGGCTTCACATTTGAGGAGGTGCTGCCGGGCGAGCGCCGCAGCACATCGGCGTCCACGCGCGCAGTCACGGGCTTTGCCACGATTACCGAAGGCACGCTGTCCGCCGGCGAGATTACCGTTGACATGCAGCACTTGTCGTCCGACAGCGACAAGCGCGACTCGTCGGTGCGACGCCGCATCTTCCACACGGACGAGTACCCGGAGGCCACGTTCAAGGTGACGCAACCGGCTGATGTGTCCGCCGTGCCGGAGGACGGCAGCGTGGGCACCGTAGAGCTCACCGGCGAGCTGACCATCCACGGCACGACGAACGAGGTCACGCACGAGTTCGACGTTTCGCGTTCGGGCGACCGTTTGATCGTCGCCGGCGATATTCCGATCAACCGCTTGGACTATGGCGTGGAGACCCCGGAGCTCGTCGCGGCGAAAATCGCCGAGGAGGGCGAAGTGAACGTCCGGATCAACATGACCAAGTAGATGGTCTTGTTTACGTAACGTTACGCTAAAACAGGTATATGGAAGGGTGCTGGACGCAAGGAGCGTGCGGCACCCTTTTGCTGTTTATCCGTATATAACTGTCCGATAATGTACATTATGTCAAGTAACGTTCTGGTGGCCGCTGTCTCCCATTAGCGGCGTCCTCTTCTACTTCTCCGCGCGAGCGTGATCTGCGCCAGATCGATCATCCCCAGCCGCGCCATCGCCTCACGCAACGCGAACTGCCACACCCACAGGCGGCGGAACACGGCGTCGTAGCCGTCGGCCGCCGCGTCGCGCAGTTTGCCGTCGAACGTGACGCGCTGCAGACGCAGCGACGCTGCGAGATGCTCCGGCGCCGACGTCTGCGCCACGACGCGCAGATCGGTCTCGCGGTCGACTGTCTTGCCAATCTCCGTGACCGTCGAAAAATACAGCCCCGGCCAGATATATGCCCGCAGCGACTCCAGCGCGAGATCCGCCGTGCGGTTGTACGCCTGCGTGCGCACCATCGTCTGCATGGCTACTCGCCCGCCCTGACTAAGCAGCGCATCCACGGCAAGCAGGTACTTTCGCTGCTGGCGTTGCGGCATGGTTTCAAACACCTCCATGCTCGCGACTGCGTCGTAGGCACCGCTTCGCTGCTTAGCCACAGCAGCCGGACCCTCCGCAATACGGTCCACGGTGACGGATCCGTCTGTGCCCGCGAGAATCAACCGCTCGCGCATCGCGGCGTACATACGCGCATCGCGGGTCACGGCGTCGACAGTCGCCCCGCGCGCAGCGGCCTCGAACGCTAATGCGCCGCCTCCGGACGGATACTCCAACAGGTGCGTGCCAGATGCCACGTTCAGGCTCTCTAAAATAGCTTCTACGCTGCGGTTTTGAGCGTCGCGCAGATCCGCCCTGTCAGACTCCATGGGTGCCCCGATTTCCGTCACGTCTACGAAATGATCGCGGGGCTCGCGACCTCTGCCTGCGCCTTTGGTATGCGACTTCATTCGCACCCGTTGCGTGGTGGCCACTCCGGTGGCGAAATGCCCCTGGAACGCGCTGAGTCCATCGCCCGAAAAGTGCGCTACTAGATCCGGCGGCAACTCCCCTGGCGTTGCTGGCCGCACCGCATCCACGCGGCGGGTGCGCGGGCAGTAGCCGGTACGTAGGAGGGCCGTCAGGACGTCGACAAGCTGCTGCGATCCCCCTGTCGACCACTCTCCCGCCATGTAGCCCTCTGCGAGGCCAACCCACCCGCTCGCGGCGACGCGCTGAAACACTTCAGCGCGCTCAACCGCTATATCTGCGCCGTCCCCTTCGAACGACAGGCCCGCTTTCGCGCAGGCACGAGCGAAGCCGGCCTCCGCGAACCTCGTTCGCAACCTCCCCGGCTTCGGGATATCGGCCACCCCTGGCCACGCGTCTGCATCAACTGGTTGAAGGTGCGCGGGGATGTTCGCGGGAGTGCTCTCGGCCATTCCTCGAATGCTAGTGCGCGCAGCCCTGGGATATGGGGTGCCACGGCGGAGCCTGCCCGCGCAGTTTATTGGTGGGCGCGTACTATGTATGCCGTTCCAATTAATAACGTCATTATCCCGAGGAGATATCACTCATGGCCTCTCAGGTGTACCGCCCCGAAGGTAGTCGTCACCACGTTGTCATCGTGGGCGCAGGTTTTGGCGGCGTGAATGCAGCGAAAGAACTCGCAGACGCAGATGTCGACATCACGCTGATCAACAACACCAACCACCACCTCTTCCCGCCGCTGCTTTACCAAGTGGCAACCGGCCTGATGTCCTCCGGCGAAATCACCGGCGACGTGCGCCAGATGTTCGGCAACCAACAGAACGTCCGCGTTGTTCGCGGCACCGTGGAGACCGTTGACGTTCCGGCGAAGACCGTCACCTCGGTCGAAGGTGGCAAGGAGACCACCTTCTCCTACGACTCGCTCATCGTCGCCGCGGGCGCCGGCCAGTCGTACTTTGGCAACGACCACTTCGCCGAGTTCGCCCCGGGCTTGAAGACGCTGGACCACGCGTTTGAGATCCGTGCCCGCCTTATCGCAGCCTTCGAGCGCGCGGAGCTGGCTGAGACCCCGGAAGAGCGCGAGCGCGAGCTGACCTTCGTCATCGTCGGCGCAGGCCCGACCGGTGTGGAGCTGGCCGGCCAGGTGGCCGAGATGGCGCACCGCGCATTCACCTCCGGGCGCTACTCCTTTAGCACCGAGCAGGCCAAGATCTACCTGCTGGATGGCGCGCCGCAGGTCCTGCCGCCGTTTGGCAAGCGCCTGGGCAAGAAGGCACAGCGCGAGCTGGAGAAGGCGGGCGTGACCGTCATCCTCAACGCGATGGTGACCAACGTGGACGCGGACTCCGTGACCTACAAGGACATGAAGACCGAGCAGGAGACCACCATCAGCACCCCGACCAAGATCTGGTCCGCCGGTGTTGCCGCTTCCCCGCTGGGCAAGCAGATCGCCGATCAGCTCGGCGTCGAGGCTGACCGAGCCGGCAAGGTTGCGGTCAACGCCGACCTGTCCGTGGGCGATGAGCCGAACCTGTTCATCGTCGGCGACATGATGAACCGCGACCGCCTCCCGGGCGTTGCGCAGGTGGCTATCCAGTCCGGTGCTTACGTGGGCAAGATCATCAAGGAGCAGGTCGAGCACGACGTCGCTCCGGAAAACCGCGACCCGTTCGAGTACTTCGACAAGGGCTCGATGGCCATCATCAACCGCTTCAACGCGGTTGTGAAGATGGGCAAGGTGGAAATCACCGGCTTCATCGGCTGGCTGATGTGGCTGGGTGTGCACCTGTCCTTCCTCACCGGCACCCGCAACCGTCTTGTGGCCGCCAACGAGTGGACCATCAACGCGTTCTCGCGCACCCGCCACAACCTGGCGGTGACCGAGGGGCAGCTCGAGGGGCCTGAGCTGGAGAACGAGAAGTAGCCCTTCGCCCTCCCCCGGCGTTTCGCCGACGGCGATCCAAACCGGCCCAGAGCCTTTCTCCACAGGCTTTGGGCCGGTTCTTTCATGCCATTTTGGCCCACGACAGTTGTGCGCAATGTCACACCAATCGTATTACTATTAGTCCCGAATCATCCCTTACAATGGTTCTTGAGCGGCCCGCGCTTTGAAAGTACATGGGTAAGTAAATGGGCAAGCGCAGCCGCGAGAGATCCTCAAATGCTTTAAAGAAGGACTGTGCAACTGTGACTGTTTCGACAGAGCCGCAAATTGAAAACCGCGCGTGGGACGGCTTCAAGCCGGGCCCGTGGATGGAACGCATCGATGTCCGCGATTTCGTCCAGCGCAACTACACCCCGTACGACGGGGATGCATCGTTCCTTGAAGGCGCCACGGAAAAGACCCTGCGCCTCTGGGACTACCTTGACAAGAACTACCTCGCCGTCGAGCGTGAGCGCCGTGTCTACGACGTGGACACGGAAACGCCCGCCGACATCGACGCCTTCAAGCCGGGCTATATCTCGGAGGACGACGACGTCGTTGTTGGTCTTCAGACGGACACGCCGACCAAGCGCGCAATGATGCCGAACGGTGGCTGGCGCATGGTCGAGCAGGCCATCAGGGAGGCCGGCAAAGAGGTCAACCCGGACGTGAAGAAGATCTTCACGCAGTACCGCAAGACCCACAACGACGCCGTCTTTGACATCTACACCCCGCGCATCCGTGCGGCACGGTCCTCCCACATCGTGACGGGTCTGCCGGACGCCTACGGCCGTGGCCGCATCATCGGCGACTACCGCCGCGTGGCTCTCTACGGTGTGGATTTCCTCATCGAGGAGAAGCAGCAGGCGAAGGACGCTTCCCTGGAGAAGGGCTTCTCCGAGCACTGGGCCCGCTACCGTGAGGAGCACGCCGAGCAGATCAAGGCGCTGAAGAAGCTGAAGAAGATGGCCGAGGACTACGGCTTCGACATCTCCGGCCCGGCCACCAACGCCAAGGAAGCCGTGCAGTGGACCTACTTCGGCTACCTCGCCTCCGTGAAGAGCCAGGACGGCGCCGCCATGTCCATTGGCCGCCTCTCCCCCTTCCTGGACGCGTACTTCGAGCGCGACTTGGCCAACGGCACCCTGACCGAGGTCGAGGCTCAGGAAATCATCGACGCACTGGTGATCAAGCTTCGCATCGTCCGCTTCCTGCGCACCGAGGACTACGACCAGATCTTCTCCGGCGACCCGTACTGGGCAACCTGGACCGATGCCGGCTTCTCGGAGGACGGCCGCCACCAGGTGACCAAGACCTCGTTCCGTCTGCTGCAGACGCTGCGCAACCTGGGACCGGCGCCGGAGCCGAACATCACCATCTTCTGGGATCCGGCACTCCCGGCGGGCTACAAGGAATTTTGCGCCGCGATCTCAATCGAAACCTCGTCGCTGCAGTACGAGTCCGACAAGCAGATCCGCGACAAGTGGGGCGACGATGCCGCCATCGCTTGCTGCGTGTCCCCGATGCAGGTGGGCAAGCAGATGCAGTTCTTCGGCGCCCGCGTCAATGCCGCGAAGGCCCTGCTCTACGCCATGAACGGCGGCCGCGACGAGGTCACCGGCAAGCAGGTCACCGACGGCGACCACACCCCGATTGAGGGCGACGGTCCGCTGGACTTCGACGAGGTCTGGCAGAAGTACGAGGAGATGCTTGACTGGGTTGTCGGCACCTACGTCGAGGCTTTGAACATCATCCACTACTGCCACGACCGCTACGCCTACGAGTCCATCGAGATGGCGCTGCACGACTCCGACATTGTCCGCACCATGGGCTGCGGCATTGCCGGCCTGTCCATCGTGGCGGACTCCCTGTCGGCCATTAAGTACGCGAAGGTCACCCCGGTCCGCGACGAGACCGGCCTGATCGTCGACTACGTCACCGAGGGTGAGTTCCCGTTCTACGGCAACGACGACGACCGCGCTGACGACATCGCCGCTACGGTGGTGCACACGGTGATGCAGAAGATCAAGGCGATCCCGCTGTACCGCGACGCCATCCCGACCCAGTCGGTGCTGACGATTACCTCCAACGTGGTCTACGGCAAGGCAACCGGTTCGTTCCCCTCCGGCCACAAGGCTGGTACCCCGTTCGCACCGGGCGCTAACCCGGAGAACGGCGCGGACAACCACGGTATGGTCGCGTCCATGCTCTCCGTGGGCAAGCTCGACTACAACGATGCGCTGGACGGCATCTCGCTGACCAACACGATCACTCCGACGGGCTTGGGCCGCAACAAGGATGAGCAGGTGACCAACCTGGTCGGTGTCCTGGATGCTGGCTTCATCATGGACAACGCCGACACGGTCATCAACCCCGCCTAACTCAGACTTCCCCATCCACCTTTCCACTCTGAAGGAGAAAACATCATGACCACCCCTACTTTCGACGAGCGCCTCGCTTCCATGAAGGCTTCCCGCTCCGCTAACAACATGGACTCCGGCCTGTACCACGCCAACATCAACGTGCTGGACGAGTCCACGCTGGAGGACGCCATGGAGCACCCGGAGAACTACCCGAACCTCACCGTTCGCGTCTCCGGCTACGCCGTCAACTTCGTCAAGCTGACGAAGGAGCAGCAGCGCGACGTCATCTCCCGTACCTTCCACAAGGGCGCTTAATATATGGCGCAGGATGGAACTAGCGGCGTCGTCACGCTTGCGCCCGAACAGGGCGAGCGCGTGCGCGGCGTCGCTGCCGGTTTAGGCGGACTGTCCACCGACGACCTTGAGATTACCCGCCCCGAGCTGTTTGAGGCCCGCCGCACAGGCGAAATCGGACTCATCCACTCGTGGGAGCTGGTCACAGCTGTCGACGGCCCCGGCACCCGGATGACCATCTTCTTGTCCGGTTGCCCGCTGCGGTGCAAGTACTGCCACAACCCGGACACGATGGAAATGAAGGACGGCACGCTCGAGCAAATCGACGATGTCGTGCGCCGCGTGCTTCGCTACAAGCCGGTGTTCAACGCCTCCGGTGGCGGACTGACCCTCTCCGGTGGTGAGCCGCTGTTCCAGATCGCGTTCACTCGTCGCCTGCTCAAGGCAGTCCACGACGCTGGTGTGCACACCACGATCGACACCTCCGGATTCCTCGGTTCTCGTCTGACGGACGAGGACCTGGACAACATCGACCTGTTCTTGCTGGACGTGAAGTCGGGTCTGCCCGACACGTACGAATACGTCACCGCGCGCCAGCTGCAGCCGACGATCGACTTCGGCGACCGGCTGCACGAAAAGGGCAAACCGGTGTGGATCCGCTTCGTGCTTGTGCCCGGCCTGACGGACAGCGAGGACAATGTGCAGGCCGTGGCCGACATTGTCGCACGCTGGAAGGGCACCGTGGAGCGCGTTGAGGTCCTCCCCTTCCACAACATGGGCGAGGACAAATGGAACCGCATTGGCATGGACTACGAGCTCAAAGGGGTTACTCCCCCATCTCCGGAGTCCGTGGAACACGTCCGCGAGATCTTCCGCAGTCGCGGTCTGAAGGTGTTCTAGCGAGGTTCTTAACACGCGCTAACTCGCATTAAGGGCGGTTGTCGGGAACGGGGTTGTGCAGTTTTGCACCCCCGTTAGACAACCGCCCGTTAGCGCGTAATATCACCTAAGTTGACCGGCGCGCCCCGCAGCGCGCTCTCCCGCCGCACAGGGGCGAACGCTTCAAGCCTCGAGCCCCTCGTACCAGTGAAAGGGGGCTTGAAGCTATGCCGCCTCGTATCCCAATGCCGGGGCAACGACCAAAGAAGGTACAGCCCCCCACGCGCAGCATTCCGGTCCCCCTCGAGCGCCAAATCGACTTCTGCCGCGTGTTCGTGGACGGCAAGCGCCAGCCGGGCAATGTGCGCATGGCGCATGCGCTTGAGGTTGTGGAGCGCTACGAAAATGCCTTCGTGTGGCTCAGCCTGAAAGAGCCGTCTACGGAGCAGATGGAAAAGATCGCGGAGATCTTCGACGTCGAAGACCTCGTGGTCGACGACGTTGTGGACGCTCACCAGCGCCCGAAGATCGAACGCCACGACGAGCAGCTGTTCATGGTCGTGCGTTCGGTGTCCTACCGCGACGATGAAGAGGTCGCGGATGCCCGCGAGATCATTTCCACCGGCGAGGTGCAGATGATTGTCAGCGAGAAATTCGCCATCACCATTCGCCACGGCGCACACCTGCCGGATCTCACCCCAAAGATTGAGGACGAAGAGGATCTGGCCGTGCTCGGCCCCACGGCTGTTGCTTGGGCAGTGTCGGACTACTTGGTGGACAACTACCTCAAGGTCACCGACCTGTTGGAAAACGACGTGGACGAGCTGGAAAACGAGGTGTTCACGCCGCGCCGGGACATCAACATCGATAAGATCTACACCTACAAGCGTGAGATTTTGGAGATGCGCCACGCCATCGATCCACTTGCTCCCGCTTTGCGCAATGGCTTGACCAACAACAAGGACTTCATGCGAAAGGTGTTGCGCACCTACTTCCGCGACGTGCAGGACAACTCCACGATCGTCAGCGACCGCCTGTCCGGCTTCGATGAGCGTCTGACGTCGCTTCTTGATGCGTCGGTAGCAAAGATCACCATGCAGCAGAACTCGGACATGCGCACGATCTCTGCGGTGGTCGGAATGGCTGCCGTGCCGACGCTGATCGCCGGTATTTACGGCATGAACTTCGAAGTCATGCCGGAGCTGGGTTGGCGCTACGGCTACCCGGCCGCGCTGCTGGTCATGTTTGCGGCGATCACTGCGATCTGGTGGTGGTTCCGCAAGAACAACTGGCTGTAGCTAGACCTCCAGCACCATCAGCTTCAGGTTGGTCACGGCGGCCAGTTTGCCGTCGGCGGTCATCTCCACTCGCCAAAGATGCGTTCGCTTACCGACGTGCACGGGCTCGGCCACCGCACGAATCGTCTGGCCTCCCCGCACGCTGCCGAGCAGGTCGGTGTAGTTGCTCATCCCCACCGCGGGCTTTCCGCTCGCGGCCACCGCTGCGATAGATGCCAACGTCTCCCCGATCACGCAGTAGAGCCCGCCGTTGACGATGCCGGTGGGCTGCAGGTGGCGCTGTTCCACCTCGAGTTCGCCTTCTAGGCGGTCTTTGGAGCAGTAGGTCAGCTTCAGCCCGAGGGTTTGGGCGAAGTCGAACTCGACGGAGTTGATGTACTCGAGCTCTTCGCTGCTCAGCGGGACCTCGATGACCTCTTGGTACAGGCGCAGATTCTTCTCCATGTCCATGGCGGCCAATCATACGGGCGCAAGCGAATGCACCCCGCGTAGAATCCGGCGTATGACTGCTACACGCAACGGTGACAAGCTTGCTCAAATCGGTGTTGTCGGTATGGCGGTGATGGGCTCCAACCTCGCCCGTAACTTCGCCTCCAAAGGCCACACGGTGGCCATTTTCAACCGCTCCCCGGAAAAGACCCGTGCGGTGATCGACGAGTTCGGCCACGAGGGCGACTTCATTCCGGCGGAAACGATCGAGGAGTTTGTCGCGTCGCTCCAGCGCCCCCGCAAGGCCGTGATCATGGTCCAGGCCGGCGCCGCCACGGATGCGGTGATCGCCCAGCTCGTGGAGGCGATGGATGAGGGCGACATCATTATCGACGGCGGCAATGCCCTGTTCACCGACACCATCCGCCGCGAACGCGAGGTCGCCGCTGCCGGCCGCCACTTCGTCGGCGCTGGTATCTCCGGCGGCGAGGAGGGCGCGCTGCGCGGGCCGTCCATCATGCCCGGTGGTCCGGCGGAGTCCTGGGAGACCCTCGGTCCGCTGCTGGAGGACATCTCCGCGAAGGTGGACGGCACCCCGTGCGTGACCCACATCGGCCCTGACGGCGCCGGGCACTTTGTCAAGATGGTGCACAACGGCATCGAGTACGCCGACATGCAGGTCATCGGTGAGGCCTACCACCTGCTGCGTTATGCGGCGGGCCTTGAGCCCGCAGAGATCGCCGACATCTTCACGGAGTGGAATAAGGGCGACCTGGATTCCTACCTCATCGAAATCACCGCTGAGGTGCTGCGCCAGGTGGACGCGCGGACCGGCAAGCCGTTCATCGACATCATCGTGGACGCGGCCGGCCAGAAGGGCACCGGCCGCTGGACAGTCAAGGAGGCCCTGGACCTCGGCGTGCCCACCACTGCCATCGGCGAGGCCGTCTTCGCCCGCGCGTTGTCTTCTGCCCTTGCGCAGCGCGAAGCGGCCCAGGAAATCGGTTTGCCGGCGGGTGAGACGGCGACGTTGGACACCGTAGGCGTCGATAAGCAATCGTTCATTGAGGACGTGCGACGCGCGCTCTACGCCTCCAAGCTGGTGGCGTACGCGCAGGGCTTCGACGAGATCAACGCCGGCTCCCAGGAACACGACTGGGACATCAAGCCGGGTGATCTGGCGCGTATTTGGCGCGGCGGCTGCATCATCCGCGCGAAGTTCCTGGACCGCATCACCGAGGCCTACGAGAAGGACCCGGAGTTGCCGTCGCTACTGCTGGACCCGTATTTCAAGGGCGAGCTAGAAAAGGGGCTGGTGGATTCCTGGCGCCGCGTGGTCGTCACCGCGACTCAGCTGGGCCTGCCTGTGCCGGTGTTCGCTTCCTCGCTGTCCTACTACGACTCGCTGCGCACCAAGCGCCTGCCGGCTGCCCTGATTCAGGGCCAGCGCGACTTCTTCGGCGCCCACACGTACAAGCGCGTGGACATGGAGGGCACGTTCCACACGACCTGGTCCGGCGAGCGCGAGGAACTTAGCTATTAGCTCGGCTTTTCCCGGTACCCCTGACCGCGTAGACTGCACCGAATGACTACTTTCGCCGACCTCGGTTTGCCCCGGGCCATTGTCAACGTCTTGAGCAAGCAGGGCATCACCGAACCCTTCCCCATCCAAAAGGCGGCGATCCCCGACGCGCTCGCCGGCCAGGACGTGCTCGGCCGCGGGCCGACGGGCTCCGGCAAGACGTTCACGTTCGGTCTGCCCATGCTGGCGCGCCTCACCGGCGCGCCGAGCACCCCGGGCCACCCGCGCGGGCTGGTGCTGGCGCCGACGCGTGAACTCGCCGCACAGATCCGCGAGCGCCTCGAAGACCCGGCGGCCGCGCTGGGTCTGCGCGTGCTCGACGTCGTGGGCGGAGTGAACATCAACCACCACATCCGCTCCCTGGCCTCTCCGGTGGACCTGCTTGTGGCCACCCCCGGCCGGGCCGAGGACCTGATCAACCAGAAAAAGCTTTTCTTCGACGCAGTGGAGATCACCGCGCTCGACGAGGCGGACCAGATGGCAGACATGGGCTTTTTGCCGCAGGTGCGCAAGCTTTTGGACCGCACCCCGAAAGACGGCCAACGCCTGCTGTTTTCCGCCACCCTCGACGGGGACGTGGAAAAGCTCATCACCCGCTACATGCACGATCCCGTGACCCACTCCACCGCCCCAGTGCAGGCCGCGGTGGACACGATGGACCACTACCGCCTCCTGGTGGGCGGCCGCGAGGAACGCAACGAGATCGCCCTGCAGATCGCCGCGCGCGAGGGCAAGACGATCATGTTTATGCGCACGAAGCACGGCGTGGACCGCCAGGTGAAGAAACTGCGCCGCGCTGGCATCCACGCCCAGGGCCTGCACGGCGACAAGGGCCAGGGTGCGCGCACCCGCGCACTGGAGGGCTTCGCCGACGGCTCCACCCCAGTGTTGGTCGCGACAGATATTGCCGCGCGCGGCATCGACGTCGACGACGTCTCCCTGGTCGTGCACGTTGACCCGCCCGCGGAGCACAAGGCCTACCTGCACCGAGCCGGCCGCACGGCGCGCGCGGGCACGTCCGGCACCGTGGTCACACTCGTGATGGACGACCAAACCAAGGAAGTTGCGCAGCTTTTGCGCAAGGCTGGCGTTAACGCGCCCGAGGTTCGGGTGGCTCCGCTGTCGGAATCCTTAGTTACAATCACCGGTGCACGCAAACCGGAAGGCGCGCCACTTCCTCCGCCGGGCCAGCCCCGGCGGACCAAGAAGCCCGCTGCCTCCGGCAACCGGAGCCGCAATGCTAACCGCGGCCGCGGAAACAACCGCAGCCGCGCTCGCCGCTCAGACCGAAGTCGAAGGAGCAACGGCCGCTAAGGCACAGACCACCATCCATGGACATATTCTTATCCATTCTCGCCCTGCTGGCGTTCGTGGTGCTCACCGCGTCGACCGGGCTTTTCGTCGCAATCGAATTTGCCATGACCGGCCTGGAGCGGTCCACGATTGAAACTCACGTCAAAGAGCGCGGCGACGGCACGGCGCGTGCGATTGCGCGCGACCATGCGAACCTCTCGTTCGTCCTTTCCGGCGCGCAGTTGGGCATCACGGTGACCACACTCGCCGCCGGTTTCCTGGCGGAGCCGGTGCTGGGCAAGTTCTTTACTCCGGCGCTGGAACTCATCGGCCTTTCCGCGAACGCGTCCACCACCGTCGCGCTCGTCCTCGCACTGATTGTGGCGACGTTTTTGTCCATGGTGTTCGGTGAGTTGGTGCCGAAAAACGTCGCTATCACGGACCCGCTGAACACGGCCCGCACTGTGGTGCGCCCGGTGCACTACTTCAACACGGCAACCAAGCCGTTCATCCTGTTCCTCAACACCGCCGCGAACTGGGTCGTGCGCAAGATGGGCATCGAGCCTGCCGACGAGCTCGCCTCCGCCCGTTCCTCCCAAGAGTTGGGGGCGATGGTCCGCAACTCCGCTGAGGCGGGTGGCCTGGACGCGGCAACAGCGGCGGTGATCGACCGCTCGCTTCGCTTCGGCGAGACCACCGCCGAAGAGGTGATGACGCCGCGCTCCACCATCGACTCCTTGGATGCCGACGAGACGGTCGCGGACCTGATCACCCTCGCGCGCGAAACCGGCCACTCCCGCTTCCCGGTGCGTCGCGGCGACTTGGACGACACCCTCGGCGTGGTCCACATCAAGGACGCCTTTTCGGTCCCGCACGAGTTGCGCTCCACAACGAAGCTGGCCTCCCTTGCCCGTCGCGTGCCGTTCGTGCCGGGCACTCTCGACGGTGACTCTGTGCTCAATCGTGTCCGCTCCGCCGGATCCCAGGTGGTGCTGGTGGCCGACGAGTACGGCGGTACCCAGGGACTGGTGACCATCGAGGACCTTGTCGAGGAAATCCTCGGCGAGGTCTACGACGAGTACGACGACCAGGAAAGCGAAAAGGACTTCACCCGCTTCGGCACGTCCTGGGAAGTCGCGGGATTGGTGCGCTTGGACGAGTTGGAGGAACGCACCGGTTTCGCAGCAGTGGACGGACCTTACGAAACCCTCGGCGGGCTGATCATGGCCACGTTGGGGCGCATCCCCGAGCTTGGTGACGAGGTTGTGCTGCGCACCGCTTCCGCGGCGAACTTCAAGGAGGAGCTGCAGTCCGGCGGCGCCGGCAACTGGCTCGCGCAGGTCTCCGAGATGGACGGCCGCCGCATCGACCGCGCACTGCTGCGGCCTGTTCCTCCCGAGCAAGATGCAGGAGAGGCGGTGGACGCCAAGTGAGTATCTGGCTAGCCGTCCTACTGATCGTCGCGCTGCTCGCCGCCAACGCGTTTTTCGTGGCCACCGAGTTCGCCCTGGTCTCCTCGCGAAAGGACCGCCTGGAATCCCTGGTCGCGCAGGGCAAACCCAAGGCTGAGGGCGTGCTCTACGCTACCGAGCATCTTTCGATCTACCTCGCCGGCGCGCAGTTCGGCATCACCGTGGCGTCGCTGATTCTGGGCAAGGTGGCCGAGCCCGCCATCGCCTCCTACATCGAGGCTCCCTTTACGGCCCTGGGCATGCCCGCTGACCTGCTGCACCCAGTCGCCTTCGTCATCGCCCTGCTTATCATTTCGTTTTTGCACATCTTGTTTGGAGAGATGGTGCCGAAAAACTTGGCCATCGCGGGCCCGGAGAGCATGGCCATGTGGCTGACGCCGGCGATGACGCTGTGGATGAAGCTCACGCGCCCCCTGCTGGAGTTCCTCAACTGGGTCGCGCGCAAGACACTGCAGCTGTTCGGCATCGAGCAGCGCGATGAGCTGGAGTCCACCGTGGACCAGGAGCAGCTGGCCACCATGATTCAGGAGTCGCGCGAGGAGGGCCTCCTGGACGCCGAGGAGACGGTCCGCCTGGCCAAGGCGTTGCGCCAGGATTCCCGCCAACTGAAGGAAGCCATGATCCCCCTCTCTCAGGTCACCACCATCCCGTACGACCCACGCGGCATCCGCCTCTCCGTCATCGAACAGGCGGTGCAAGACACCGGCTATTCCCGCTTCCCCGTCCGCATCGACGCCAGTTCGCTGGCGGGCTACGTCCACGTCAAGGACATCCTCGACCTTATGGAGTTCCCGCAAGGCGACCCGCGGGTCTCGCTCAAGCGCATCCGCCCGCTGAGCACTGTCGAGGCCACCCAGTCCATGGATGACGCGCTTGCACAGCTGCACCGCCGCTCCGCGCACATGGCGGAGGTGCACGACAACGGCAAGCTTGTTGGCGTGGTCGCCTTGGAGGACCTCATCGAGGAATACGTGGGCACAGTCTCCGACTGGACGCACGAGGGCGAATAATGCAGGTGCTCGCGCCCGAGGAATACCTGCCGCGCATGAAGGCACACGCCGCCCGCGCCGAGCGGTGGACCGCACCGAGGGTGGCGCGCCGGGCGCGCGGCCAGTACCACCCCGTGTGGGACTTCCTCTTCGATTATTACCCGCAGCGCCCCGCCCACCTGAAGCGGTGGCACCCGGGTGTCGGTGTTGCGCTCGAAGACGCCGCCACGCTCCCCCACGCCGGTTGGCGCGACTATGTCTGCGACGAAGACACAGTGCTTCTCGACGTCCAAAGGTTTCTCACCCACCGCCGCCACGACGTGGAGGAGGCGGCGGCGATCCTTCGGTCCGTCGATAAGCGAGAAGCCCATTTCGACTGCTTCGGCATGCATGAATGGGCAATGGTGTACCGCACCGACAACCCGCGCCACAGCCTGCCGCTGCGGCTCGGGGCTGAGGGCACGAACAAGGTAGTCGAGTCGCACAACGTGAAGTGCACGCATTTCGACGCCTTCCGTTTTTTCACCCCCGCGGCGCGGCCGCTGAACCTCACCGTGCTCACCCGCGAGGGGCAAGCCGACAACGACCAGGCAGGATGCGTGCACGTGAGCATGGACCTGTACAAGTGGGCGATGAAGCTCGGACCTTTAGTTCCAGGCGAGCTGCTCATGGATTGTTTCGAGCTCGCCGCCGACGCTCGCAGGCTGGACATGGAGGCCTCCCCGTACGACTGCCGGGGTTTGGGCTTCGGCGTTGTGGCCGTGGAAACGCCTGAGGGTAAGGCCGAGTACGTCGCCCGCCAGCGCGAACTCAGCCGCCGCGCACAACCGCTGCGCCAGCGGCTTGTCGCGGTCATCGACGCCGCCTATGACGGCTAGACTCGAAGACGGTTTTCACTCGTTCGATCGATAAAGGCGGCGATTCCGGTGGCGAAGCACGCAAGCGGCAAAAACAACTACAGGCTGTCCGGAGAGCTCATCGCCTTACTGGTGGTGCTGGCCCTGATCGCAGCCGCCGTTATCTGGTGGCTGTCTACGCGCGGTGAGGACGCCGGCAGTGCTGAGGCGCAGCCGGAGGACTGCGTTGCGGGCGAACTGGTGCTTCCTGTTGCGGCCTCCGACAAGGGGGCGGGCCAATCGCTTGTCGACGCCTACGGTGCGTCCTCCCCCGTCGTCCGCGACTACTGCGTGAAGCCCCAGCTGGTGGATTCCGTCGCTGACGCTGCAGTTTTTGTTGCACCGAACACGACGGTGACGCACCAGTCGCTGGAAAGCGCCGGCCGCACGCCCGCCGTGTCCGATGCGCAGCCCGCGTACAGCGAAACCGTCGGCGTGGCAGGCAAGGACGAAGTCAAGCTCGAAGACCTGACTCCGGACAAACTCCGCTTCGCCGTCTCTGAGGAATCCGCCGCCTCGGCACTGGTGGCGTCTCAGGTGGCTGGCAACGACAACGACGCCGTGAAGGCGCTGACCGAGCAGCGCATCGCCAGCGCATCAGAGCTCAACGCCGACGCCGGCGAGTACCTCGCCACCGCCGAGGACGCCGTGCCGGAGGGTCTGAAGTTCACCCCGGTCGGTGCTGACGCCGTCTACACCGCGTTCCCACTGAACCAGAACGACAAGGTCGACGAGAACCAGGCCCGCGCCGGCCAGGACTTCGCCCGCTTCGCCTCCGAGCGCTTCGACGGCTCCGCTAAGGACCAGCCGGCCGTCTCCGACCTGGTCTGGGCCGCAGCACTACCCGCTGGCGGCGAGGCCATCACCGCGGACGAAAAGGAGGACAGCGACGCACGAAACGCCGCCGATGCGGACAAGGCGGCGGACGAAGCCGGTTCCAACGTCGCCGCCCTGCAGCCAGAGAACACGCTGTTTCTACTGGACACCTCCGACGCGATGAGCCCGTACATCCAGCCGGCGAAGGACGCAATCGCGAACACCGCGCTCGAGCTCGGCGCCCAGGGCAAACAGGTCGGACTATGGAACTACTCCTCCCCGCTGAACCCGGGTGTTGTCGTGGGCTACCGCCAGAACATCACGGTCTCCCCCGATGCTGACTCCGTTGCAGTGGCAGTGCGTCGCTTCCTCACTGGTGGTGTGCCACAGACTCGCCAGGCAGTTGAAGCCGCCGCGGGTGCCTATGGCACCGGGGATGCGAAAACCCGCATCGTCCTGGTTACCACTGGCACGGCAGATGCCGGCGACGACAAGGCCTTCGAAGATGCAGTTCGCGGTGCCGCCGGTGACAAGGTGGAGTTCACCGTTGTCCGCGTCGGCGAGGGTGAGGCGGACCGGGCGGTCGAGGCCCTTTCCGCCAAGGCTGTCGACGCTGCGCAGGCCGACGCCATCGAGGGCGCCGTGAAGCAGGCTTCCGGCCTGTAGGTTCCCGGCTCCCCCGGATGCCCTGGCCGGCCCTGCGTCACAGACCCTGGGAGGCATACCCTGGGAGCGTGTCAAAATCGAGCGAACCCAGGCTCTGCCTCCCAGGGTTTGTGGGGCGGGAGCATAGAAAAAACCCGGGCTGGTGGGAGTGATCCCAGCCCGGGCCTTGAAGGTCTGTGTGCCTCTTAAGAGGTCTTGCGACGGCGGCGGTCCGCCAGCTCGTCGAAGCCGATGACGTTGTCTGCACCGTCGTCGATCACGCGCTCCGACGGGAACGCGGAGATGGTGCCGGTCAGTTCCTTCATAATCTGCGGCACAGCGATGCCGAACACGCCCTGTCCCCCGCCGAGAAGGTCGATGATCTCCTCGTTGGAGCGGCACTCGTAGACGGTTACGCCATCCGAGACGAGGGTGATCTCGGCGATGTCGGAGACACCGCGGTCGCGCAGCTTATCCACTGCGAGGCGGATGTTCTGCAGCGAGATGCCGGTGTCGAGCAGGCCCTTGACAATCTTCAGAACCAGGATGTCCTTGAACGAATACAGACGCTGGGAGCCGGAGCCCTTGGCGCCGCGGATGGACGGGCGCACCAGGCCGGTACGTGCCCAGTAGTCGAGCTGACGGTAGGTGATGCCGGCGACCTGGCAGGCGATTGGCACGCGGTAGCCGACTTCGTCGGACGGGCCGACGTCGAAAAGCGATTCCTGCACAGCGTCGAACAGGCCGTCCTGATTTTCCTCGATGATGCTCACGTAATTACTCCCATGAAAGTTAGCTCGAAGCCTAATGACTATTAAAGGGTAAGCATACGCAGCCGGTCAATAGTCACATGCGTAACACGCCGAAACTCTCAAGGAATACTTGAGGGTTTTACTCCTCTTCGGGGGTGCCCTCCTCTAAATCCGAGTCCTCCACGCCGAGGCTGCGCATCAACGCCTCAAAGTCCGCGTCCGCTTGGGCGTCGCCGCTAGCGGATGCGGGCTCATCGGT
This sequence comes from Corynebacterium pilbarense, assembly GCF_026930265.1. Taxonomy (NCBI): domain Bacteria; kingdom Bacillati; phylum Actinomycetota; class Actinomycetes; order Mycobacteriales; family Corynebacteriaceae; genus Corynebacterium; species Corynebacterium pilbarense. The sequence continues at coordinate 347,473 of NZ_JANRML010000001.1, forward strand.
GAAACCCTCAACTTCGATCTCCGCCTGCAGGTAGCGCTCGGCATCCTCCTGCGACAAAAATACTGAGGCATGGGCGGCGACCGTGTCGTCGACAGTCAGCTCCATGTCCAACTCGCTGGCTAAAAGCAGCGCATCCGAGGCACGCAGATCAATCTCGGTGCCACCGTAGAGCGTCAGCGTGGCCATGAACGTGCCGTCGACGTAGCTGGACAGCTCAAGCCCCTCGGCGCCGCTTGTGGACGTTCGGATGATCTCGGCCATTGCGTCGACGGGACGCGGGCGGCTCGGGGCCCACCCGTCCAGGCGGGCGGCCAGCTCAGCGCCCTCCATCGGCGGCAGCCACACGGGGATGCACCTCCCGTTCGTGGGCCGCTGGAGCAACGCGCACAGAAAATCTTCCGGGCCGACCGGAAACACGCCAATGAGGTTGACGGCCTCCATTAGCTCCCCAGCTGCTTGCGCAGCTCGTTCTTCACCAGCGACGCGTGCAGGGACACCACCAGCGCGGACATCTGCTGGCCAATCTCCTCGGCCTTCTGCTTCGCGGTGACCTTGCCCGATTTCGACACCGGTTCCGCGACCTGGTTGATCATGTCTGCCTGGCGGGCAGCCGCCGTGCGCAGCGTTTTCAGGTGGCGGGCGTCAAAGCCGAACTCGGACAGCGACAGCGCGGTGGTGACGGTACGAACGTCGTCGGCCGTGAACAGCCCGGCAGCATCCGGGGTGATCAGGCCGACCTTGATGTACTCCTCCACAGTGGACGGATCCGCCTGGGCCTGCTCCGCCACGTCCGTGTCGGTCAGCTGCGTCGCTGCCGGTGCACGGAAGTTCTCCGGGGAGATCATCGGCTCGGACTCGCCCGCGGAAAGGATCGCGGTGACGTGGCCCGAGTCCATCGCCTCGAGCTGCTCGCGGATCACCTTCAGCGGCAGGTAGTTGTCTCGCTGCGTGACCAGGATGTAGCGCAGACGCTCCACGTCTTCCTCGGTGAAGCGGCGGTAGCCGGAGGCGGTGCGCTGCGGCGTGATGAGCCCTTCGGACTCGAGGAAGCGGATCTTGGAGACGGTCACGTCCGGAAACTCGGTGCGCAGACGTTCAAGCACCACGCCGATGGACATCGTCTTCGCGGTCTTGGTTGCCTTGGCGGCCTTTGCCGGCTTCGCGGGGGTAGCGGCAGGTGCCGTCTGACGGATTGCGCTCACGTGATCGAACTCTTCTCTAACTAGTTGCCGGCGGTGATGAAGACCAGACGGAATTTACCAATCTGGATTTCGTCGCCGTTGGTCAGCTCCTGGGAGTTACGCGGCTCGCGGTTGACGTAGGTGCCGTTGAGCGAGCCCACATCCACGACTTCGTAGCCGCCGTCGTTGCGGCGGAACTCTGCGTGACGACGAGACACGGTCACGTCGTCGAGGAAGATGTCCGCCTCCGGGTGGCGGCCTGCGGTGGTGGAATCCTGGTCCAGCAGGAAGCGCGCACCGGCGTTCGGGCCGCGCTTGACTACAAGGAGCGCCTCCCCATCCGACAGCTGGTCTGCACCGGCGGCGGTGTCCGCAGACGTCGCAGCTCCGGACTCCATCTCCTTGAGCAGGTCTGCGCGGAATACCGAGGTGGTTTCGACCTGGTTCTGCGGCGTGTTGTCGCTCATGGGTAACTCCTGACTTTCGAGTCGTGGTTGAGATCTCTCGCCATAATAGCGTCCGGCCCGCCCGAAGGGGCGGCTACCGGAGAATGCCTAGCGGAAAATGTTGCCGATTCCGGAAATCACGGAGTTGCCGGAACCCGCCAACGGGTTATCGGAGACCATGTATGTCCACGTCGCGCTCGGACGCCTCCACCCTGCATCCGCCAGGTGCGCGCCGTCGGCGTCGATGTCCACCGAAACGAAAGTTTCCACCGCCGCGGCGACCGCGCGGTTGGCCAGGTCCTTGAACTCGCGCACGGCGATGCGGTGGTATTCGTCGATCGGCGTTTCGCGGGCGATGGCGCGCAGGTGGATGGATTCGCGGACGTCGTCCATCAGCGCCAAGTGCTCGGACCACTCCGCGTCCAGGTGGAACAGCATGATCTCCCGTGCTGCCTGCTCGAGCACCTCCTGTGGCAGGTGCGAAAGCTCGGCGGCGCGTTGCGGGGAGCGCTCAGACAGCTCGCGCCAGGCGGTGTCGGTGTCCAGCAGGGCGGCGCGGCGCTCGTCCAGGATGTCTCGGTGGTCCGCCAGCAGCTTGTTGTACTTCCAGGTCTGGGAGTGGATCTCCAGCAGCTGGCCTTCGGTGACGCGCTGGCAGTGCTCGATAAAGTGCTGCGCGCGGTTACCCGTGATGCGGCCGTCCGGTTCCGGCTGGGCGGAAAACTGCTCGCCGTCACCGCCGGAGGTGACAATGTCGTCGTCGAGGGAGACGAAGAACACGCTCAATCCGGGGTCGCCCTGGCGGCCGGCGCGGCCGCGCAGCTGGTTGTCCAGGCGGGCGGTGCGGTGCCGCGCGGTGCCGATGACGGCCAGGCCGCCGAGCGAGGCCACCTTGTCGCGGTCGCGCTCATCTGCACCGCCCAGGCGGATGTCGGTGCCACGGCCCGCCATCTGCGTGGAGACGGTCACCCGCCCCACGTCGCCGGCCTCCGCGACAATGCGGGCTTCTTCCGCGTCGTTTTTCGCGTTGAGCACGTTGACCGCGATGCCTCGGGCCTCCAATGCCTCTGCCAAAGCCTCGGACTCCGCCACGTCGTGGGTTCCTACGAGTACCGGCTGGCCGGTGGAGTTGATGCGCGCGATCTCGTCGACGATTGCCGAGTTCTTCTCCTCCATCGTCGCGTAGATCCGGTCGGCTTCGTCGAAACGCTGCAGTTCGTTGGCGCGATCGATCACAGACACGTGCAGGCCATAGAAGCTGCGCAGCTGGTCGGTCGCTTCGACGGCGGTGCCGGTCATGCCGCACACCAGCGGGTAGCGGCGCATGAGCGCCTGCAGGGTGATGGAGTCCAGGATGCGTCCGCCTTCGGACACGTCCAGCCCCTCCTTGGATTCCACCGCGGCCTGCAGGCCGTCGGGCCAGCGTTGCAGCTCCGCCACGCGCCCGCGGGAGGCGTCCACGAGCGCGACCTTGCCGTCGTCGACGATGTAGTGGACATCCCGGATCAGCAGCGCCTTCGCGTGCAGTGCCAGATTCACACGCACGAGAGTCGTGCCGATGTGCTCGTCGGAGTACAGCGAGTCAATCCCCAGCAGGCGCTCCACCTTCTTCGCCCCGTTATCGGTGAGGAAGGCGTTTCGCCCGTCCGCGTCGATGGTGTAGTCGGTTTCCTCGTCCAGCTTCGACACGGCCTCGGTGATCTGGCCGGTGGCCTGCTTCGACCCTTCCGAACCGGCGAGGACGAGCGGCACGAGAGCTTCGTCCACAAGCACGCTGTCGGCCTCATCGACGAGCGCGACGTCTGCAGGCGGCTGCACGGTCTGCTCGCGGGAGGTGATCTGGTTGTCGCGCAAGTGGTCGAAGCCGATTTCGGTCACCGGCGCGTAGATCACGTCGCTGCGGTACGCCGTGACGCGCTCTTCGCGTGTCGACGATTCCGTGACCGCCGCCACCGTCAACCCGAAGAACTCCACGAGCGGGCGCATCCACTCCGCATCGCGCGCGGCCAGGTAGTTGTTCACCGTGATCAGATGGACGCGCTTGCCCTGCAGCGCGAACCCGGTGGCGGCCATCGCGCCGACGAGCGTTTTGCCCTCGCCGGTGGCCATCTGGATCACGTCGCCCTCCAGCAGGCGCAGCACGGCCTGATTCTGCACCTCGAACGGCGTCATGCCCAGGGTGCGCTGGGAGGCGACGGAAAGACCGGCGAGAAAGCGCGGCTTGTCGGCGATGGCCCCGTCGCGCACGGTGGAGGCGACTGCGGAGGCGAGCGAAGCATCGTCGAGAAGCGAAAGCTCCTCGATTAACCCGTGTGCGTTGGCGACAACGGCTTTCGACTTCTTGTTGTTGCGCTCCGCAGTGGAGCCCATGGCCTTCCAGAACCAGTCAAACTTGCCCATAAGGGCTAAGAATAACGCCAACGTGCCAAACAGTTGGTGCGACGATTAGTCTTGCAGCGAAAGTAACCGTTGCGTTGAACCGCCGAGCCGCAGGAGGAAACGGCTACCCATGCTGTCTATGAACGTGAAAGTCCCGTCGTCCAAGGGCCACATGATGGCTGCGACCATCGACCGCCCCGACGGACCCGCGCAGGCCTACGCCATTTTCGCCCACTGCTTCGCCGGCTCCCGCCACACGCCCGGCGCCTCCCGCATTGCCAAGCGCCTGACCGAGCACGGCATTGCCACCCTGCGCTTCGACTTCCCCGGCCTGGGCCAGTCCGAGGGCGAGTTCAAGGACACCTCGTTTTCCGAGAACGTGGATGACATCGTCGCCGCTGCCCTGTGGCTGGAGGAGAACTACAAGGCCCCGCAGCTGCTCATGGGCCACTCCCTCGGCGGCGCCGCCACCCTGAAGGCCGCCACCCGCCCCGAGCTGAAGAAGATGATCAAGGCTGTGGCCACCGTCGGTGCGCCGTTCGACCCGGCGCACTCGGTGCTGCACTACGCCCACGCCATCGGTGAGGCTGATGCGAACGGCTCCGTTGGCGTGGTGCTCGGCGGCCGCGAGCTGACCATCTCGCGCGAGTTCCTCGAGGATCTGGCTGAGACCAACCCGGAGGAGTACCTGCCGAAACTGCGCAAGCCGCTGCTCGTCGTGCACTCGCCTATCGACGTCACCGTCGGCATCGACAACGCCCAGAACATCTTCTCCCTGGCGCGCTACCCCAAATCCCTGATGGCGCTGGACAAAGCGGACCACCTGCTCACCCGTCAGGGCACCGCGCAGCGCGCCGCAGACATCATCGGTTCCTGGGCGCAGCAATACATCCAGCCGCTGTTCGTCCCCGCGAAGACCACGGACACCAACGCCGTGTCCTACTCCGCGCGCGGCACGAAGTACGGCGACGTGGTGCGCACCTCCGACCGCGCGATCACCACCGACCGTTCCAAGAACACCGGCGGCAAGGGCCAGGGTGTCACTTCCACCGGCCTGTACATGTCCGCGCTCGCCGTCAGCTGCTCGCAGGCGGTGCGCGAGGCGGCCAAGGGCATGCAGCTTGACGACGTCCGCGTGGAAGTCAACCACAACGGCGACGGAACCTTCACCCGCCTGATCACCCTCTACGGAGACCTGACGGACGACGAGGTGGAGACCCTGCGCGCCGCAGGTGCATCCTCCACCGTGGACGGCTACGTGGCCAAGGGCGACATCGAAACGACTGCAGAGACCGCCTCGCTTGAGCGCCGACGCCGTCAGAACAAGCTCCACCGCGCGGAGCGCCTGGGCAAGTAATGGCTGAATCCGGGTTGTGGGCGGACGTGCGGGCCGTGTGCCCCTGCGGGCAGGGCCTGCCGTACGAGGCGTGCTGCGGGCGCTACATCGACGGCGCTGCCGCGGCGCCCACCGCTGAGACGCTGATGCGCTCGCGCTACACCGCCTACGTGCGTGGCGCGGGCTCCTACGTCGCGGAAACTTGGGCGGATGAGACGCGGCCGGCGGATCTGGCCGTGGACCCGTCCGGCGAGCCGTTTACCCGCCTCCAGTTACTGCACACCGCCGGCGGCGGGCCTTTCGACGGCGAGGGCGTAGTGGAGTTCGCTGCCCACCACCCCGGCGGGGTAATGCGGGAGCGCTCCCGCTTCGAGCGCCGCGCCGGGCGCTGGGTCTACGTCGACGGCGTAGTCCGCTAACCCTGGGGTGTCACCGGTGACTGTCTGGTGACCTGCCGGTTTTGGGTCCGTATGACAGTGCTGTAATATTTGCGCAGTTACCGTTTCGGTAGCGGATCGGGCTGTGGCGCAGTTTGGTAGCGCACCACACTGGGGGTGTGGGGGTCGCAGGTTCAAATCCTGTCAGTCCGACAAAGTGTGCAACCCCCGGCCTGAGCTGGGGGTTTATGCGTCGAAGCCCTCTTACAGCTTGGGCGCGGTGTGGGTGGTCAGATCCAAAACACCGAGCGGATCTGACGGGTCGTCCACCAGCGGGAGGAGGTCATCGGTCCAGTTGCGCACGTTGCACTGGCCCATCCGCATCTGCACCTGCTTGACTTCGTCTATATCTCCGGGCGCGGCCGCGCAGAGCCGCCTCTCCCCCATCGGCCTCCCCTGGCTGCACATCTCGGCGCGCGTCCCGAATTCCGGCGGGTGAGGCAATAGATTTGCTCGGTATGACTGACGTGCAGCGGCAACTTATGGACAAGCAAGCGCTCGCCCGAAAAGTGTGGACGGCAGCCAACCAGTTACGTGGCACCCTCGACGCCAACGACTACAAGGACTTCATTCTGGGGTTCATGTTTTACAAGTTCCTCTCTGAGAAAGAAGAGCAATTTTTCGCAGGTCGCGGTCTGCCCCGTGAGCAGTGGCCGGAGAGGTTGATCGACGGCAACACCCGCGTGGTCGAGATGGCGAAGTCCAACATCGGCTACTTCATCTCCCACGACGACCTATTCTCCACGTGGGTTGATAAGGGCGGGGATCTTGCTACTTCCGACGTCCTCGACGGTCTCAACCACTTCGACCGCCATGTCGCTGAGTCCTATGAGGAGGTCTTCGGCGGAATTTTCGAGTCGTTCCAACGCTCAATTCCCATGCTCGGCACTGACGCGGGCGCGCGATCCCGCAAGCTCCGCCAGATTATCGGTGTGATTATTCAACTGCCCTCCGGCAGCGAGCCAGCCTACGACGTGCTCGGATTCGTCTACGAGTTCCTCATCGGGCAGTTCGCGGCGGGTGCGGGCAAAAAATCCGGCGAGTTCTACACCCCGCACCAGGTCGCGCTCGTCATGGCCGAGATTGTCGCGGAGCACCTCAAGGGGCGTGAAGATGTGGACGTCTACGACCCGACCTCCGGCTCGGCCTCGCTGCTGCTCAACATTGGCGAGTCCATCGCTCGGAGAAGCGGCGACGCTAACCGCGTGCGTTTTTACGCGCAAGAACTCAAAACCGACACCTACAACCTCACGCGTATGAACCTGGTCATGCGTGGTGTGCAGCCAGCCAACATCGTCACCAGAAACGCCGACTCTCTGGACCAGGACTGGCCCTACATCGATAAAAACGGCAACTACGACCTCTTGCGCGTGGACGCGGTGGTCTCTAACCCGCCGTACTCCGCGGAGTGGGACCGCGACCGCCACAAAGGCGACCCGCGTTTCAAATACGGCATGGCGCCCGCGAAGACCGCCGACTACGCCTTCCTGCTGCACGAGTTGTACCACCTGAAAGACGACGGCATTTTGACCATTGTTCTCCCCCACGGCGTGCTGTTCCGCGGTGGCGAGGAGGAGACAATCCGCCGAAATCTGGTGCAGAACAACCACATCGAAACCGTCATCGGGTTCCCACCGAACATCTTCTACGGCACGGGTATCGCCACGCTGGTCATGGTGCTGAAAAAGCAGCGCGGGACGGACACCGACGTGCTGTTTGTGGACGCCTCCAAGGAGTTCATCAAGGCCGGGACGAAGAACGAACTTCGTGCCCGGGACGTGCGCAAAATCGTCGACACCGTCACCAAGCGCACAACCATCGACGGCTACTCCCGGCTGGTGAGCCGCGAGGAGATTGAGGCCAACGACTTCAACCTCAATATCCCCCGCTACGTGGACTCGTCCGAGGCGCCGGAGACCTACGACATCTACTCCACGATGTTCGGCGGTGTCCCCAACTCCGAGATTGACGCACTAGACCGCTATTGGGAGGCGCTGCCGGGCCTGCGCGACGCACTGTTCGAGCGCGTCACCGACACCCACAGCCGAGTGAAGGTGGACGACGTCGACGCGGCGGTGGCGGGCCATAGCGCGGTCGCGGACTTCCGCGAGCGTTTCGCCGGGAAACTGCATGGCTTCGACGCCGACGCTACCGCGACGCTCCTGGAAAACCCCACGAAGGTGAACCCGGCCGTCGCCGAAAGCGAACTGCGCTTCAACCTGTTCGAGCGGCTGTCGGATACGACCCTCGTCGACCCCTACGAGGTGTATCAACTCTTCGCTGACTCCTGGGAGCAGACGGAAACGGACCTGGAGGTGCTTCGAGGCGAGGGCGTCGACGCGGTGCGCGCTGTCGACCCCAACATCGTGGTGAAGAAGAAGTCCGGCAAGGACACCGAGGTGCAAGATGGTTGGGTCGGCCGCGTCATCCCGTTCGAGTTGGCACAGTCTGTCCTCATGCCGGAGCGGCTAAGCGAGTTGGAAGAGGTCGAGCGCGGTCTTGCCGCCGCCACCGCCAGGCGCGACGAACTGTTCGCCGAGGTGGACGAGGAAGACTATGGCGAGGGCAAAGCGTCGATTACCAACGCCGCGGGTACTGCGTTCGCGCCTGCGGGGCTTGCCCGCAGGGTGACGGAACTGACCAAGGGCACCGAGCGCGACGAACACGACGAAGAACTCCTCGACGTGTTGCGCGAGGCGCTCGAAGAGGTCAACACCGCCAAGAAACTCACTGCCGAGAAGAAGCGACTCGCGCAAGAGTTGGACGACGAAACCAAGACGGCCATTGAGTCGCTCACTGACGATATGGCTCGTGACCTGCTGGAAGTCAAGTGGGTTTGCCGGGTGTTCGAGTCGTTCGGTGAGGTTGTGGACAAGGAATTGAACGCTCTTGTGAGCGAGGTTGAGCGTCTCGACGCGAAGTATGCGACCACGCTGGGCGAGGTTGAGGAGACGATTCAGTCCACCCAGCGGGAGTTGGCCGAGATGATGTCGAAGTTGCGCGGACCGGAGTCGGATATGGCCGGTATTGCCGCGCTTGTGGAGATGATGGGTGGTGAGGGACGTGCATAGCGATGAGGTTCGCGCCCCCGCCCTTCGTTTCGAGGGGTTCGAGGGTGAATGGGAGCGCATGACTATCGGGGACGTGTTCAACGAGCGCGTCGAGTCGTTCCCCGAAGGGGAACTTCTGTCAGTAACGACCTCCTCGGGTATCAAGAGGTTCTCCGAGGTGGGAAGGCACGACACGTCCAACGCCGACAAGTCGAAATATCGCCGAGTTGAAATAGGAGATATTGCGTACAACTCCATGCGCATGTGGCAAGGCGCCAGTGGACGGTCGCCCTACCTTGGCATTGTGAGTCCCGCCTACACGGTTCTCGCACCCAAAGAAGGCGTATGTACGGGGTTCTTTGCGCGTTTGTTCAAAAACGAAGGCATGATTCAAACCTTTGAGAAGAACTCGCAGGGCCTCACGTCCGATACCTGGAACCTCAAGTTCCCAGCACTTAGTCGAATCGGGGTATCGGTTCCCGTGGTTGAGGAGCAGAAAACAATTTCTGGAGTATTCGACCACGTTGAACGGATGATTTCATCGGCTACCGGCCGTGTTCAATCTCTCACGTCCCTCAAGAAAACCATGCTTGTCAAGATGTTCCCGCAGGGCACGGCGAGCACGCCGGAGGTGCGGTTCGAGGGGTTCGAGGGTGATTGGGAACGGGCGGAGTTCGGGAACATTTTCACCCACCTACCGACGAACACTCTTTCTCGCGGGGACCTAACCCCCTCCGGCGATGGTGTCCTGAACGTCCACTACGGCGACGTCCTGGTCAAATTCGGAAACGTGCTCGATGTGAGCGGCGGTGGCGTCCCCGCAATATCGAATGTGGACGCGGAGAAGCGGTTGTCACCCGCGTCCTTCCTCCAAGACGGTGACGTCGTTATCGCCGATACCGCCGAGGACGACAGTGTCGGCAAGGTGACGGAGATTCTCGATGTCGGGAGCCGCAAGGTTGTTTCTGGGCTTCACACCTACGCTTGCCGCCCGTTGATTGACCTCGCACCCGGGTTCCTGGGGCAGACGCTCAACTCGCACCACTTCCACACGCAGGTCGTCTTGAAGTCGCAGGGGTCGAAGGTGACCTCGATTAACAAACCGGCACTCTCCACTACCGAGGTTCTTTACCCCTCCCTCCCCGAGCAGCAGGCCATCGGCTCGTACTTCCGCAGCCTCGACGCGCTCATCGACGCGGAGCAAAAGAAACTCGATACCCTGCGTAACCTCAGAATCGCACTGCTGACCCAGATGTTCGTGTAAGACCAAGGACAGACCATGACCACCCCTGCACCCGTGAAGTTCCGCAACGAGGCCGAGTTCGAGGACGCGGTCATCTTCAACCTCACCCACAAGTACGGGTGGTCACCGAACGTCCTCAACCGGCCCAGCGAGGCGGACCTCATTGCCAACTGGGCACGGATTGTGTTCGAGAACAACAACACCCCAGACCGGCTCAACGGCGTACCACTATCCGATGTCGAGGTCGAAACCCTCGTCCAGGAGATAGCGGCGCTGCACTCCCCCGCCGCCGTGCAACGCTGGCTCCAGGGACGTGAGGTTATTCTTCGGCGGAACAACCCTGCAGACGCGCTCAACCACGGGCGCGAGATTCCCTTGACCATCTTCTCCCCGTCCGAGGTAGGCGGCGGCGATTCGACATATCAGATAGCCCGCCAACCACGGTTCAACCGCAAAAACCCCATCTCGCGTGACCGCCGCGGCGACTTCACGCTGCTCATTTGGGGTCTGCCACTGATTCATGTTGAACTCAAAAACGAGTCTCACGACGTCTCCGAGGCCGCTGTCCAGGCACAGCGGTACGCCCGCGAGGGCGTGTGGAGCGGGTTCTTCAACCTCGTGCAGGTCTTTGTTGCAATGACCCCGACGGACATGCGGTATTTCGCCAATCCCGGCGACCCGGCAAAGTTCAACGACGACTTCTTCTTCATCTGGACCGACGAGGACAACGAGAGATACTCCGACTGGCAGGGGGTCACCCAGCATGTGCTCGGTATCCCTCCGGCGCACAGGCTTATCGGTGACTACCTCGTCGCCGATGGCGGTGACGGGGCGCTCAAAGTGCTGCGCCCGTACCAAGTGCATGCGGTCGAGTCGATTCTCTTAGCCCTGCGCAAAATTAACCGCGAGCACCGCGACTCGTGGACGAAGAACACCCACAAAGGCGGGTTCATCTGGCACACCACGGGGTCGGGAAAGACCATGACGTCCTTCACCGCCGCGCAACTTATCGCCCGCGAGCACCTCGCCGACAAGGTAGTGTTCGTCCTCGACCGTGTGGAACTGTCCGAGCAGTCCGAGATTGAGTACACAAATTTCGCGGGCGACATGGTCGAGTTGACCCGGCCTGCCAACTCCTACGAGTTGGTCCGCGACCTCAAGTCCAAGAGCGCCCCGCTTATCATCACGTCCCTGCACAAACTCGGAATCATCTCCGACCCGAAAGGTGACTTCAAAGACACCGACTTCACCGCGGTGGACAACAAGCGACTCGTGTTCGTTGTCGACGAGGCCCACCGAACGACCTTCGGCGAGATGTTTAGCGACCTGACCACCCGCTTTCCCCATGCGGTCTACTTCGGGTTCACCGGCACCCCGATTCGCAAGCAGAACGCTCGGAAAGACACCATCACCGCCGACCTGTTCGGCAATGAGTTGCACCGCTACTCCATCTACTACGGCCTGCGCGACGGCAACGTGCTGTCATTCCACACGGTTCCGGTGCCAACGTTCGACGACAACGACCTGCGCCACGCGGTCGCGCTGCGCAAAGCCGACGCGAAAGACATGAGCGAGGTCACCGCGGACGAGAAGCGGCTCAAGTTTTACAACACCTACATGGACGAAACGGCGGTCCCGTGGACGACCGTGCGCGACCCCGAGGGAAAGCGCGTGCTCGGTATCGAGCAGTTAGCGAAGACCTCGACGTGGGAAACCGGGGCACACCGCCAGACAGTTGTCGACTACATGCTCAAACACTGGGACCAGCACAGCAGCGGGCGTAAACTCCACGCGCTGTTCGCCACGAATTCCGTGTTGGAGGCCATCGACTACTACCGCCGGTTCAAATCCGACGGCAGGCTCCGCGTCACCGCCGTGTTCACCGACGCGAACCAGAACACCGCCGACGCGCTAGAGCGTGACGCGGGAATCGAGGAGATTCTCGCCGACTACAACGCCGCGTTCGGCACTACGTTCACCGTCTCGGACCACGCGGACTTCCGCTCCGACGCCGCCGATAGGCTCGCTCACCGCCGCGGCTACAAGCACGTCCCGAAGGACGAACAACTCGACCTCGTCATCGTTGTCGACCAACTCCTTACTGGATACGACTCGAAATACATCTCGACGCTCTACCTCGACAAGGTTCTCGACTACGCCGCGCTGGTCCAGGCGTTTTCGCGCACGAATCGCGTGTTCAACCACCTGTTGAAGCCGTTTGGCACCATCGTGTACTTCCGCCAGGTCCACACGATGAAACTCAACATCGAGCAAGCGTTCGACCTGTATGCGGGACGTGACTCGCTTGCGGTGTTTGTCGACCCGCTGCCCACCACCATCGCCGCCGCAAACGAACAGGCCGGGGTTATTGCCAGCGTCTTTACCAACGCGGGTATTGCTGATTACTCGCGCCTGCCGGACGACCCGACCGCGCGCAAGAAGTTTGCGAGCGCCTACGCGGAACTCACTCGGCGTATCGAGTCGGCGCGTATCCAGGGGTTCGAGTGGGACATGGACACGCTTACCGACGACGAAGGCAACGTCATCGAGGTCGGGCTGACCAAGGACGAGTACGACACCTGGACGCAGCGGTACGCCGAATTGGCCGAGGAGGCCGAGCGCAACCCGGAGACCGAAGGTATCCCGCTCGATTTGGAGGCGATGGCGCGGGCTCGCACCGCGCAGGTCATCGACGCCGAGTACCTCGATGAGAGGTTCCGACTGTGGCGTGAGGCGGTGGCACAACCGCAAGCGCCACAAGAAGAACGCGACGACCTGATGGAGCAACTGCGCCGCGAGTACGCGAAGTTGCCCGCCGAGGACCAGGAGGCGGCAGACCAGATTATCCAGGACGTGATGATGGGTGTCATCGACGCGGCGACCGACACCCGCAGCCTGCGCGAACTTATCGAACTCTACAAGGCCCGCAAGCAGGACAGCCACGTCGAGCAACTGCTCTCCGCTACCGCACTCGACCGCTCACTCGTCGAGGAGACACTCACCCTGGTCGACGGCACCATGACCCCGATTCGTGCCTACGGACGCTTTGACCGTCTCCAAAGCGGGGTGGACATGGACGTGTTCGGCGGCTGGTTGGCCGACCACGGCGTTGAGGTCTCCACGTTCGAGTGCTACGACCTCGCGGACCGGTTGCTCACGGACTACTTCACCCGCGGCGGGTTCGACTTAGAAACCTGGGAGCTGCTGGGTAAATAGCACGAGGTTGGGGCCGTGACGACAGCCGCCGTGTGTCAGCCTGGTGCCTGCGGCGGGTTGGACCTCCACTTACCTTCGACCCGACGGGCTCGCGGGTCAGTGAGACTGTTCCTCGCTCACGCGGGGTTGAGCCCGGCAATTTCGGTACCGTAGCGATTCCCGAAAGAATACCGCGCAACCCGGGCCACGACCTCGGCGGTGCTTGTTCGCTGTCCGTATGAGAGTCATTACCAGAGCGCGGGCAGACTAACCTTTCAGGCAAGCCGAGTGTTGAGGAAACACACAGAATATGAGCGCAAACCGATGGGGGCAAGCAGCGGGTTAGGGACAGGTATCTAGGTGGGTTTGCCGAATGTTTTTACCCTTGGGGCCGCGGCGATAAACGCCAAGCTCCAGGGTTATTTGCGACTGTAGGTTAGGACACGATCTTGCCGTTCGCGTCGTACGTGTAGAAGCCCTGCCCAGCCTCCAGGCCAATCCTGTCTTCTGCGACCATCGGCTTGAGCGTCGTCTCAAGGAAGTCCTTCTGCCACTGCGGGGCGTTTTCGTTGGACTCGATCACGGCGACCAAGGTGCGCACGCCGATAAGGTCCATGATCTCGAACGGACCGCGCGGCGAGCCGGTGGAGTTGCACCAGTCGCGGTCGATGTCCGCGGGTTCAGCGATGTCGTGGTGCAGCAGGTACATGCCAGCACTGAGCAGCGGCACCAGCAGCGTGTTCAGGACGTAGCCGGGCTGCTCCCGCTTGAGCGGGACCGGCACCATGTTGATCTGCTCCGCAAACTCCACGAGCTGATCCACATACTTCGGGGCGGTGCCCTCGTGCGGCATCACCTCGGCGGTGTTCTGGATCCAGATGTGGTTGGCAAAGTGCAGTGCCAAGAAGCGCTCCGGCGCACCCGTCGCGTCCGCGAACTTGCTCGGCATGAGCGTGGACGTGTTGGTGGCAAAGACGGTAGTCTCCGGGGCGTACTGCCCCACTTCGGCCCAGACCTTGCGCTTGAGCTCGAGGTTTTCCGGGATAGCCTCGATGACCAGGTCCGCGTTCGCTACCGCCTCCTTGAGGTCCGAGGTCTGGGTGAGGTTTTCGTGCGCCGCCGCGATGGTTTCGTCGTTGGCGGATTCGAGCTCTGCCTTCATTTGCTCGCCGATGGCGTCGAAACGCTGTTTGCCGGCCGCGAGGGCCTCCTCGTTAATGTCGTAGGACACTACCTTCTTGCCCGCGAACGCAGAGCAGAAAGCGATCTGCGCGCCCAGTACACCTGCACCAAGCACTGTTACGTTATTGAATGTCATACCAGTCACGCTACTCCTGAAAATGTGACTTCAGCGGCAGTTCTAGTGTGAAGTTTTACGCAAGCGACGCCCGGTCCACCGCCACGAGACCAGTCGCTGCCCGCCGTCCCAGCCCCACGTAGTACGCCGCGTGCCTCAACCGCGCCTCAAAGGTGTCCGGCTCGAGTGTGCGCTTGACCTTTGCCGGCACACCGGCGGCAAGAGAGAACTCCGGCAACTGCTGGCCTTCGAGCACCACTGCCCCGCCACCGACGATGCTGCCCTTGCCCACGCGCGAGCGCGACAGCACCGTCGCGCTCATGCCGATCAGGCAGCCGGGTTCGATGTGGCAGCCGTGCACCATTGCCAAGTGGCCGATGGTCACATCGTCTTCCAGCACCGTCTTACCCTCCGTGTCCACGTGCAACACCGAGCCGTCCTGGACGTTGACGCGGTTGCCGATGCGGATCGCGCCCACGTCGCCGCGAATGACCACGCCTGGCCAGATGTTCGCGTCTTCGCCGATGCTCACGTCGCCGATGATGGTGGCCTCATCGGCGATAAACGCCGAAGGGTGGATCCGCGGGGTTTTGCCCTCAAAGCTGTAGATCATGCACACCATTGTGCCTGTCCGCCAAAGCGACGGCAGAAGGTTTTCAGCACACCACGCGCAGGGTGCCCGGCATCACGTCGAAGGTGACAGCGCTGACGGCACCGGCGGCATCGCCGTCTAGCTCGAGCTGCTCGGGCTCCGAAAACTCGAGCGTGATTCGGCGGCCCTCGAGGTACTCCATGGTCGGCGGCAACGACGCTAGCGGCCGCGGTTGCGCCTCGCTGGGCAACAGCGCGTTGATGCCGCCGCGGACGGTGTCCAGCGCGAGCTTGCCGCCGATGCCCGCCCAGTCGGCGACGTCTTCGGCACGCAGTACCACAGCGTCGAGAACCCCGTCGTCAGGCAGCGCGTCCGGCAACAGCGGGATCCCGCCGACGAGGTCGCTGCAGTTGCCGACGATGCACGTGTGCAAGGAGGTGGTGACCGTGGGGTCGCCATCAAGCGTGATGTCCACGTCTACGCTATTGCCGCCGCCGAGCGATTGGAACACGGCCGGAACGTACGCCAGCGGCCCGACCGCAGCCTTGAGGCTGTCGCGGGTGCGGTGAATCATGCCCGCGTCCACTCCGACACCGGCCATGACGGCGAAGCCGGAGTGCTCAGTGCGGCCGTCGGGGTAGACCATCTCGGCGCGGCAGAGGTCGATGAGCCGGTCGGTGCCGGAAAACGCCCGGTGCACCGCCGCTTCCAGCACAAGCGGCACCCCCAGGTTGCGCGCGAGCATGTTGCCTGTGCCCGCCGGCACGATCGCCATGGGAGTTTTGGAACCGGACACGGCCAGCGCGACCATGCGCACCGTGCCGTCACCACCAGCGGCGATGATCAAGTCGGCGCCGTGCTCGAGCGCTCGGACGGCCTGGGAAAACCCGGGCCCCTCCGCGGTCGTTGCTGCCCACTCGATATCCGCACCCTCCCAGGCGTAGCGCTCCACGGCGCGGCGCAGCCGTCCCAGGTGGACTTTGACGGGGTTGAACACCACTGTCACCCGAGAACTAGACGCGACATTCACGCGACTCATCGTAGCGGTGCCTGGGCACAACCGCGTCGCACCGCGCGGCTACGACAACCCGACGCCGAAAAATTCCAGCAGCGTGCGCGCGGCAAACCCGTCGGACACCAGGCCAGTCTTGTCGGAGGTGCCGCCGGGCCACACGTGCGGCCCGCCCTCAATGCGGTAGTGCGACAGCGCGGCATCGCAGTCCTCCCAGCTCAGCTTCGTCACCGTGGGCGACAGCGCAACGTCTTCCCTACGACCCGCGCAGTGGTTGCGCACCGCCGCTTCCTCGAGCATCTCGGGTGTGGAGTTGTACACCGTCTCGTGTCGCTCGCCGCCGTCGTAGGAGATGATCGGGTCGGCGGTACCGTGGATGTCCACGTGCTTCATCGGGATACTGGAGCACCCGGAGGAAACGCGCTGGTAAAACGCGCCAGCCACAGTGGCCACGCCGCTGAACTCCTGCGGTCGCTGGCAGCCCACAAACGCCGCGAACCCGCCGCCGTTGGAAAAACCGGCGGCGAAGATGCGGGTGCGGTCGATGGAGTATTCGCCCTCCACCTGACCCAGCACATCGTCGACGAACGCGAGGTCCTGCTCTCCGGTCGTTTCCGCGTACGGGGCAGGCGCCCAGGCTTTGCCCACGCCGTCCATGAACGCCACGATGGCGTCCGCCTTGTCCAGCTGCGAGTGCTGGCGGATCCGCTCCGCGTCTTCCATGTAGCCGTGGAACACCAGGATCAGCGGCAGCCTGTCGCGCTGCTTCGCACCCCTCGGCACCGACAGGATGTAGCCGCGCTTGAGCCCGGCGGACGTCATCTGCCGGTGTTCTATCGCCGGGTCGGACCACGGCTCCACTTCACGCACGACGTCCTGGGGAGGATCCGGCTGCGTGGTTATCGCCGTGCGCAGCCGTGCCGTATCCCCCACGCACCCTGCGACGCTAAAACAGGTGACGGCCAAGCCGATGGCGGCCACGGCGCGGGTCATTTGGCGGAGAAACACGCAAGGTAGATTAGACCATTGTGCACGCGAGCAGAACACAGCCAGGCCCCAGCAGGAAAGCTGGCCCCACGTTCAGAAACTCCGCGCACCGCAGCGGCGCCGCCGAGGCGTTCACCCGCGACGCAACTCGCTACGACGCCGCCCGCCCCACCTACCCCGACGCGCTAGGTAAGCTCGTCGGCCCCGGCACTGTCTGCGACATAGGCGCAGGTACCGGCAAGTTCACACAATTGCTTTGCGACGATTCACGTTCCGTGTTCGCCTGCGATCCCAGCGGAGACATGACCCGCGTGTTTCGCACAGTGCTTCCCCAGGTGCCCGTGTGGCGCGCCACCGCCGAGGCGACCGGCCTGGTGGATAACGCGGTCGACGCGTTGACGTGCGCGCAAACCTGGCACTGGGTAGACGTACACGCGGCTAGCGCGGAGGCTGACCGCGTCATCCGTCCCGGCGGGCGCCTCGTGCTGTGCTGGAACACCCTGGCCGTGCGCCACCCCTGGGTGCTGAGGCTCAGCCGCATCATGCATTCCGGAGACGTACAGCGCGAGGGCTTCTATCCGGAGGTTGCCTCCCCTTGGCAGCTGACAGACGAGCTGCGCCAGGAGTGGCTCCACCCCATCGCCGTCGAGGACTGCTTCGAGCTCATGGCTACCCGCTCCTACTGGCTGAAAGCGAACGAGCGCACTCGCGCCAAGATGGAGGCGAACCTCGCCTGGTACCTCTACGAGCGCCTCGGCTTCGACCCCGGCGACAGCATCCCGCTGCCGTACCGCACCGACGCGTTCGTCTACGAGCGCGCCTAGCTGGCGCGGTCGAATTCCAGACCGAAGAACTCAACAATCGCCTTGGTGGCGTCCACGCCGCGCCGGGCGGCCCACGGCCCAGTGGGCCACTCGTGGCCCATGCCCTCCACCGCAATCAGTTCGGCGCGGGCGCGGTCGCCGTTGCGGCGCTCAAACGCCGCCACCACGTCGGGTGCGCCAAAGGTGGTGTCGTCTTCTCCCCCGCTGTACGGGGAGCGCTGCTCGCCGGCAAACGGCACCACGTCGTCGAAGGTGCCGTGAATGTTCAAGTAATCCAGCGGCTGCGCTCTCGCAGCCAGCTCGTCTGGGGTTGCACGCACGGCCGCTGCAACAGTGGCGACGCCAGCCAGGTCGAGGTCGGTCAGGCTCAGGTGCACCGCCAGTCCCCCACCGTTGGAAAAGCCGACAAGATAGGTGTTGGTGGTGGCGAAGGTGGACCGGAGGTCGTCGATAAGCGCACGCACAAACGCCGCATCCTCATCGAAGGTGGTGCGGGCGTACGGCGCAGGCGACCATGCAAGGCCCGCACCCGTCGGCGCGGCGACGATGGCACGCGCCCGGTGCAGGCCCGTGCCGGCGAGGAAATCGCGGCCATTGTCGCCCTTGCCGTGCAGCGCGACGATCACCGGCAGCGCGCCAGCGTCACCTGCGGGAACGCTGACGTGGTAGCTGCGCTCCACGCCACCAACGTCGAGTGTGCGCTGCCGCATAGGCCTAACCCTTCTTGCCGCGCCGCTCGCGCACGCGCACCGCGATGCGCACCGGGGTGCCGTGGTAGCCGAACTGCTCGCGGAACTTGCGCTCCAGGTAACGGCGGTACCCGCCGTCGAGGAACCCGGTGGTAAACAGCACGATTGTCGGCGGACGGGTGCTGGCCATGGTGGCAAACAGCAGCTTGGGCAGGCGGTTGTTCTTCATCGGCGGAGGGTTCGCCGCAATCGCCTCGCGCAGCCAATTGTTCAGCTGGCCGGTGGAGATGCGCTTATCCCAGTTCTCTAGCGCCTCCTTCATCGCCGGCTCTAGACGGTGGAGGCCGCGGCCGGTGTCGGCGGAGATGTTGAGCTTAGTCACCCACTTAAGCTGGCCCATCGTCTCGTCGAATTCGCGGTCGAAGTCGTAGCGGCGGTCCTCGTCCATCAGGTCCCACTTGTTAAAGCAGATGACCATCGCCTTGCCTGCTTCTAACACCATGGAGATCACCCGCTGGTCCTGCTCAGAGATCTCCTCCGAGGCGTCGATGAGCACGACGCACACCTCAGCGGCCTCGATGGTGCCGCGGGTGCGAAGCGACGCGTAGTACTCGTGGCCCTGGGCGTTTTTGACCTTTTTGCGCAGGCCGGCGGTGTCGATGAAGGTCCACAGGTCCTCATCCAGCTTTACTAGCTCATCCACCGGGTCCACGGTGGTGCCGGCAACGTTGTCCACCACTGAGCGGTTGGACTTAGTCAGCTTGTTCAGCAGGCTGGACTTGCCCACGTTAGGCCGGCCCACCAGCGCCACTCGGCGCGGGCCGCCGGTGATGGATTCCTTCACCCGCGGCTCGTCCGGGAACAGACGCATGATCTCGTCCAGCACATCCGCTCCGCCGCGGCCGTGCAGTGCGGAGACCGGCCACGGGTCGCCCAAGCCGAGCGCGTAGAACTCGGCCACGTCGCCCCACTGGCTGTCTGACTCGAACTTGTTCGCCACCAGAATCACGGGAACCTCGGAGCGCTGCAGGTTGCGGGCCATCACCGCGTCCGTCTCCGTGATCGCGGTTTTCGCGTCTACGACCATGACGATGACATCGGAGGTGGCCATCGCGGCCTCGGCCTGGCGGGCGATCGCGGCGTGGATCCCCTTCGCGTCCGGGTCCCAGCCGCCGGTGTCCTGCACCCAGAAGCGGCGCCCGCCCCAGTCGGTGATGTAGCTGACACGGTCGCGCGTGACGCCCGGGTGGTCCTCCACCACGGCCTCGCGGCGGCCGATAAAGCGGTTGACCAGCGAGGACTTGCCCACGTTCGGGCGGCCCACGATGGAAACCGTCGGCAGCGCCTCGGTAACCACGTCAGGCTGGGCGATGCCGTACTCCGCCTCGAGCTCGGCCCACTCCTCCTCGGTCAGCTCGTCATCGGAGTCGTAGCCCTCGCCAAAGTCTGCCTCGCCGAACTCGGACTCGTCGATGCCGGCGTCCTCGAAGCCCTGCAGGTCCTCCTCCGCGTTGAAGTCCTTGTTCTCGTAGTACTCGGCGCTATCGGCGCCGACCACGTAGGCGTCCACGTCGGTGTAGCCGGAACGGTCGATGCCGGGCTGGATGAACTGCGTCTCCGGCTCGAGGTGCTCGTCGTTGGAACGGGGGTTGTTGTTGCGCTCGCTCATCGTGCGCTCCTTTCCACGACCTCGGTCAGTGCCGCCAGGACCTCTTCCGGGGTCATCTCGGAGGTGTCCACAAGCACCGCGTCGTCCGCGGGCTTGAGCGGGCTGGTCGCGCGCGAGGAATCTGCCTCGTCGCGGCGTTGCACGTCCGCAAGCACCGCGTCGAAGTCCGCCTCGCGCCCCGCCGCAACGTCCTGGTCGTAGCGACGCTTCGCGCGCACCTCCGCACTCGCCGTCATGAACACCTTCGCGGGTGCATCCGGCAACACAACGGTGCCGATGTCGCGGCCCTCCACGATCGCGCGCCCGGACTCGCGGGCGAGCTTGCGCTGCAACTCCACCAGGTTCACGCGAACCTCGGGAATGGCGGAGACAGCGGAGACGTGCTTGGTCACCTCGGCGCCGCGGATTTCCGCCTTGACGTCCTCGCCAGCAAAGAGCACCTCGGTGGAATCCGGATCGTCGGAGACCTCCAACGGCAGGTCCGCGGTCGTCTCAACTACCTTTGCCGTGTCGGCCGGGTCAACTCCCGCGCGCAGCACAGCCAAGGTGGCAACGCGGTACATCGCCCCGGTGTCCACGTACTTCGCGTCCAGGCGTTTCGCCAGCGCGCGGCACATGGTGGACTTGCCGGTGCCCGAAGGCCCGTCCACAGCCACGATGAGCCCGCCGTTTTCCATATTGGAAAGTGTGTCAGTCATTTACATCTCCACCGCCTTGTACAGCGACGCCAGCTCAGAAGAGTTCAGCGCGCGCATGGAGCCCGGCTTCATGTCGCCGAGCTGTACCGTGTGGAACTTCGTGCGAACGAGGCGCTGCACCGGGAACCCGGCATGTTTCAGCATGCGACGCACAATGTGCTTGCGGCCTTCGTGCAGCTCCACGCGGATGATGGACTGGCCGTTGTGCACGTCCACGATTTGCGCGTAGTCCACCTTCGCGGGTCCGTCGTCAAGCTCGATGCCCTCCTTGAGCTGCTTGACCACCGCATTGTTGGCCTCGCCGAGCACCGTGGCCAAGTACGTCTTGGCCACCTCGTACTTCGGGTGCGTCAGGCGGTTGGCCATCTCGCCGTCGTTGGTGAGCAGCAGCAGGCCCTCGGTGTCCGCATCGAGGCGGCCAACGTGGAACAGGCGCTGACCGGACGCGGTGCGCTCCGCCAGGTAGGAGCCCACGGAGATGCGGTCCATCTCGTCCTTCATGGTCGAGTGCACGCCGCGGGGTTTGTTGAAGACGAAGTACTCGTGCTCCTCGTTGACGTTGATGCGCGCGCCGTCGACGCGGATGATATCCACGTTCGGGTTCACGCGCATGCCCTGGCGCATCACGATTTCGCCGTTAACCTCGACGCGGCCCTGCTCGATCATCGCTTCTGCGTGACGACGGGAAGCTACGCCCGCTTGCGCGAGCACCTTCTGCAGTCGAACGCCTTCAGCCGCGGCCTTCGCCGCTGCTGGGTCTTCGTCCCACCAGTTATCGTCCAGCGGGTTGGGTTGATTCTTCGCGGCGTTTTGGCGCCTCTTGTTCAGGCGGACATTCTGTTTCTTAGCCGGCTTGGCGTAGGAGATGTAGAACGTATCGTCCTTCCCACGCTTATCCGGTGTGCCATCTCGGCGAGCGGGTGGTGTCATGCCCCGGGAGTTTACCAGGCATCCTCGATGGAATCGATGTCCGGAAGCAGCGGCGCAAGCTCCGGCAGGCGCTCCAAGGAATCGATGCCTAAAAGCTCCAAAAACAGCTCGGTGGTGACGTAGCGGTGCGCGCCGTGATCCGGCACGTCCTCCCCGGCCTCGCCCGGGTCCACCTCGGCGATCAGGCCTCGCAGTGCGAGCGTGCGCATCACGCCGTCCACGTTCACGCCGCGCACGCCCGCGACCTGCGCGCGGGTGACCGGCTGACGGTAGGCCACCACCGCGAGTGTTTCCATCGCCGCGCGAGACAACTTCTTTTGCGTGCCGTCCAGCAGGAACGCCTCGACCGCGTCGGCGTTGTCGGTGCGGGTGTAGAGGCGCCAGCCCTCCGCGGTTTCGCGCAGGTCCATGCCGGAGCGGCGCTCGTCCAGCTCGCGGGCGAATTCGCGCAGCAGGTCGGATACTTCCTCGTTCGTCGCGCCGAGCGCACTTGCCAGCTGCTCCACCGCAACAGGCGCGTCGATGACCAGCAGCACCGACTCAATGCGGGAGCGCAGCTGGGAGACCATGGGCAAGCTATCCATGATTCGGCAGTGTATCGGGTACCGTGTGCCGGCCCGACGCTTACGTCCAGTTCGAGGCGGCAACGACCGCTGGGTCCACCTCAAGCCCGGTCCAGGACACGTCCAGGCGTCCCAGCGCTTCCGGCTGCTCCGTCTCCACGGCCTTGGCCTTGTACAGCTCCAACAGTGCCAGGAACCTGCCCACCACCTCCATGGAACGGGTGCAATCGCGCGTGAGCGCCGCAAACGTCAGCCAGGAGCCGGTACCCGCCAGTTTCAGCGTGTCCAGGATCTTGCCCGCCTGTTCTGGCACAGACACCGCCTGTGCGTGCAGGTGGTCTGTGCGCACCTCCTCCGGCGGCCGGGGGCGGAACACGCTGGCGGCAAGCTCGGCGAAACTCGCAGCCGTGTGTCCGAGATCCACCGGCGGCAGCAGGTCCACGAACCTAGGCTCCATGGACACCGCGCGCGGGTAGCGCCGAAGCGCGAGTTTTTGCCACTCGGCGAACTGGTCGGCCACGCGTTGGTAGGCGCGGTACTGCAGCAGGCGGGCGAACAGCAGGTCGCGCGCCTCCAAAAGCTCGAGGTCCTCGATGTTTTCGCCGTCGTTTCCTGGAAGCAGGCGCGCGGTTTTCAGGTCCAGCAGGGTCGCTGCGACGACGAGGAATTCGGTGACCTCATCCAGCGCCTCCGTCTCCCCGAGCGCGCGCGTATACGCGATGAACTCGTCGGTCACCTCTGCCAACGCCACCTCTGTCACGTCCAGCTTCTTCGACTGGATCAGCGTGAGCAGCAGGTCGAACGGCCCCTCGAAGTTCTGCAGAGCCAGGGTAAACCCGGTGATCTCCGGCTGGGGGTACGGATCGGGCGCTGCCGCCGCCACTAGCTGGTGCGCTCCAGCACCTCGAGCGCAAGGTTGCGGTACTGGTCCGCGCCCTGGGAGTTCGGCGCCCAGGTGATGATCGGCTCGCCGGCCACAGACGTCTCCGGGAAGCGCACGGTGCGGGTGATCACGGTGTCAAAGACGCGCTCGCCGAAGACCTCCACCACCCGGTCCATCACCTCGCGGGCGTGGGTGGTGCGGCGGTCGAACATGGTCACCAGGATGCCCACAATGTCCAGGTCGAAGTTGATGCGGTCGCGCACCTTCTCCACCGTGTCCGTGAGCAGTGCCAAGCCGCGCAGGGAGAAGTACTCGCACTCCATTGGAATGATCACGCCGTGGGAGCAGGCAAGCGCGTTGACAGTGAGCAGGCCGAGGGACGGACCACAGTCGAGGATGATGAAGTCGTACTCGTTTCGCACCGGACGCAGGGCGCGGGCGAGCGTGTGCTCGCGACCAACCTCGTTGACCAGCTGGATCTCCGCCGCCGAAAGGTCAATGTTGGCGGGCACCACATCCAGGCCGGAGACGTTGGTCGTGTTAATCGCGGCGTGAATGCTTGCGGTGTTGTCGAACAACAGGTCATAGACGGTGACCTGCTCCTCTTCGTATGAAACGCCGAGCCCCGCTGAAAGCGCGCCCTGCGGGTCCAGGTCCACGAGAAGCACCTTGCGGCCCTGTTCCGCCAGGCAGGCGCCGAGGTTGATCGTCGAGGTGGTTTTGCCCACGCCACCCTTCTGGTTGACCATGGAGATCACCGTGGCGGGCCCGTGTTTGTCCAGCTCCTTCGGCTGGGCAAATTCGCGCCACGGCCGCCCGGTCAGAAACGTCTTCTGGTCCGCAGCGTCAAACAGCGCCTCGTCCGCCATGGCCGGTCCTTCCCTCAATCACGTCCAAACCCTTGACTTCCGCCATCTTACAACGTTGTCATTACGCCTGCGCGCGCCTCCGGCGCAGGAACACAATCAACACCGCGATTGCTGCCAGCAACGCAGCTCCAGCGATCGCAAGGGGCACAACATCGCTTAACGACGACGTCCCGTCAACCCCACGACCTTGACCATCCTGGTTCGCGTAGCTGCCGTACTGATTGTCCCCGTTGCTGTCGCCGGCCTGCTCCACAGGAACGTTGGTCGAGGTGATCACCGCGACGAAATCCGCCTTGCCGTCGCGCACCATTTCCATGATGAACGGGTTGTCCGGCGTCTCCCCCTCCGGATAGGTCAGGGTGATCGTGCGTTTGCCCTTATCAATCTCGCGCTTCACGCCCTCAATGACCTGTCCGTTGACGTCCAGGTACCGCAGCGTGGCGCCCTCCGTGTCGTAGCTGGCGTACTTCATCAGGTCCTTGACGCGGCTCAGCGGCACCTTCACCACGATCGTGTTGTCCCGAATTTCGCCATCGAAGTACAGCTTGGTCGCGGCAGCATCGTCAGCGGGCTCCGCCTTGGATCGCGACGGGCGCGACACCGCCGGGGCGCTGCCGCCCCCTCCGTTATCTTCTGTGCTGGACTCGCCGGGCTGGCCACCTTGGCCGTCTTTGCCGTCGCTGGCCCCGCCGCCGGAGCTGCCGGCATCACCCTCCCCGCCGGAAGCGCCACCTTCAGCCTCACCATCCGCGGCCTCGCCGGCAGCAGCGGCACCGGCGCCTCCCCCGCTGGTACCACCGGACTCGCCGGAGTCCCCGCCGACATCCGCGGAGCCATCGTCGACAGCGACCAGGTTCACCGTCGCCGAGTAGCCGCCCGCGCTAGCCGGCACCGCCGCCGTAGCACCCGGCTGGTTCGGTGCGCTCACGGTCACAGACGTGCCCGAGGACGTTACCGTCCATCCACCCGAGGAGTAGTTCACGTCCACCGGAACGCCCACGTCCACGGTCGTGCTCTCGCCCGCCGGAACAGAAATCTCCCCGGGGATCATGGACTGCACCTCCTCCGGGCTCATGCCCTCTGGAAGCTGCGCGTGCGCCACCGGAGCGATCGGAGCCGCTAGAAGTAGCGCGGCAGGCGCGGCGAGAAGCGCAGCGCGGCGCGTGGTGCGCGATGTAGAAGATGCGGGTCGCATAGATAGTTCTCCCGTTAATTGTGTGGGTCAATCAAGCAGCCGAGTCTACGCACGTGGGTGCGTACTGCGCCAAACTTCGCGCAGGTTATCGGCTGTGATGTGGGTGTAAATCTGCGTGGTGGTCACTGAGGCGTGCCCGAGGAGTTCCTGAACGCTTCGCACGTCCGCCCCGCCTTCCAGCAGGTGCGTGGCAAACGAATGCCGCAGGGTGTGCGGCGAGATGTCCTTCTCAATCCCCGCCCGGGCTGCCGCAGCCTTGATCGCGTTCCACGCGCTTTGGCGGGACAACGCTCCCCCGCGCTTGTTTAGCAACAGCGCGTGCGAGGTCCCGTTGGCAAACGCCGGACGCCCGCGCACCAAGTACGCCTCTAGCGCTTCCTGCGCCTTTGATCCCAGCGGCACCAAACGTTGCTTGTTGCCCTTGCCGGTCACCGCGAGCACGCCGCCGTACTCGCCGTCCAAGGCGGCGCTGGCGTCGTCGACGCTTAAGCCCAACACTTCCGAGACACGGGCGCCGGTGGCGTAGAGCGTCTCCAGTAGTGCTTTGTCGCGCAGGCCGGATGGGGTTTCGGTCGGGCATGCGTCGAGAAGCTTGGCCACCTCTTCGATGCTTAAGGTGTCTGGCAGCCGCTCGCCGGTCCGAGGCGGCGAGACCTCAGCGGCCGCGTCAGCTGGCAGGACGCCCTCGTCCACACCGAACTTGTGCAGACCGCGCGCGACGGTCAGCGCGCGCCCCGTCGAAGACGCGGCCAGGGGCTTCGCCCCGTCCACGCCCCGGCGCAGGTCCGCGACGTACGCTTCGATGTCGGCGGCGCTGACCTGACTCAAATCCGTTTTGCCTGCCGCGGCCAGCCACGCGGTGTAGCGGTGCACATCGCGGGTGTAGTTGCTCAGCGTGTGGGGTGACACGCCCCTTTCGACGGCAAGATGCGTCAGCCAGCGCTTCGCCAGCGCCTCCGCGTCCACCGGCTAGACCCGTTTCATGTCCGGCACGATGCCTTCTTCCGCGCGGCGGCTGGCCAACGAAGTCGGGCGCAGGTGAAACGGCTCGTTGACTGACCTGGGATTTTCAGCCCGGGCCACCAAACGCGCGGCGGCGAGGATGCCGGAGACCGCAATCGAGTTGACCACTTCGCCGCGTAGCGCCTTATCGGCGGCCTCCTCCAGGTCCACCCACGCAAAGCCCATGTCGGCTTCCTCGTTTTCGGCCTCGGGACGTTCCACTTCGTGCAGGCCCCGGGCAATGAACACCCGCACTGCTTCCTCCGCGAACCCTGGGGAGGTGACTAAGTCCACCAGCACGCCCCACTCGTCCGCAGCCAGGCCCGCCTCCTCCTGCAGCTCGCGCTTCGCGCAGGTCAGCTCGTCCTCCGCGTGCATGTCCAACAGCCCGGCGGGTAGCTCCAGCAGGCGCTCACCCACGCTGTGGCGATACTGCTCCACCAGCGCCACGCGTCCCTGATCGTCCAACGCGACCACGGCGACGGCGCCGAAGTGCTCCACAATCTCGCGCGCAGCCTCGTTGCCTCCCGGCATAACTACCTGGTCGCGGCGCACCGCGATAATTGGCGCGTCAAGGACGACTTCGGATCCAGTGACAGTGAATTCGTGGCTCATGGGCACAAGCCTACGAGCCTTAAGCCCCGCCGCCACCACTGGACACTGCGAGCACGGACTTGATGCGCCCAGCTTCCGCGTCCACGCCGCCGACAGTCTTTACCCCGCTGATGGCATCGGGCTCTGCACCCTGGGAAGCCAGGGCGGTCTTGCCCTCTGCCCCGAGCGCCTTGGCAAAGTCGCCGATGACCTGTGCGCTGAAGTCGCTGCTACGCGCTGGCCCGTCCACGATCACCACCGCGCCGGCGGGCACGATGGAACCGCTGAATTCGATAAACCCGGCCTGCTGCAGCGAATCCAGCACAAGCGTGCGGTCATCCGGCAAAGTTTTGGATTCCCCGGAAGTGCCGTCGTCGAACAGCACGGTCGCGAGAGACTGTCCTGCGTGAAGTCCCGGGGAGCGGTCCTCCACCGACAGCTTCGCACCCGAGGGCAGCGTGTTTGCGACGATGCTTGACAGCTCGTCCGCGCCTGCCTGGTCGGAGAAACGCTCCGTCAGTGTCAGCTCGCCGGAGTCGGACGCTCCGGCGGCGTTGAGCAGCCAGCGCACGGACTCGACATCTTCCGAGTCCGCCGCGGCCGTGCGCACGATGGTCACCGGCACGTCCTTCAGCGCACCAGAGACGATGGAGCCGGATTCCTGCGCCAACAGGTCGTTCGCCTCCTCTGCTCGCGCCTGTGCCGCCTCGAATTCCGCGTCGTCTACAGCGGGCTTCGCGGCGGCGTCAGCCTTGTACTGGGAGAAGCCGAGGTCCACCTTTCCCGGCATCGCTGGTGCCAGCACTAAAGCGCCCAGCGCAATTCCGAGCGCTGCGCCCCATCCCAGGCCAGCTGCGATGAGGCCTACCCTGCCTTGAGTCTTTGCCATCAGACACTGCCCTCCTAGTTAGTCCAGCCGTCGAACCAGCCGCGCACCGTCAGCGCGATGGTGTTCCAGGTGTCTACGAGGTTGTCGGCGAAGTTGCCGTCGCCGCCCAGCCCGGCAATCAGGATCGCCACCGCGGCGGCGACCAGTACGCCGAGGATCGCCCACGCCCATGCCACACCTGCGCTGGATTCGACAGCGTACAGGTTGGTAATCACGGAGGAATCCACGATTTTGCGCCCCGCCTTCAGCCGCGCGAGCAGCGCCGCCGGTTCCGTGGCCGGGGTGCCCGCGGTGGTAGCGGAATCCGCGAAGATACGGTCCAGTTCCACCGGCTGGCCCACGGTGACGATCATCTCGGCGTCGTGGAACGTCGCCAGCAAAATCGCAAGGTCCGTCGGGGAATCCGTCGCAGCTGGGAACGTCATGGCCCCCACGCCCAGATCCTGAATGCGTTCCAAACCAGACGCGTAGCCGTCCGGCTCCGCGGGCAGGATCACTTTCGCGTCCGAGCGCAGGTTCTCAGACGCCACGTCCTTCGGGTCGCCCACGATGATGTCCGGCGCGTAGCCCATGGACGCAAGCGTGTCCGCGGCGGCACCAACGCCGATGACAACCGGCGTGTATTCCTGCATGAAGTTCTTCAGCTCCTCCATGCGCTGGCGAGTGTCGGGAGCCGGCGAGACAACCAACACCTTGCGCTCTGTCATGATGTCGCCGAGTTCCGGGGCGCCGACGCCGTCGATAAGCAGCGCCGCCTCCGAGTGGATGAACTCGATGGTGTTGCCGAAGTAAGCCTCCATGTTCTCCACCAGACCGCGCTGAGCCTGGGAGAACGTGGCGTCCACCTCGGTGCGGGTCACCGGCTGCGCTTGGCCGGCAACCTTGCGCCCCACGGTGATCTGGCCGGTCGGCGAGACAGTAGCTTTCTTGCCGTCGCGGATCTTCCCGCGCAGGTCCGTGCCAGCTGCCTCGAACAGTGGCACGCCGGCGTCGAGAAGCAAGTGCGGGCCGAACGTGGGCAGCGTGCCAGTGGAGTATGGCGCGAGGTTGACCACCGCCGCGGGGCGACGCGCGATGATCTGTTCAGCCAGGCGGCGCTGCATGTCGGGTGCGTCCACGAATACGATGTCGCCCTCGCTAAGCTTGCCCAGTCCCTTGCCCTGCGGGGAGCAGTCGCGCAAGGTGCCGCGCAGCTCGGACGCGGGCGGTTCCTTGGTCGGTTCTTGAGCGGAGGGTGCAACAGTCATGCGCACCATTGTGCAACGATGACCTGCCTGAACCGGGGAGGCGCGCGGGGAACTAACCGCGCAACTGCGCCACCTCACCCTGTGCGCGCTCGAACAGCTCGGCGGCATGGGCGCGG
The DNA here is from genome assembly GCF_026930265.1 of Corynebacterium pilbarense. Classification (NCBI taxonomy): domain Bacteria; kingdom Bacillati; phylum Actinomycetota; class Actinomycetes; order Mycobacteriales; family Corynebacteriaceae; genus Corynebacterium; species Corynebacterium pilbarense. The sequence goes on from NZ_JANRML010000001.1 coordinate 376,796, forward strand.
CCGGTGTCCGAATCGTCCATGCCGGCCATCATGCGGGCCAACTCCTCGATGCGTTCTTCCGTTTGCAGTGCAGCAACACCGGAGGTCACGGCCACGTCACCGATGTCCTTGGACACGTGCAGGTGCGTGTCAGCATAGGCTGCGACCTGCGGCAGGTGCGTGACCACGATGACCTGGTTGCCGCGGGCCAGACGCGCAAGGCGCCGGCCAATCTCCACTGCTGCGCGCCCGCCCACGCCCGCGTCCACCTCGTCGAAGACGAGCGTTGCGCCACTGGAGGATTCAGACAAGATGACCTCCAGCGCGAGCATCACGCGCGACAGCTCGCCGCCGGAGGCGCTCGTGGCCAGCGGCTTCGGCTCAAGCGCGCTATTCGGCGCGAGCAGAATCTCCACCGCGTCGGCCCCGTCGCGGCCGTACTGGGCCTGTGTGACGTTGACGGTGAGCTGCGCCTTCGGCATCGCCAGCCCGTGCAGCTCCTCGGTCACCGCCTCGCCCAACTTGCCCGCGGCCTTCGTGCGCGCCTTCGTCAGCGCGGCCGCATGCTTTGTCATCGCCCGCTCGAGCTCGGCCACCTTCGCTTTGAGCTTTTCGACGGCACCTTCCGACGTATCGATCTTCGCCAGCCGTGCCCCAGCCTTGTCGCGCCACGCCACCACACCAGCCGCGTCCGGGGCGTACTTGCGGGTTAAACCCTTGATCTCTTGCTGGCGCTGCAGGTACCGCTCCAGCTCCTCGGGGTCGGACGGAAGGCCGCTGGTGTAGCTGCCCAGCTCCGCGGAGACGTCGGAGAGCACGCCGGCGACCTCGCCCAGCCTGGCCCCCAGGTCCCGCAGCTCCTGGTCGCTCGCGCCTTCGAGTGCGGCCTGGGCGCGGCCGATCAGGTCGGAGGCGGGCTCTTCTTCCCCGCCGACACCGCCGACGGCGTCCGCGCCGTCGATAGCCACAAGCGCGGTCTCGGCCGCCTCGCGCAACGCGTCCACATCCTGGAGACGGTTGATGGTGGCCACCAGCTCCTCGTCCTCGCCGGCCTGCGGTGCTACCGCATCGATCTCGTCGATGGCGAACTGGAGGCGGTCCACCTCCTGCGCCAGCTCCAGGCGTTTTTCCGTGCGCTCCTTCAGCTCCTTCGCGGCGCTGCGCCACGCGGTGTATGCCTCGCGGTACGCGTCCAGCTTGGTCTGGATGGCCGGATCGAAGCGGTCGAGGGCCGCCAACTGCTGTTCCGGCGCCATCAGCCGCAGCTGGTCGTTCTGACCGTGGATGGTAAGCAGGTGGCCTGCTAGCTCGCTCAGCGTCGCCGCCGGCACCTTGCGCCCGCCGAGGTGCGCGCTGGAGCGCCCCGAGGCCTTCACAGAGCGCGACACCAGGTACTCGCCATTTTCGTCCGGTTCGGCTCCTGCGCCGGCCGCAATAGCGTCGATAGCCTCGCGCACTTCATCCGGCAAGCCTTGGGTGCCAAACGCGCCCTCCACCACCGCACTGTTGGCGCCGGTGCGCACGCGGGAGGCGTCCGCACGCCCGCCGGTGAGCAGGCGCAGGCCTGTGACCACCATCGTCTTACCCGCGCCCGTCTCGCCGGTGAGCACAGTCAACCCCGGCGAAAGCTCAGACGAGGCGTGGCTAATCACGCCAAGGTTGGAGATAGCGATCTCAGCGAGCAAAAACGTGCCTCCCTGTCAGATTTACGCCCCGCGCGGGCCGCGCCACCCGGAAACCGGGAGCTGGAACTTGTCCACGAGCTTGTCCGTGAACGGTCTGTCGTCCAAGCGTACCCAGCGCACCCCACGCTCGCCCCGCACCACTTCCACGCGCGAACCGGCGGGCACCGTCAGGCGGCGCTGGCCGTCCATCACCGCGGTGGCCTGCGTGGTCTGCCGCTCCGATTCCACCGCAACAGTCGACGTCGGCGCGACCACCAGGGGCTTGGCAAACAGCGCGTGGGCGTTGTTCGGCACCACCAGGATCGCCTCCAGCTGCGGCCACATCACCGGCCCGCCCGCGGAAAACGCGTACGCAGTTGAGCCCGTCGGTGTGGAAATGAGCACGCCGTCGCAGCCGAATGAGGACACGGGGCGGAAATCCACCTCCAGCGTCGCGTCCAGCACGCGGGTGCGATCCGAGTTTTCAATACTGCACTCGTTGAGCGCCCAGCTGTGGCCGAGCACCTCGCCGCCCTCGCCGAGCACAGAAACGTCCAACGTCATCCGCTCCACCACGCGGTACGAGCGGTCGATCACCTGGCCGATGACCTTTTCCAGACTCGACGCTTCTCCTTCCGCGAGAAACCCCACGTGGCCCAAGTTGATGCCCAGCACCGGAATATCCTGCGCACGCGCGTAGCTCGCCGCCCGCAGAAACGTCCCGTCGCCGCCGAGCACCAGCACCAACTCGCACCCCGCAGCCGCGGAGTCGTCCGCCTTCGCGCGGGTCAGCCCGCACAGCACCGGGTTGGTCTCGATGACATCCATCTGCTCCTGTTCGAGCAGGCGGACCTCAATGCCCGCCTGCTGCAGAAGCTGCGCCGCCCGGGCCGCCGAATCAATGTTGGAGGCCCTGAACAAGTGCGGCACCAACAGGATCTCGCGGCGTGTTCCCATCTACTTCGGTCCTTCCTCGATCGCGCGGTTGACCAGCGCGGCCAGTGGGTCGTCGTCAAGCTGTTGCTCGCCCCCGTCTTTGACCAGCCACAGGAAGTATTCCACGTTGCCGCTCGGCCCCGGCAGCGGGGACGCCGTCGCCCCGCGCACGGACAGGCCCAGCGACTGCGCAAAACGCGCGACGTCCAGGGTGACCTCCGCGCGCAGCTCTGAGGAGCGCACCACGCCTCCGCTGCCGAGGCGGTCCTTGCCTACCTCGAATTGCGGCTTGACCATGGGTAGCATGTCCGCACCGTCGACCATGCACTCCACCAGCGCTGGCAGCACCAGTTTCAGCGAGATAAACGACAGGTCTCCGACCATCAGATCCGCCGGCCCGCCCATCATCTCTGGGGTGAGGTTGCGGATGTTGGTGCGGTCCAGCACGCGCACGCGCTCGTCGTTCTGCAGCCGCCACACCAACTGCCCGTAGCCCACATCCACCGCGACGACCTCGCTTACGCCACGCGACAGCAGCACATCAGTAAACCCGCCGGTCGAGGCGCCAGCATCCAACGCCTTTCGCTTCTCGACGACAAGCCCGCCCCCGCCAAACACCTCAAGCGCGCCAAGCAGCTTGTGCGCCCCGCGCGATGCCCAATCGTCCACATCGTCAGTGTTGACCTTGATGGAAGCATCCGGCTCCACCACCGTCGCCGGCTTCGTGGCGGTAAAACCGCCGACCTGGACGCGACCTTCCTTGATCCAGTTCTGCGCCTGCTCACGCGAGCGCGCGATCTTACGGCGGACCAGTTCCGCGTCGAGCCGGGTGCGTTTCGGTGCCACGGTAGCGGCCCCCTTTCTTAACTAATTGTCGGACAGCGCCTCGTGCAGCACCGCGTGCGCCCGAGTCAGCGCGTCCACCTCCGCTGCGAGGCCATCCGTCGGCTCGGCCAGGATCGACTCAACGCGCTGTGTCACCTCGTCGGCGCTGACCTTCGGTGCCCGCGGATCGCGGGGAATCGGAGCGGGGTTCATCAGCGTCACCACCACTCTGCGAGCGCCGCCTCAGCGGCGTCAGAATCCGCGCGCACTTCAGCCGGCGGGTCAGGCTGCTGCCACGCCACGTCGAGCGCGGTGCGGAGGGCAGCCAAGCTGGAGGCGTTGGCGTTGCCGCCGGTGAGGACGATGGCGGAGCCGTCGATACGCGCCGCAAAGCCCTCCTGCGCACCCGGAGAGAGTTGCTCAGGCGACTCGCTGAGACCGCGCATGTCCGCCGCGATGTAGGTCGGGCGGTGCTCCGGCGGCGCCTGCAGCAGCGCGTGCGGGCCGGAAACGCCGGTGAGCACGTGCAGAGCGGTCATGCCTGCGGCGACGCCGCCGGCGATGTCCGTGTCCAGCCTGTCGCCCACGGCGAGGGGCTTCTTCATGACGCGCGACTGCGCAGCCTGGGTGAACATTGCCGGCTCCGGCTTGCCTGCCGCCTCCGGCACAACCCCGGTCGCCGAGGTCACAGCCGCGACCATGGACCCGTTGCCCACTATGAAGCCGCGCTCCATCGGCAGCGAGGTGTCCAGGTTCGTGGCCAGGTACTTCGCCCCTCGCTGCAGGCTCAGCGCCGCCTCCGACAGCTGGCGCCACCCGGTGTCCGGGTTGTGGCCGTGCAGCACCACCTTTGGCGCGTCGTCGGCGCTGTCCACGATCCGGTAGCCGGCCTCTTGAACGAGCTGACGCAGCGACGGCGCGCCCACGACATAAACCGCATCGCCCTGATCGAGATAGCGCGCCGCCATGGTCACCGCCGCCATCGCGGACGTGAGCACGTCCCCCTCAGCCGCATCAAGGTCAATGGCCCGGAGCATCTCCGCAACATCCTTGGCACTGCGAGAGGCGTTGTTGGTCACGTACATCGCTGGCAGGCCCGAGGCGTTAATCGCCTCGACGGCGTGCTCAATCGCCTCGCCACCAGACCAGACGGTGCCATCGAGGTCCAGCAGCAGGCCGTCGTGGTTCGCCGCAAGCGTCATAGGCCTAGCCCAGTTCCGCCACACGCTCGGACGCGTCAGTCATGCCGTCGACGTCAATCTTGGCCACGTGCTCGAACCACCGCTTCGCCTCAGCCTTCTCACCAGTAGCCAGAAGCGCGTCCGCGTAGGCGTAGCTCAGGCGGGCGTGTTCAAAGCCCTGGGAATCCAGCGACGGGTTCAACCGCTGCAGCTGCGCAACTGCAGACTCATGCTGGCCGAGATCATGACGAGCACCAGCCAGGACAATCGCCAACTCAATCTGGCCGGCCTCGTCCAACTCGCGCGCCTCAGGGCTGCGGCCAAGCTCCAGCGCCTTCTCCGGGCGCCCAAGACCGCGCTCAGCGTCCGCCATCACAGCCAGCAAGCCAGGACCGCCTGAGATACGACGAGCGGCACGCAGCTCAGACAGCGCTTCCTTCCACTCGCCGGCGTGGTACGCGACGACACCGTTGGTCTCGCGCACCACTCCGACGCGCCCCGCGCGGTTCTTCGCTGCGCGCGCGTGCTGAAGCGCGAGCTTCGGATCGTCGTAAAGCAGGTCGGTCGCCATGAGCATATGCTTTGCGACGCGCTCCGCATTATCCTTCGACAACACCTTCAAATCCTGTAGCACAGAAGGATCCAGGTCGGAGACCTCCAGGCCCTGCGGCAGATCGGGCTCCTGCTCCTTCTGCGCCATGCGGTCCTCGCGGAAGCCCTCACGGCGCGGGTTGGAACGGTCGTGACGCACGCCGCCACGGCCCCTGCGACGGTCACCATCGCGTCCGCGGCCCTCACCGCGCCGACCGTCGCCGCGCCGGCCGTTGCGTCCTCCATCTCGGCGACGCTCACCGTCTCGACCACGGCCTTCGCCCCGACGGGATCCACCACCACGGGATCCGCTCTGACCATCACGGTTACGGGCATCGCGGCCGCCGCGTTCCCCGCGTGAGCCGTCCTTGCGACCGTTGTCGCCGAAAGAGCGCTCCCGCTCTCTTCCCTCGTCCACATCTGCCATAGGGGACCTCCGTTTCTAATCTCGACCATTATAGGAAAGCTGCGCACTCCGGCACAGATGACTCCCACCACCTGCAGGTTCCGCCGCGCGCTCCCGCGCTCGCAGCCCCCGCAACCAGAACCTACCTACGGGCTATCGCACTGGTCGTACACGTCGCGCTGTGTTTGCCCTGGTGGATTGTCGGTTCGTGGGGTGCCGGTGCAGGGTGCCTGACCCGGTAATTGGTGGGTGTGCGCCAATGATGGGTGCCGTCGTGGTTGTCCGCATTGCGGATGTTCGCGGGGGCGGTTTTCGTAAACGTTGACGATCCGCCCATTTTCGGCCGTTGTTTGCCCAGGTGGATTGTCGGTTTGTGGGGGTGCCACTCGGAAATATTTGTGGGTGCGCACCAATGATGGGTGTTGCTGGGGTTGTCCGCAGTGCGGAGTGTGGACCGGTCTCGGGTTGTTGTGGGTGTGTTGTTGGTCGAGTGGTGGAGGTCGAGTCCGTCGGTGCAGGCGGGTGTGCTCGACGTCCGGTACTCGACTTCCGCCGAACAGGAGACGTCATCGTGGCTGCGTGTGCTGGCCCCGCGACCTCTGTGACCCCCAGTTGGCAGGTCGCGCCCCGCCGGGTAGTTTCGCCCCGGCTTTTCATGGGTGTGGGCCAATGATGGGTGCCGTCGTGGTTGTCCGCAATGCGGATCATCACCGGGTTGGTCTCGTAAAAGCTGACGAGTCGGCCGTTTTCGGCGGCTGTTTACCCAGGTGGAAAATCGCCGGCGTGAACTTTTGCGACACCGCCAGCGACATGGTCCGTGGGTAAGCACCCATTGTTGGTGCCGGCGTGGTTGTCCGCAATGCGGAGCATGGACCGGGCAAGGATTTGGTGGGTGTGGGCCAATCATGGGTGGTGCTGTGGTTGTCCGCAATGCGGAGTCCAGCGGGGTGGTCTCGGTGGGTCACTGCCGGCGCACATGCCAAAGCACCCGTCGCACCATCAGTGTTGGTGCGGCGGGTGTTTGTGTGTGAAGTTGTTGGGTCGGCGGTAACCTACTCTCCCACTCCCTCCCGGGAGCAGTACCATCGGCGCGGGCGGGCTTAGCTTCCGGGTTCGGAATGGGACCGGGCGTTTCCCCGCCGCCATCAACCACCGACACACCTATACGGGGCATGTTCGGCTGATCAAAGTCAGCGTTATGCAATTATGTTGGCCAACCTCCGCTTAGTGGCGGTGGTGGTGTGTTGTGTCAGTGACTGCACAGTGGACGCAAGCAGAATGCTTTTGTGTTTCTTCGCGGTGTTCACAACCTTGTTGGTGTGTGTGAATGGTGTTTATTGGTGTATTAGTACCGGTCGCCTCCACACATTGCTGTGCTTCCAGGTCCGGCCTATCAACCCAGTAGTCTCCTGGGAACCTCAAATGAAACCTCATCTTAAAACAGGCTT